>DASVSA010000102.1:0-6972 GCA_036388335.1 Longimicrobium sp. | reverse complement strand
GGGGGCCGGGCCGGTCTACGGCTTCCAGCCGCGCGGTCTGGACGGCGCCGCCATCCCCCACGCGACGGTGCGGGCCGCGGCGGCGTCGTACCTGCGCGCGCTGGACGAGGCGTTCCCGGCCGGGCCCGTCCACCTGCTGGGCCACTCCTTCGGGGGATGGGTGGTGTTCGAGATGGCCGCGCGCCTGCGCCGCGCGGGCCGCCCCGTCGCCTCGCTTACCCTCATCGACACGCGCGTGCCCGGAAGCGGGGGCGGGGAGTACGACCACCGCGAGGCGTTCCTCCGCCTGGTGGCGCTCTTCGAGCAGGCCGCGGAGCGCCCGTTCGGCATCGACGACGCCGCGCTCGACGCGCTGGACGAGCCCGGCAGGCTGCGCCTCCTCCACCAGCGCGTCGTGGGTGCGGGCCTCCTCCCCGCCCGCTCGGACGCGGGCCTCCTCCGCGGCCCCTTCCGCGGCTTCGCCAGCGCCCTGCGCGCCACCTACACGCCAGACGCCCCCGACCCCGGCCCGCTCCGCCTGGTGCTCGTGGACGACCCCGCGGACCCCGATCGCTTCGAGGAGCGCGTCGCCGGCTGGCGTCGCTGGGCGCCGCACCTGGTCCCCATCCGGGTCCCCGGCAACCACATGACCGCCCTCAAGCCCCCCCACGTCCTCATCCTCGCGCGGACGTTGACGACCTGATCTCACACAGAGACACAGAGGCACGGAGAAGATGTTCTTTCTCCGTGCCTCTGTGTCTCTGTGTGAGCCCCGTAGTTACTCCCAGCGCAGCTCCCACTCGCAGAAGGCGTCGCCCTCCACGGAGCAGCGGACGTGGCGGACGGAGGAAGAGGTGCCGCCCGCCAGCTCCACGGAGCGCAGGAGGCCGCCGGTCTGGCGGCGGCAGAAGGTGGTGTCGCCGGGGTCGAAGCCCACCAGGCGCAGGACGGCGCGGCCCGGCTCGGCCTCCACCACCTCCATGTTGCCCGGCTGGTAGAAGAGCCGGAAGAGGGAGACGCGCTGCGTGAGGAACTCCAGCGGCGACTGCTTGAGGAGGATGCCGCCGTAGAGCTGCACCCCCGCGCCCTCGATGGAGTACGCGCCCGAGCGCTCGGGCCACCCCGGGTCCGCGGGGCCCAGCACGGCGTCAGTGGCGCGCCAGAGCGACCTCATCAGCTCCATCGGCACCTCGTCCGTGGCGGTGACGGCGGCGACCGCGCGGCGCTCGTCCGGGCGCAGGCGGCCCAGCACCTCGTCCACCGCGCCCTCGCCCGCGCGCTCGGCGACGAAGGCGAGGGTGGAGCGCAGCGCCGAGCCCTTGGCGCGGGCGGTCATCGGGCCACCTCGCGCGGCGTCCAGCGGAGGAGCGCCGCGCGGTCGGGCTTGCCGGAGCCGAGCCGCGGGATCTCGGGGAGGATGAAGACCGAGCGCGGGACCTTGTAGGCGGCCAGCCGCGTGCGCGCGTGGGCCACCACCTCCGCCTCGCCGGTGCCGTACTCGCCCGCGCGCAGCACCACGAAGGCGCGCCCCACCTCGCCCCAGCGCTCGTCGCTCACGCCCACCACCACGGCCTCGGCCACGCCCGGGCAGTCGGCGAGCGCGGACTCCACCTCGCCGGGAAAGACGTTCTCGCCGCCCGAGATGTACATCTCCTTGCGGCGCCCGCAGATGGAGTACGCGCCGTCGGCGTCGCGGCGGGCCAGATCGCCGGTGCGCAGCCACCCGTCGGGCGACAGGACTTCGGCGGTGCGCTGGGGGGCGCGCAGGTAGCCGGCGAAGAGCTGAGGGCCGCGCAGGAGGAGCTCTCCCGGCTCGCCGGGCTCCGCCTCGCGGCCGTCGGCCGTCTCCAGGCGCATCTCCAGGAAGGGGACGGGCCATCCCACGCTCCCCGGCCGGGCGCGCGCCTCTTCGTCCGAGATGGCGAAGCAGTTGGGGCCGCACTCGGTGAGGCCGTACCCCTCGCGGAAGCGATACCCAGCCGCCCTCACCCGCTCCGCGAGCGCGGCCGGGCAGGGCGCGCCGCCCGAGACGAAGGCGCGCAGCCTCGGCAGCGGCCGCCCCCAGCGCGGGCTCTCGGTGAGCATCAGCAGCTGCGTGGGGACGGTGAGCGCCGTGGTGATCCCCTCCTCCTCCACGGCGGCCAGGAAGCCGTCCGCATCGAACCCGTCGAAGAGCACCACCGTCGCGCCGCGGTGCCAGGCCGGCGTCGCGAAGACGTTCCATCCCCCCGTGTGGAAGAGCGGGGTGGATACCGGGACGACATCGTCCGCGCCCAGCTCCCAGGCGGTGGCGGTGGCGATGGCGTTCCATACGACCTGGCGGTGCGGGAGGATGGCGCCCTTGGGCGTTCCCGTGCTCCCCGAGGTGTAGAGGATGAGCGCGGGGTCCTCGCCCAGCAGCTCCACGTCGGGCGCGGCGGGGCCGCCGCGGCGGAGGAGCGCCGGGACGTCGTGGTCCAGGTCGATCCACTCCACCCCATCCACCTGCGCGCGGAAGCGCTCCTCCCCGAAGACGAGCTCCGGGCGCGCATCGGCCAGGATGGGAGCGAGCTCGGCGGCGGCGAGGCGCCAGTTGAGCGGCACGAGCGCCGCCCCCACGCGCCCGCAGGCGAAGAAGAGCTCCGGGATCTCGTGGCGGTTCCCCGCGAGCACGCCCACCAGCGCGCCCCGCCCGATGCCGCGGGCCCTCAGCAGCGCGGCCCAGCGGTCGGCGGCGGCGTCCAGCTCCGCGTAGCTGAGGCGCACGCCGCGGGTGCGGTCCACCAGCGCCGTGCGCGAGGGCGCCGCGCGCCGCCAGAAGCGCAGCGGATCGGGGTGCGGGGGAAAGGTCATGGCTTCAACGCGTGTGATCGAGGAAGAAGCGGAGCATCTCGCGCGTGGCGTCGGGGCCGCGGGCGTCGGTGTAGGTGCCCTGGGGCGAGCCGCCGGACCAGGCGTGGCCCAGCCCCTCCACCGTCCACACCTCCAGGAAGGGACCGTACACGTCGCGTGTGGCGCGCAGGCCGCCGGTATCCGCCGCGTGGCGCTGGAAGTCCTTGAGGCCGCCCGCGCGCGCCCATTGCGCGGCGAGCTGGCGGCCGTTCTCCGGCTTCACCACGGGGTCCGCGGCGCCGTGGAAGACGATGAGCGGAACGGCGTTTCCCGTGCCCAGCGCCGCGCGCAGTGCCGTCGCCTGCGCGGCCGCGACGGAGTCCGGGGCGGGCGTGGCGCGCTGCATCGCCACCAGCGCCTGGGGGACGGAGGTGGCGGCGCGGTTGGCGATGCCGGAGTGTGCGCCCGCCGCCGCGAAGAGCTCGGGGTACGCCACCGCCGTGTTGACCGCCATCGCCGCGCCGGCGGAGACGCCGGCCACGTACACGCGGCGCGGGTCCGCGCGCCGCGCGGCCATCACCTCGCGCGCGATCCCGGCCACCAGCGCGGGCTCGCCGCCGCGCGCCTGGTGGGCGGGATCGTACCACGACCAGCACTTCTGCGGATTGTGAGCCGCCGTCTGCTCGGGGTACGCGACCATCACCCCCGCATCGGCCGCCGCCTCGTTGAACCTCGTGCCCCGCGCGAAGTCGTCGGGGTCCTGCGTGCACCCGTGCAGCATCACCACCAGCGGCGCCCCATCCTTGGCCGACGCGGGCACGAACAGGCGGTAGCGCCTCGCTCCCGCCTCGCCGGTGTGCGTGTGCCACTCCCAGCTCCCCGTCGTGTCCGCCGCGAGTGCCGCCATCACGATGAGTGCCGCAGTCATAGGATATTCTTCAGGAGCGAGAGCCACAGAGGCACAGAGATGAAGTGATCTCTGTGCCTCTGTGCCTCTGTGTGAGCCTACTTGGTGTCGAACCGCAGCCCCAGGAAGACCATCGTGCCGATCTCCGGCATGTTGATCATCTCCATGTGGCGCCGGTCGAAGCCGCACCCGCCGTCATCGTCCGGAGTCGCCGGGTTGTCGCTGGTGCAGCCGAACAGGTTGCTGACGCCCAGGTTGATGGCCGAGCGGAAGCGCGGCACCCGGTACCCCACGTTCAGGTCCAGCGTGGAGAAGGTGGGGATGCGGCCCTTGTTGATCCCCGAGTTGAACTGGTAGCCGTTCACGTAGCGCGCCGTGAGCCCGCCCTGCCAGTTGCCCAGGTCGCGCAGGCGCGTGCCCAGCGTCCACTTGGTGACGGGCGAGTTGAGAGCGGTGGCCTCCACCTCGCCGGGGACCTTGGTGTCGATCCCCGTGATCCCGTCCAGCTCCACCAGCGACACGGTGCCCGTGAAGTCCACCTTGCGGCTCAGCACGTAGTTGGCCGCGATGTCGGTGCCCTTGAGCGTCGCCTCGCCCAGGTTGAAGTAGGTGAGGGCGATCTGCGGCTTGCCGTCCTCGTCGGTCAGCGGCTTGCCGTCCGCGCCGAACGCGGTGGTGGCGGCGCCGCCCGCGGCGAAGGGGTTGGCGATGACGGTGAGCGGGCTCATGAAGTTGGTGTAGCGGCTGTAGTAGCCCGCCACGTCCACGAACAGCCGGCCGTTGATCAGCGCCTTGTAGCCCACTTCCCAGGTGCGGTTCTCCTCCGGCTCCATGGGCGAGTAGGCGCGCACGATGGCGCCCGCCGCGTTCTTCACCGTGATGCCTTCACGGTTGCCGAACACGCCGATGGAGGGGGCGAAGTTGGGGATGTAGAAGTTGGTCTGCAGCGTGGACGGGCTCTTGAACGCGCGGTTGAAGAAGGCGCGCACCGAGTGCCCCGGCACCGGCGTGTACACCAGGCCGGCCTTGGGCGAGAACTGCGCGTCGTAGTTCTCGTGGTCGTCGTAGCGCCCCGCCAGCATCAGCTTGAGCTGCGGGAAGAGCGGCGTCTCCGTCTGCATGTAGACGCCGCGCTGGCCGATGGTGAGGTCCTCGCCCGTGAGGCGGTCGGTGAGCCACTGGCGCTCGCTGCTCACCACGTCGTGCCTCACCTGCGCGCCCCACACCACGCTGGTGTTGAGGAGCGGGCGGACGCGGAAGTTGTTCTGGAACTCGGCCGCGAAGAGCTGTCCGTTGCTGGGCCAGTCCGAGAGCTGCCGGATCTCCTCGTCCGTCCTGGCGGCGAGGGCCGGCGTCGCGCGGAAGGAGGTGTATCGGTTGGCCGCGTAGCTCTTGCCGGCGTCGCTCTCGGTGTGGTACGCCGTGAAGTAGAAGCGCGGCAGGGTGGCCTTGAACTGCTGGGTCTGGTACGTCCAGTCCACCAGCTGGTTGCGCCCCACGTTGGTCTGCCCCACCCCGTTGGTGCGGCTCCACCCCGCGTTCACCTCGAACTGCGCGTCGCCGCGGTAGTACACCACCGCGCCGGTGCCGCGGGTGACGTCGCTCTCCCAGTTGAGCCCCGTGGTGTCGCCCACGGACATCTCCTTGGGCGCGTTGGCGGCGGCCGTGGCGCCGATGCGGTTGGACCAGTCGTTGAACTGGTTGTACTCGCCTGCCAGCTTGTACCCGAAGCTGCCGCGCACACCCGCGTGGCGCGCCTGCACGTCGGTGTACTGCCGGCTGCCGCCCGCCACCTCCACCTGCGTCCCCGGGAACTCGCGCGGGTCCTTGCTCTGCAGCGTGAGCACGCCGTTGGACGCGTCGGCGCCGTACAGGGCCGAGCCGGGGCCCACCACCACCTCGATCCCCGCCAGGTCGATCTTGGGGATGGCCGTGAGGGAGCCCACCGGCAGCCCGTTCTCGGGGAGGACGGCGATGCGGCCGTCTTCCAGCATCAGCATCCGGTTGTTGAACGAGGAGTTGAAGCCGCGCGCGTTGATCCCCACGCTGGTCATCCCCACCTGCACGAAGTCCAGGCCGTTGGCCTGCTTCAGCGCGCCCACGAAGGAGCCGCCCGCCACGTTGTCCAGCACCTCGGGCCCCACGCGCGTCACGGTCACCGGCGCCTCGCTGCGGCGCTCGGCGCGGCGGCTGGCCGATACCACCAGCGCGTCCAGCTCCACCGGCGACGTCTCCAGGCGCACGGCCAGCAGCGCCTCCTCGCCGGCGTTCACGGTCACGGCGGTGGTGCTGGCCAGGAAGCCCGCTCGCGACACGCGGATCTGCCGCGGCCCGGCGGGGATGCCGGTGAGGGTGAACTGCCCCATGGCGTTGGTGGCGGTGCCGTAGCGGGTGCCCACCACCGTCACCTGGGCGGAGCGGATGGCGTCGCCGTCGGGGCCCGCCACCGTCCCCCGGACCATTCCGTTCTGGGCGGCCGCGAGGGCCGGTGTGGCGGCCATGGAGGCCGCCAGGAGGAGCGCGCGCCAGGGGTGGCGCCGGGTGCTGCTGATCATGGAAGGATCTCCCATGCTGTGGGAATGTGTGCGCGTCCGCGGTCGCAGTCGCGCGGGTGGATCTTCATCGCGTTTCGCCGGCTCGGACCGTCCGGGCCGCGCGCCTACTCGGGCACCATCACCAGCGCCTCGCCTTCCACCACCTTCTCTCCCGCCTGGTTCTCCACCCAGGTGGCCAGCCGTACGCGCCGCTTTGCCGCCATCGTCTCCGCCACTTCCACCTTCGCCGTCACCGTGTCGCCGATCCTCACGGGCCGCAGGAAGCGCAGCCCCTGCGACAGGTAGATGGTCCCCGGCCCCGGCAGCCGCATGGCGAGCACGGTGGAGATGAACGACGCCGAGAGCATCCCGTGCGCGATCCGCCCCCCGAACGGCCCCCGCTCCGCCGCCACCGCGTCCACGTGCGCGGGATTGAAGTCCCCCGTCACCCCCGCGAACATCACCACGTCCGCCTCCGTGACCGTCTTGCTGAACTCCGCCGTCATCCCGACCGCGATCTCTTCGATTTTCACGGAAGTGCCTGGTGACTAATGCCAAGTGCCTGGTGCCTAGTGCCTAGTGCCAAGTGCCAAGTGCCTAGTGCGTGCGTGAGGGACGAAGCCTGCGGCGTGCTGACGGGGGGCCCCCGCCCCCCGTCCCCCTCCCCCGCGTGCGGGGGAGGGGGCGCATCCTCTGTGTCGGTGCGACGTGTATCCCTCTTGCCGGCCGCATCTTTGTAGG
>DASVSA010000101.1:0-15774 GCA_036388335.1 Longimicrobium sp. | reverse complement strand
ACGGCCACGAAGATCTGGCCGTCCACTTCGCCCACGCCGCGCAGGTACGCACGGTCGATGCGCAGCGAGCGGAGCACCTCGGCCGAGGTCTGCAGCGACTCGGGGTCCACCTCCACGATGCGCGCGACCTCCTCCACCGCCATCCCCACCAGGCGGTCGTCGTGGTCCACGATCACGATGCTGTGGTCCGGTACGGCCGACGAAGGCGGGAGGCGGAGGCGGGCACCGAGGTCGATCACCGTCACGATGCGCCCGCGCAGGTTGATCAGCCCGCAGACGTGCTCGCCGCTCCCGGGGAGCGGCGTGTACGGCCGCGCCGGGATGATCTCACGGATGCGGTCGATCGCCACCCCGAAGCTGTGCCGCCCGGCGACGAACAGCACCACCCGCTCCAGCGCAGCCGGATCGGCGAGGTCTTGGCTTTCGTTTGGGAGCATTGCCGGGCCGGGAGAGCTATCGCGCGGGAGGTGAGAGGGGAGTATAGCGGGGGGTGCGGGCGGGGTCAAGAAACGGCGGGGCGCTCACCCGGCAGCTTACAGCTGCCACCCTCTCCCAGCAACTGCCCTGGGAGGGGACTACTTCCGCTGCCCGCCGGCCGAGCCCGGCCGCACGTCATGCCCCGGTAGGGCGAGGCCTGCCTCGCCCGCCTCTCCGCACGCCGCGTTCTTCGCTCGCGTCACAGGAAGTAGTCCCCTCTCCCACGCTGTTTGTGGGAGAGGGTGGCGGCTCTCAGGCCGCGGGGTGAGGGCCCCGCGCCCACTCCGCCGCCGCTTCCAGCTCCGGCGGGAGCGGCGCCTGGAAGCTCAGCTCCTCGCCCGTGCGCGGGTGGACGAAGTGGAGCTCGTAGGCGTGGAGGAACTGGCGGTGGACGCGCTTGGCGAGGCCCGCGGCCCAGTTGCGGTCCGGGCCCGAGACGCCCTTGTGGCGGTCGGCGGCGTAGGTGGTGTCGCCCACCACCGGGTGGCCCAGGTGCAGGAGGTGGACGCGGATCTGGTGAGTGCGGCCCGTCTCCAGGTCGGCGCGCACCAGGTCCGCGGCGCGCCAGCGCTCCATGCGGCGGAAGTGGGTGACGGCGCGGCGGCCGTCGGGCACGATCCCCATCCGCTTGCGGTCGGCGGGATGGCGGCCGATGGGGGCGTCCACCGTGAGGCGCTCCTCGGCCAGGTGGCCCCAGGCGGCGGCCAGGTAGGCGCGGCGGATGTCGCGGCGCTTGAGGGCGTCGGAAAGGACGCGGTGGGCCTCGTCGTGCTTGGCCACGATCATCAGCCCGCTGGTGTCGCGGTCCAGCCGGTGCACGATGCCGGGGCGCAGCACGCCGCCGATCCCCGACAGGTCGCCCACGGCGTGGAGGAGGGCGTTGACCAGCGTGCCGGTGGAGTGCCCCGGCGCGGGGTGGACGACCATCCCCGCGGCCTTGTTGAGCACCAGGAGGTCCGCGTCCTGGTACACCACGTCCAGCGGGATCTCCTCCGCCGCCAGCGGCGAGGGCTCCGGCGCGGGGAGGGTGATGGTGACGCGGTCGCCGGCGGAGGGGCGGTCGCGCTTCTTCGGGGGGACGCCGTTCAGGAGGACGCGCCCCTCCTCGATCCACTGGGCGGCGCGGGAGCGCGAGGTGTCCAGCCGCGCCGCCAGCCAGCTGTCCAGCCGCTCGCCCGCGGACTCGTCCGCGACGAGTTCCCGCGTCTCTTCAGCGCGAGGCATCCTTGCCGCGCTCCACCTGCTGCTCCTCCCGCCACAGCGAGAAGGCGAGCACCAGCGCGCCGCATGTGACGAAGATGTCCGCCACGTTGAAGACGGGCCAGCGCACGCCGCCCAGGCCGAAGTCCAGGAAGTCGATCACCCCGCGCGACGAGCGCACCCGGTCGATCAGGTTGCCGATGGCCCCGCCGGTGACGCCCGCGATTGCGATCAGCCGCACCCGGTCGCGCCAGGGGGTGGAGCGGTACATCATCCCCAGCGCGATGGTGGCTACCACCGCCAGCAGCATGAAGACGATGCGCGACCACCCGCCCACGTGGATGCCGAACGCGGCGCCCCGGTTGTAGATGAAGGTGAGGCGGAAGAAGTCGCCCAGCACCGGCACCGGGTCGTAGAGGCGCAGCGTGCGCAGCACCACCCACTTGGTGATCTGGTCGGCGATGATCACGCCCAGCACCATCCCCACGTAAAGCACCGCCTTGCTCCGGGCCTCGGCCGGAGTCTCGGGGATCGCGCTACCCACGGACGGCTCCGTCTGCGTCATCAGCGTCTCGTTCATCTCACTTGGGTTCGGTGGGCGCGACGCGTGCCAGCGCGATCGTCGCCGTGACTCCGTCCAGGTCCACCTCGCGGACCGCCTCGTACCCGTCCGCGCCCGGCCCGGGTCCCGTCTCCAACTCCGTCGCCAGCGTCTCGCCCATCACCAGCGCGCGGAAGCCGTCGATCGCCGCCACCAGCTCCGCCCCGCCGAGCACGCCCAGCCGGACGCGGTCGCTCACCTCCAGCCCCGTGTCCTTGCGCAGCTTCTGCACCCGGTTGACGACCTCGCGTGCCAGCCCCTCGCCGCGCAGCTCGGGGGTCAGCGTGGGGTCGAGCGCAAGGGTGAAGCCGCCCTCCGACTGCACCACGAACTCGCCCCTGGCGCCCTGCACGATGTCCAGCTCGTCGCCGGACAGCGTGTACGTCTCGCCGTCCGCCTGCACGGTGAGCGGCGCGCCGCCCCGGAATGCCGCCAGGGCTTCGGAGGTGAGGTGGCGGATGGCCTCGCCGACCTTCGGCGTCGCCTTGCCGAACCTGGCGCCGATCACCTTGAAGTTGGGCCGCGCGCTGAAGGTCACCAGCTCCTCGGCGCGGTCCATGAACGCCACCTGCTTCACGTTCAGCTCGTCGCGAAGGATAGCGAGCAGGTCCTCGTCCGCCCGCACCCCCGCGGGCACCACGCAGTACACCGTGCCCAGCGGCTGGCGCACGCGGATCGACACCGCCTCTCGCGCGGCGCGGCCCAGGGTGCTGAGCACGCGCACGGCATCCATCCCCCGCTCCAGCTCCTCGTCCACGCGCGCGCGGTCGGCCACAGGATAGTCGGCCAGGTGCACGCTGGTTTCGCACAGGGCGCGGTGAAGCCAGTCCGCCAGAAAGGGCGCGACGGGGGCCATCAGGCGCGAAACGGTGGCCAGCGCCTCGTTCAGCGTGGCGAAGGCGGCGCGCGTGTCGGCGCGGTCCGCGCTGCCCCAGAAGCGGTCGCGGGAGCGGCGGACGTACCAGTTGGACAGGTCGTCCACCACGAAGTCGGCGATGGCGCGCACCGAGTGCGTCAGGTTGAACCCTTCCATGTTCTCCCCCACCGCCGCCGTCACCGACGAGAGGCGGGAGAGAAGCCAGCGGTCGAGCACCGAACGGTCCGCCGGCTTCGGGTCGTCGCCGGGCCGCCATCCTTCCAGGCCGGCGTAGAGCGCGAAGAAGCGGTACGTCTGGCGCAGCGTGTCGAAGGTCTTCCGCTGCACTTCCTTGACGCCGTCCGGATCGAAGCGCTTCGGCAGCCAGGGGTGCGACGAGGTGAGCAGGTACCAGCGCACCGCGTCGGCGCCGAACTGCTCGATGGCCTCCCACGGGTTCACCACGTTGCCGCGGGACTTGGACATCTTCAGCCCCTCGGCGTCCAGCACCAGATCGTTCACCACCACGTTGCGGTACGACGGGCCGCGCCCCAGCAGCGTGGAGATGGCCAGGAGCGAGTAGAACCACCCGCGCGTCTGGTCCACCCCCTCGCAGATGAAGTCCGCGGGAAACTGCCGCTCGAACACCTTCTGGTTCTCGAACGGGAAGTGGTGCTGCGCGAACGGCATGGCGCCCGAATCGAACCACACGTCCACCACTTCCGGCGTGCGCCGCATGGTGCCGCTGCACTGGTGGCAGGGCCACGTGAGGTCGTCCACGTACGGGCGGTGCGGATCGGGAAGCTCGGACAGCCCGGTGCGCTCGCGCAGCTCGTCGAAGCCGCCGATGTACTCCAGGTGCGCCGGGTGCTCGTCGCACACCCAGAAGGGGAGCGGAGTCCCCCAGTAGCGGGTGCGGGAGATGGCCCAGTCCACGTTGTTCTCCAGCCACTCGCCGAAGCGGCCGCTCCCCACCTCGGGCGGGTACCAGTTGACCTGCGCGTTGTTGGCCAGCAGCCGGTCGCGGACCTCGGTGGTGCGGATGAACCACGAGTCGCGCGCCATGTACAGCAGCGGGCTCTGGCAGCGCCAGCAGTGCGGGTAGCTGTGCTCCTCGCGCGTGGAGCGGAACACCTGGCCGCGCTTCTTGAGCTCGATCACCAGCTCCGTGTCCGCGTCCTTGACGAACTTCCCGCCCACCAGCGGCAGCGACGCGCGAAAGGCGCCGCGGTCGTCCACCGGCTGCAGAACGGGGAGGCCGTGCTCGCGGCACACCGCGTAGTCGTCCGCGCCGAACGCGGGCGACATGTGCACGATCCCCGTGCCGTCCCCCGCCGACACGAAGTCCGCGGGGAGGACGCGCCAGGCTCGCTTCACCTCTTCGTCCGGGAAGGCCGCGAGGTCCACCCAGTCGAAGGGCCGCTTGTAGCGCTGCCCCACGATCTCCGACGCGGGAAAAGTACGCAGCACCTTCGCCTCGGCGCCGAAGAGCGCGGGGACGCGCGCGGCCACCAGGATGACGGTGCGCCCCTCCCAGTCCACCTCGGCGTACTCCAGCTCCGGGTTGACGGCGAGCGCCACGTTGGAGACCAGCGTCCACGGCGTGGTGGTCCACACCAGGAACTCGCGCCCCTCCTCGGTGCCGTCGTCGTTCAGGAGCGGCATCGTCACGTAGAGCGACGGGTCCTTGACGTCCTTGTAGCCGAGCGCGACCTCGTGGCTGCTGAGGCCGGTGCCGCAGCGCGGGCAGTACGGCAGGATCTTGTGCCCGCGGTACACGAGCCCCCGGTCGGCGATCTGCTTCAGCAGCCACCACACGGACTCGATGTACTCCGCGTGGTAGGTGACGTACGGCCTGGAGTAATCCAGCCAGTAGCCGATGCGCCCCGAGAAGCGCTCCCACTCGTCGGTGTAGGTGAGCACGCTCTCGCGGCACACCTCGTTGAATCGCGCGATGCCGATCTCCTCGATCTGCCGCTTCCCCGAGATGCCGAGCTTCTTCTCCGCCTCGATCTCCACGGGAAGGCCGTGCGTGTCCCACCCCGCGATGCGCGGGACGTAGCGCCCCTGCATGGTGCGGTAGCGGGCGACGGCGTCCTTGATGGCGCGGGAGAAGACGTGGTGGATCCCGGGGCGCCCGTTGGCGGTGGGCGGGCCCTCGTAGAACACGAAGGGCTCGCCGTCGCGCGTGCGCTCCAGGCTCAGGCGGAAGGTGTCTTCCTCCTGCCAGCGGCCCAGGATCTCCTCTTCGAGCGCCGTGGTCGACGCGGGAAGCTCGGGGTATTTCTTCATCGGGTGCGTGATCGGGGACGGGGTGAAGCGGGCAATATAACGGGCGTGTCGAGAGGGCGTAAACAGCGGGGTTCACACAGAGGCACAGAGGCACAGAGATGACTTCATCTCTGTGCCACTGTGTCTCTGTGTGAGATCAAAAATGCGTCAGCTACGCGGAATCCGCAGCTTCTGGCCGGGCTGGATGGTGTTGCTGGTGTCGATGTCGTTCGCCTGGCGGAGCGCATCCACGGCGACGCCGTGCTGGCGTGCGATGCCGTAGATCGTCTCGCCGGCCCTGACGGTGTGCTGCGACGGGCGCGCCGTCTCGCGCTTCTCGGTGCTGTCGCGGCTGCTGCGAGGCTCGTCGCTGGAGCGGGCGCGGGCGGCGCGCTCGGACGCGACGGCGAGCGGGGCGGACGATCCCGCGGCGCGCGGGAGGCGCAGGCGCTGGCCGACTTCCACCCCCTTGCCGGCGGGGAGCTCGTTGGCCGCGCGGAGCTGGGACGGCGTCACCCCGTACTTCTCCGCGATCCCCCGCAGTGTCTCGCCCGCCGCCACGGTGTGCGTGCGGACGCGGGTCTCGGTGCGGCGCGTGGCGGTGCGGGTGGTGCTGTCCCGGCGCGTGGTGCTGTCGCGGCGGGTGGCCGTACGGGCGGTGCTGTCCCGGCGCGTCGTGCTGTCGCGGCGGGTGGGTGTGCTCGGCTTGTCGCTGGCGTCCGCGGTGCGGCGGGTGGCGGTACGGGAGCTGTCGCGCTCTTCCGTGCGGCGCGAGGCCGTGCGCGTGGTGCTGTCGCTGCGCTCGGCACGCCGGGGGCGCGAGCTGTCCGGGAGGGAGCGGCGGGTGCGCGGGGCGTCGCTCTGCGCGGACGGGCGCGAGGGGCGGTCCTCGTCCGTGGCGGAGTCGTTGGCGCTCGCGGCGCGGCGGGAGGAGCGCTCCTCTTCCTTGGACGCGGCTTCGGCCTCGCGGGCGGCCAGGCGGCGCGCGGCGGCCTCGCGCTCCTCGGCGCGGCGGGCTTCACGCTCCTCCGCGCGGCGGGCCTCGCGCAGGCGCTCTTCCTCGCGGCGCGCCTCGCGGGCGCGGCGGGCCTCGGCGCGCGCCGCGTCCATCTCGGGCGTGCTGGGGCCGCGCGGCTCGTCGGAGGTGGAGGCCAGGCGCCCACGCTCCACCGGCGCCGGGCGCGCGTCCAGCGTTCGGACGATCGGCGCGGGGAGGCGCACACGGTCGCCGCGGCCCAGACGCTCCAGCGCCGCGCTCAGGTTCAGCTCGCGAATGCGCTCCACCGGGATGCCGGCGGCGGCGGCCACCTGCGCCACGTTCTCACCGGAGCGCAGCGTGTACCAGGCGGATCCCCCGCCCCGGCGGAAGGCGGAGGTGTCGAACGCGGCCTGGATGGCGGAGCCGCTCCCCTGCGGCGTCCACACCCAGTAACTGGCCGGCGCGATGCCGCGGTGCAGGTGAGGGTTGAGCTCGGTGAGCTGGGTGACGTCGAGCGCCGCGATCCGCGCCAGCTCGGCCACGGGAGTCTCCACGTCCACGCGGATGCTGTCCGGACGGTAGCTCTTCACGGTGCCCGTGGGCGCCGGGTAGCCGAACCGCGCGCGGTCGCGCCCGATGATGGTTACGGCGTAAAGGCGCGGGACGTAGTGCCGCGTCTCCTGCGCCAGGTCGCCGCGCTCCGCCAGCTCCCAGAAGTTCATGGCGTTGAAGCGGCCCAGCCCGCGGTTGATCCGCCCGGAGCCCGCGTTGTAGGCGGCGGCCGCCAGCGCCCAGTCGCCGCGGAACTCGCGGTGCAGCTGACGGAGGTGGCGCGCCGCGGCGTGGGTGGAGCGCACGGGGTCCATCCGCTCGTCCACCACGTCGTCGATGCGCAGCCCCATCCCCCGCCCCGTGCCCGTCATGAACTGCCACATCCCCACCGCGCCGGCGTGGCTGCGCGCCGTGGGCGAGTAGCCGCTCTCCACCATCGCCAGGTGGTGCAGGTCGCGCGGGATGCCGTACGAGGCGAAGGTCTCCTGCACGAAGCCCTCGTAACGGTCGGCCCGTTCCAGCCAGCGGCCGATCACCGCGCGCCGCTGGCCCACCAGGAAGTCCAGCTCCATCTCCACCCAGCGGTTCGCCTCCAGGGGGAGGTCGTAACGCACGCTCCCCAGCAGGTCGCGGCGCACCGCGCCGGCCGGCGCGCTGGTGATGGCGAAGGGCTCCTGGATCTGCTCGGGGGCCTGCACCGGCTGCGCGGGCACGCGCGCGGCGACGGGTGCGGGTGCGGCCGGCGCGCGCGGAGTGGTAGCGCAGGCGGCCGTACCCAGCAGGATCGCGAACGAGAGCGCGTGCGCTTTCGCGGGCGTGGAGGGCATGGGCAACACTTCTTTTATGCTGGGATCGGATGCGGGCGAGGTTGGAGAGGGCGAAGATAACCCGCACGCCCGGGGTTGGGTACCGAAAGAGGACCGAACGACCGCAATGTTACGCCAAGATACGGAGGCACGGGAGACGAGCTTCATCTCCGTGCCTCCGCGGCTCAGGTCAGGGCAGGCGGAGCGTGGCGGCGACGCGCGTGGGCGTGGCCGTCTGGGTTCCGGCGAATGCGCCGAGCTGGCCCGCTCCGTTGGAGCCCCAGCAGAAGGCGCGCCCGTCGCGCGTGAGGCCGCACGCGAACTCGGCGCCCGGCGCCACCGCTTCGAACGCGAGCCCGCCGGTTACCGCCAGCGGACGGCTCGCGCAGGGGAAGAGAGGGGAGGTGGAGTTGAGCTGGCACGTTTCCGTGGTCGCGGTGGTGCCGAGCTGCCCGGCGTTGCTCGCTCCCAGGCAGTACGCCTGGCCCGTGGCGGTCAGGAGGCAGTTGGGAGTGAGCACGTTGTTCTCGTGGCCCGCCTCCACCCGCGTGAACACCTCGTCGCCCACCACGCGCGTGGGCGTGGCCCCTTCTCCGCCCGTCATCCCCTGGTGGCCCACCCCCAGGCTGCCGTGGCCGTTGACGCCCCAGCAGTAGGTGCCGCCGGTGGTCGCAATCGCGCAGGTGGTGAGCGTGCCCGCGCTGATCCACGAGTAGCGCAGGCCCCCGGCGACCGGCGCGGGGGTGAGCGCCTCCGTCGCGGACGAGCCGCCGGTGCCGAGCGTCTGGAAGGCGTTGCGCCCCCAGCAGTACGCGGCCCCATCCGTGGCCAGGCCACAGCTCTGATAGAAGCCTACACTCACCTGGCTGAACTTCAGCGAGGTGCTGACCAGCGTGGGAGTGGACGCCACCACCCGGTTGCCGTTGCCCACGTTCCCGTTGGCGTTGGAGCCCCAGCAGTATGCGGTTCCGTCCAGGCCGAGCGCGCACGTGACGCGCAACCCCACGGCGATGGACTTCAGCGCGTCGAACGTGGCGACCCGTACGGGGACGGCGCTGCTGGAGAGCGTCCCGTTCCCCAGCTGTCCCGAGCGTCCCAGCCCCCAGCAGTAGGCTTCACCCGACAGCGTCACGCCGCACGTGGTGCTGTCGCCCGCCGCGATCAAGTCGAATACGTGGCCGTCCTGGACCGGTACAGGGGTCGCGCTGGCCGTGGTCGTGCCGTTTCCGAGCTGTCCGGCCGTGTTCGCGCCCCAGCAGTACGCCTTCCCCTCCACGTCCAGCACGCACGCGTGCGAGGCTCCCACGGCGAGTGCCCCGCCCGGCCGCGGGGTGACGTTGATGCGGATGGTGTCCGACTGGACGCCGCTCTCGGCCACGATGTCGGCCGCTCCCACCCTGCGTCCCGTGACCAGGCCCGACCCGTTCACCGACGCCACCGTCTCGTTGAGGCTGCGCCAGGCGACCGTGGCCGCGCCGCCCGCCTTCGCGCTGAGCTGGAGCGTGCCCGCGGTGGCCACGTACGTGGTGTCCGCCGAAATCGTCAGCGCGTCCGAGCCGCCGCCGCCCACGGGGTCGTCGCCGCACGCGGCGGCCAGCAACAGGACAACGGCGACCTGCGCGAATCTCAACTTCATCTGTGTGTGTCTCCGTGTCTCTGTGTGAGCCCCGTGCTTCAAAGGTCCAGCTTGCGGCAGACCTCCACGAAGCGCCGCGTGTACTCCGCCTCGCGCGCCTCGTCGGCCTCGGCGCCCAGGGAAAGGCCGCGGCGGGT
The DNA here is from genome assembly GCA_036388335.1 of Longimicrobium sp. Taxonomy (GTDB): domain Bacteria; phylum Gemmatimonadota; class Gemmatimonadetes; order Longimicrobiales; family Longimicrobiaceae; genus Longimicrobium. The sequence goes on along the minus strand of DASVSA010000101.1, from coordinate 6,259 downwards.
GCGCCAGCGGTGGAAGGCGAGCTCGCTGGCGATGCGATGAAGCTCGCGCCGAGTCTGCCATCGCACCAGTCCGCCCTTGCGCAGCGCCCCGGCGGAGGCGGCCAGGCGGCGGCGTACGCGGCACAGGCAGTCCAGCTCGCCCGCGGGGAGGGCGCCGCTCTCCACCAGGTATTCCAGGTGCTCACGGATGATGCGCCCCTCGCGCCGCAGCGACGCCATCACCACCCACAGCACACCGAGGAAGGCGGGCACCATCACCAGCGCGTAAAGCACCAGGAACCACCCCTCGAACGAGGCGGAGAGGTTCCAGAGCGCGTGAAGCCCCATGGCCAGCGACAGCCCCAGCGCCGCAGCCACCCACCCGCGCGCCCGGTGGTGCCCCTCGCGCACCATCCCCAGCCCGATGCCGAACATGCTGGTGAAGAGGGGATGGGCAAAGGGCGCCATCAGCCCGCGCAGGATGAAGGTGAGCACGGAGGTCTCGGTTCCCTCGGCCACCGCCTGCCCGTAGTACTGCACGTTCTCGACCATGGCGAAGCCCAGCCCCACCATCGACGCGTACACCACGCCGTCCACCACCCCGTCGAACTCGTCGCGCAGCTCGGAGAAGAGGAGGAGGAGCGCGAACCCCTTGGCCAGCTCCTCCACGATGGGCGCCGTGAACACGGAGCCGATCACGTCTCCCATCTCCACTCCCCAAGCGCCGTCCAGCACCTGCTGAAGCAGCCCGTTGACCAGAAGCGACACGAACACGGCCACCGTGGCGCCCCACGCGAAGGTCTGCGCCAGGGTGCGCGCCGGCTCCGGCTCGAACCGGTCGAGCCAGAGCGCCAGCACCACGTACACGGGCACCGGCACCACGGCGATCGCCATCCCCAGCGCGAACGCCGCGGGGCCCAGCCCGTAGGCGATCATCAGCAGGCTCATGAACCCGCAGAGCACGGCGCCCCAGGTGAGGACGGCGTGCGGACGCGGCTCGGGCCGGGACGGGGTGAGGGTGCCGGTTTCCATCGGCGTGGTCAGGGGAGGGTGCCGTAGGTGCGCTCCAGCACCTGGCGGCGGTAGTCGAAGATCTCGCGCAGGCGCGGCGTCACCAGCACGTTGCGCGCGAGGCCGCCGCCGGGCGGGAGGGCGTAGTGAACGATGTCCGTCATCTCCACTCCGCCGTCCACCGGCGCGAAGTGGTGCTGGTGATGCCAGAAGCGGTACGGCCCGAAGCGCTGCTCGTCCACGAACAGCCGCGGCTCGTCCACGTGCGTGATCTCGGTGACCCAGTTGAGCGCCACCCCGAAGAGCGGGCGCACCTTGTAGGTGATGATGAGCCCCGCGTACACCCGCTCCGGCAGCGGCGAAGTGACCTGGAAGCCCAGCTTGGGCGGCGTGATCTTCGCCAGGTTGCTCGCATCGGAGAAGAAGCGCCACGCCTCCGCCACGGTGACGGGGAGCCGCTGGACCGTCTCCATCCTGTGGACTTTCATTGCACTCCTGGTAAGAGTCCTGAGTGCTAAGTCCTGAGTCCCGAGTGCACAGCGCACTCACGCACTCACGCACTCACGCACTCACGCACTCACGCACTGCTGTTCAGCACTTCGCACTCAGGACTCTGCACTTAGCACTTTTCGTCCCGCCAGCGGGCGCGCCAAACGTACACAACGCCGCCCTTTCGGACAATCCGGCGTGCTCTTGCGCTTTCGGTTTATATACGGCATCCTCCCTGCGTGTGTGCGCCGGGGACGCCGGAGGGAGGTGCGGATGGGCAAGGAGCAGGCGGAGCTGTTCGCGGCGGGGGGCGGGGCGCGCCCGCTCCCCGTCCTTCAGCGGCGGGGCGATGCGCTCTTCTACGCGCTGGATGGCGCGCGGCTGGCGGCGCCCGGCACCGGCGTGATGCGCGGCACGCTCACGGTCAATCCGTACGTGGGCTGCGAGATGTCGTGCTCGTATTGCTACGCCCCCTATGCGCACGCCTGGCTGATGGAGCGCCTGGGCGAGGGCGGGCGCCTCGCGGCGGACGCGCCGGTCGCGTTCGACCGCGCCATCTTCGTGAAGCGCGCGGGGATGAGCGTGTTGGACGCCGTGCGCCGCCACCCCGGGATGTCGGTAGTGCTGGGCACCGCCACCGATCCGTACCAGCCCGCCGAGCGCCGCTTCGGCATCACCCGCGAGGTGCTGCAGGCGCTGGCGGGGCTGCGCGGAGTGCGCGTCTCCATCACCACCAAGAGCCCCCTGGTGGTGCGCGACCTGGACCTGCTGCAGCGCATCCGCGACCGCGGCGGCCGGGTGGACGTGCACGTCTCGCTCATCTCCACCGACGCGCGCCTGCTGCGGGCGCTGGAGCCGCGCTCGCCCACCCCGGCCCGCCGCCTCGAAGCCCTCCGCCGACTGCGCGAGCGGGACATCCGCGCCGGCGTCTTCGCCATGCCCCTCCTCCCCGGCCTCACGGACGCGCAGGAGAGCATCGACGCCCTCTTCGCCGCCGCGCGCGAGGCGGGCGCCTGCTACGTGGTGGCGGGCGGCGTGCGCCTCTCCGACCTCTCGTGGCGCCGCTTCCTCCCCGCCCTCCAGGCCCTGCGCCCCGACCTGGTGAGCGCGTACGAGGAGATCATCCGCCGCCGCTCGCCCCGCCGCGTGCGCTACCGCCGCAAGCTGGACGCGCGCATCGAGCTCGCCCGCCAGCGGTTCGGCTTCGTCCGCAACGGCTTCTCCGTCCCCAAGCCCAAGGCTGCCGAGCCGGCTCAGCTCGCCCTCCTCTAGCTCTTCTCCGTGCCTCTGTGTCTCTGTGTGAGGCCTAGTCTTAGACGGGAGCGGATGCGAGATTGGGGCTCGTGTAGCTACGGACTCTGACGAGGGGCGCGGATGGGGCAACGGACGCTGCTGGTGGGGCTGGCGCACCCGGACGACGAGGTGGGCGCGGCGGGGACGATCCTGGCCCAGCGGGCGCGCGGCGACCGGGTGGTGCTGGTGTGGCTTACGCGCGGGGAGATGACGGAGGCGTTCGGCGCCATCGCGCAGGACGAGGTGGCGGCGATCCGGCTGGAGCACGGGCGGCTGGCCGGCGAGCTCCTGGGATGCGAGACGCGCTTCCTGGACCTCCCCGACTGCGGAGTGGAGTCCACCCCGGAGAACGCGCGGCGCGTGGCCGAGCTGATCACCGAGATCAAGCCGGACGGCATCCTCACCTGGGGCGACGCGTGGGCGCGCGGGATGCGCCACCCGGACCACCAGGCCACGGGGCGCATCTTCCGCGACGCGGTGACGCTGGCGCGGATCGCCAAGGTGGTGGCGCCCCGCACCCCCCACCGCATGCCGGCGCCGGTCTTCACCTACCGCGGCGCCCACTCCACCCTCCCCGCCGTGGCGGTGGACGTGGAGCCGTACCTGGACGGGATCTTCGCGCTGGGGCAGTTCTACCTGCAGCGCATCGGCTTCGGCGAGCGCGCGTGGCTGGAGCAGCGCCTGCGCTCCAACGGCAAGCCGTTCGGCCTGCGCTACGCCGAGGTGTTCGACGCCTGGGAGTCGCACCCCGGCATCGTCCACGCGCTCCTCCCCGCCCGCCTCGCCGACGACGAGCACATCCACCCGGACCGCAAGAGCGAGATCGTTCCGTAACAGACCAGAGGCACGGAGAAGTTCTTTCTCCGTGCCTCCGTGCCTCCGTGTGAGCCTTCTTTTCCGATCAGGAAGCCTTGTTGTAGACCAGCTTGTACGTGAGCGGATTCGGGAGGCGCGGGGAGGTGACGGTGACGTTCATCGTCATCGTGGCGCCGTCCGGGCTCACCGAGAACACGTTGACGCGGCGGCCGTCCTCGGCCTGGAACGTCTGCTTGAGGTTGCCGCCCTCCCACTCGGTGCTCACGCGCACGCAGTCGCCCTTCATCTCGCGGCAGGTGGCGCCCGTCTCGCGCTGCCACAGGACCGGCTGCCCGTTGGCGGGCGACGAGACCGAGGGGCGGCCCGCCATGTCCACGCGAACGCTGCTCTGGTCGTAGCGCATCACCAGACTGGGGTACATGGTGTTGGTGCTGCGCAGCCGCGGACGGGCGATCTGGCGCACCACCATGTTCATCTTGGCCACGGCGCGGTTGATGGCGACGTTGAGATCGTCGCTCTGCGCGCGGTTGAGGTTCCAGGTGCCCCGCAGCGGCGACGCCGTCTGCTGCGCCGGGAGCGCGGCGGGAACAAGCACGGACAGGAGAGCGAGAAGCTGAAGCGTACGGCGCATGTGTGGACCTCCAGGAGCGTGGGAAGGATGGCGGCGGGCCGCGGGAGGCGCCCGGCTCGGGCCGCCGGCGTAGGCGCAATGTAAAGCGCCCCGCGGCCCGGCGGAAGAAGGAGATCGGACGTACGTTCTCCCTGGTCTACCCCGCGCCCCCGCCCCCATGTTCCATGCGGGCGCTGAAACACGGGGCCTCCGCGCGGCGTACCCCCGCACCAGGCGAGCCCCGCCCGCACCATTCCATCCCAGGCGAGACACCATGCCCGAGCCCACGCGCGCCACGCGCATCCTCACCCAGATCGACTCGCGGAGCTGGGAGCACCCGGCCGACCGCGCCACCCTCAACGCACTGCGCAAGATCCCCGGCTTCGACGAGGTGCTGCGGGCCCTCTTCGGCTACTTCGGCGAGCGGGGGGTGCGGCTGGCGTTCCTGGCCAACGCCGTGCGCGTGACCCCCACCCAGTTCCCCCGCGTTCACCGTCTCTACGGCGAGGTGGCGCGCACCCTCGACGCGCCGGCCGACTACCCGGTGTACGTGTCGCAGAACCCCGTGTACAACGCCGCGGCGTACGGGATGGAGAAGCCCTTCATCGTCGTCAACTCCGCGCTGGAGTCGGCGTTCGACGACGACGAGCTGCGCTTCGTGCTGGGGCACGAGCTGGGGCACATCATGAGCGGGCACGTGCTGTACACCACCATGATGCAGCTCCTCACCATGCTGGCGGGGATGGGCTTCCCCATCGTGGGGATGGCGGCGCGCGCCATCCTGGTGGCGCTGCTGGAATGGTATCGCAAGGCGGAGCTTTCCTGCGACCGCGCGGGGATCCTCTCCGTGCAGGACCCCGAGCCGGGGCTGCGCGTGATGCTGAAGTTCGCCGGCGGCGCGTCGAGCAGCGCCAACCTGGCCGAGTTCATCCGGCAGAGCGAGGAGTACCGCGAAGAGGGGGAGCTGGCCGACCAGGTGTTCAAGGTGCTCAACGTGCTGGGCTCCACACACCCCTTCCCCGTCATCCGCGTGGCGGAGATGAGGTCGTGGTTCGAAAGTGGTGCATACGAGCGGATCATTGCGGGGGAATACCGCCGGCGCGGCGAGCCCGACGCACCCTACCGCGAAGACCTGTCGGAGGCAGCCCGCGCCTACCGCGAGTCCGCCCGCGACACCTTTGGGCAGGCCACCGGGGCGGCGCGCCGTGTGGTGGACTCATTCCGCTCCGGATTCGGGCGCTGAACCCCGCTACACCCCTGGTAAAACCTGGTGGCAACGAGATTGCATGGAGTGCGGCTGGCGCGGACGAGCCGCGCCGCAGCAGTCCAACCGCCATGCGGAGTGCGACTCATGAACAAGGGCGAGTTCATCGACAGGGTGGCCGAAGGCGCGGGTCTCACGCGGGCAGCGGCGGCGCGGGCCGTGGACACGATCTTCGACACCGCGTCGGGCGCGATCTCGGAAGCGGTTCATGCGGCGGGCTCGTTCTCCATCCCCGGCTTCGGCAAGTTCACCAAGAAGACGCGGGCGGCCCGCACCGGCCGCAACCCGCGCACGGGCAAGGAGATCGCCATCCCGGAGCGCGCCACCGTGTCCTTCACCGCCGGCAAGGGGCTGAAGTCGGGCACCAGCACCTCGCGCCGCAAGGCGGCGGTGACGGGCGCGGCAGTGGGTGCCGCGGCGGGCGCGGCCACGGCGGCCGCCACCTCCGCGGGCACCAAGCGCGCGGGCGCGGCCAAGAAGAGCTCGGGCGGCTCGTCGTCGTCCAACGGGGGCACCAAGCGCGCCAGCGGCGGCACCTCGCGTTCCGGCGGCGGCTCGTCGGATACGAGCGCTTCGGCCACCAAGAGCACCTCGGGCGGGGGCGCCACCAAGAGCAGCGGCTCGGGAGGCGGGGCCACCAAGAGCAGCGGCGGCGCGTCCAAGAGCACGGGCGGCACCAAGTCCGGGGCCAAGAAGAGCACCTCGTCGCGCTGAGCCACAGCAGGGCTCACACAGAGGCACAGAGGCACAGAGAGACGACAACTCCTCTGTGTCTCTGTGCCTCTGTGTGAGCCCTG
>DASVSA010000100.1:0-5542 GCA_036388335.1 Longimicrobium sp. | reverse complement strand
CATCACGATCTGGGCGATGTCTTCGGGCTGGATCTTCCAGGCGTCGGCGTCGCTGGGGTCGTGGTTGTTGAAGTGGGTGGCCACGCTCCCGGGCATGATGCAGGTGACGCGGATGTCGTCGTGGCGCACGTCCAGCATCATCGCCTCGGTGAAGCCCAGGAGGCCGAACTTGGAGGCGTTGTAGGCCGCGCCCCCCGCGAAGGCGTTGCGCCCCGCCAGCGAGCCGATGTTGATGATCCACCCGCCGCCCCGCTCGCGCAGCCGCGGGATGGCCTCGTGGCAGCAGAAGAAGACGCCGTCCAGGTTGGTGCCGATCACCGTGTGCCACTCGTCGGGCGACATCCCGTCCACCGTGCCGAACACGCCGACGCCGGCGTTGTTCACCAGGATGTCCACCCCGCCCAGCGCCACGGCCCCGCCGATCAGCCGCCGCACGTCGTCGTGGCGGCGCACGTCGCAGGCTACGCCCACCGCGCGCCCCGGACCGACCTCTTCAAGCTGGCGCGCGGCCTCGCGCACCTCGTCCTCGTTTCGCGCGGAGACGACCACGTCCGCGCCCGCCCGGGCCAGCGCCTCGGCGATCGCGTAGCCGATCCCCTTGGTGCTTCCCGTCACCACCGCCACCTTGCCGCGCAGCTCCATGCCGATTCTCCCGGTTGATGTTGTCCGGCGCGGGACTGCAAGACAGCGGCCTCACACAGAGACACAGAGGCACGGAGACGACTTCATCTCCGTGCCTCTGTGTCTCCGTGGAGCCTGCTGTTCTTTACCGGGTGGCCATCTGCCGCGCCATCTGCAGGTGCATGGCGACCATGGCGCGCTCGTTCTGGTGCATCATCATCATGCCCTCGCGCGTGGCCGGCATGGACATGCCGCCCGCGCCGTGGTTCATCCCCGCCATGCTGCCGTTGTTGCCGCTGCCCGTGCCGCCGTTGTTGCCGTTGGCCATGCCGTTGTTGGCCGCCGTGCTGCCCGCCCCCATCGTGCCGCCCGCGCCGCCGCCCTGGGCCGGCATCCCCATGCTGGCCATCACGCGGTCCATGTTGGTGAGCGTCATCTGGTGGGCCATCACCTGGCGGTTCAGGAAGGCCTGGTCGAACGCGGGGCCCGTCACTCCCTGCAGCATCTGCATGGCCCGCATGTGGTCTTCCACCATCGGCCGGCTGTGCGGGTGCGCCATCAGCGCGGTACGGATGCGGCCCATGTCCATCCCGGCGCCGCCGGTCGTTCCGCCCATGTTCCCGCCGCTCATCGCGCCGCCGTTGCCGCCGCCGCTGCCCGCGCCCATGTTCGGCAGGCTCATGCCCATGCTGGCCATCATCTGCATGTCCATCTGCATGGCGGCGGAGTGGTCGGTGATCATCCGCTGGGCGAACTCGCGGGCCTGCGACGTGGTGGCGCGCGTGAGGGCGAGCTGCGACTCCTCGATCTCGGCCAGGTGCGAGGCCATGGAGATGGCGTGGAGCGCCTGGTGATGCGGCACCATCGCGGGCGACACGCCCGCGCCGCCCGTCATGCAGCCACTGGCTCCCAGGGAGACGATGGCCGCGAGGCCGAGGGAGCGTACGGGATTGCTGAGCTTCAACATGGTTTCTCCGGGGTACGGTTCGTGGGGCTTCGGACCGTCGTGCCGAAGCGCTCTCTTCCCCACTCCGCCGCCCGGGGGCGGCGCGTGGGAGGCCCTGCCCAGGGCAACAGGTGTTCCGGCACGCACACACACCCGCCGGGGTGCTCACCCCTGTTTCGCAAACGAGCGGGAACCGCGTATCCCCTGAAATACGATTTGCGCGGGGGCCCGCTGGCCCGAGAACTGCAAAACCGCGCGGCCATGACCAGCGACGAAGACACCCGCGTGGCAGGCCGGGAAGGCGCCCCCGACCCCGACGCTACGGGCAATCCGGCGGGGCTTCCGCCCGTGCCCGTGGGCGGGCCCGGCCGCGAGACGGCGGAGCGTGAAGGGGCCCTGCGGCGCGGTGCCGAGGCCGACGCCGGCGCGGAGCGCCCCCGCGACCCCTACACCGGCCGCGCCTCGCCGGCGCTGGCGCACCGCGCCTTCGCCGCGCTCGCCGAGAACTCGCGCGACTTCGCCATCTTCCTGATGGACCCGCACGGGATCATCACCTTCTGGGGCGAGGGGGCGCGGCTGATGAAGTGGTGGTCGAAGGCGCAGGTGGAGGGCGGGCACCTGCGCATGCTCTACCCGGACGGCGGCTCCGAAGACGGGACCGCGGAGGAGCACCTGCAGGAAGCCGCGGACACCGGCGAGTACACGGGCGAGGGGCAGCGCATCCGCGCCGGCGGCTCCACCTTCTGGGCCGGCGTAAGCCTCACCGCCCTGCGCGACGACGAGGGGAAGCTGATCGGCTTCGCCAAGGTCACGCGCGACCTTACCGCGCGCCGCGCCGCCGACGCCGTGCTGAAGGCCACCAGCGAGGAGGCGGAGGACGCGCGCCGCCAGGCCGAGGAGGCCAACCGCGCAAAGAGCCTCTTCCTGGCCACCATGAGCCACGAGATCCGCACCCCCATCAACGCCGTGATGGGCTACGTGGACCTCCTGGACCTGGAGATCGCGGGCCCGCTCACGCACCAGCAGCGGGTGCAGCTCGGGCGCATCCGCGCCAGCAACATGCACCTGCTGGGGATCATCGACGAGGTGCTGGACTTCTCCCGGCTGGACGCGGGGCGAGTGACGGTGGCGCGGCGCGCGGGGCGGCTGGGCGCGCCGGTGGACGCCGCGCTGCAGATGGTGCAGATGCAGGCGCAGGCCAAGCGGGTGGATCTCTCGGACTCCGTCTCCGGCCTGGCGGCGGACGTGCCCTACTGGGGCGACGAGGACCGGGTGCGGCAGATCCTGGTGGTCCTCCTCTCCAACGCGGTCAAGTTCACCCCGGCGCGCGGGCGCATCACGGTGAGCGGGGGCACGTCGCACCAGCCGCCCTCCGACGCGCAGCTCCCGGGGCCCGGCCCCTGGGTGTACGTGCGCGTGGAAGACACGGGGCCGGGGATCGAGCCCGCGAGCATGGCGGCCATCTTCGAGCCTTTCGAGCAGGCGGACATGGCCCTCACCCGCCAGCACGGCGGCACGGGCCTGGGCCTCACCATCGCCAAGCGCCTGGCGCGGCTCATGGGCGGCGACCTCACGGTCAGGAGCCAGCCGGGGCTGGGGAGCTCGTTCTTTCTGTGGATCCCGGCGGCGGCGGCGGAGGCGGCCGAGTCCACGCTCTCCGGCACCGACGAGATGGACCCGTCGCGCCCCGGGCTGCTGGACGCGGTGAGGGACGCGGTGCTCGTGGAGATCGAGCGCATCCTCCACGGGTACGTGGCGCGCCTGCGGAGCGACCCCGGCACGCCCAGCGCCCACCTCCTGAGCGAGGCGGAGCTGGAGGACCACCTGGCCACCTTCCTCTCCGACCTGGCCGCCACCTTTGGCACGGCGGACCTGGCGGCGGGCTCGGACGCGAACCTGCTCCACGACGGGCTGATGATCCAGCGCTCCATCGCGGAGCGGCACGGCGTCCAGCGGCGCCGCCACGGGTGGAGCGAGGCCGAGGTGCGCCGCGAGTTCGAGATCCTGCGCGACGAGGTGGCATCCGCCATCCACCGCCGCGTGCACCCCCCGCGCCCCCAGGAGCTGAAAGACTCCATGGACGCCCTGGAGATCTTCATCCGCGCCGCCGAACGCGTAAGCCTGGCGAGCTTCGCCAGCGCGCGGGTGTAGCCGAAGCCCGCCTCAGGAGCGAATGAATTCGCCGCTGGAACCACGCGAAGTCTCCTGCGGAGGCTGTACGGTCCACCATCGGTGGAAGGCACAGACCGCGACGGCGGTCTTCGCGTAGGTCCAGCGGCGAATTCATTCGCTCCTGGAGGAAGTGGCGCGCCATCACCGGTTCCTACGCGGATCTGGGATGATTCGCCCCACCTCCCTCTGTCATCCTGAAGGAGCCGCCGCTCCGGTCCCCTCCCCCGCTCGGGGCTTTAGGGGCGACTGAAGGATCTACTCTCGGCGGGCACGGGGCCGAAGCCGCGAGCCAGTCTCCAACATGCCGACGGTAGATCCTTCGCTCCGCGCCAGCGCGCGCCGTCCCGCACGGCACGCCGCGCGTTCCACGGGACGATCCAGTCCCCGCAGGGGGACTTCGTGCCGTCGTTGCCGCGAGTTTACTCGCCAGGCCCCGGGTCACGCGGCGGTTCTCGGGGAAGCGGTCCGCGGCCCATGGCATGCAAGGTGCCCCGAGTCTTGCCGGAGGACGCGAGGGCGCATAGCTTGCCGCCGGCTGTGACCCGACCATACCGGCTAAAAACGCTCCTGGAGATAGAAGGATGAAGATCGCACTGATCGGAGGGTTCCTGATCACCCTCCCCGCGATGGCCGCCTGGATCTACTCGCTGATCGCGGGCAACTGGCTCCTCCTCGGCGCGGCGTCGGTGGTGCTGGTCTACAACCTGGCGCCCTTTGCCGTGGTGGCGATCATGTCGAAGAAGGCCAAGATGGGCGACGACATCACCGGCCACTAAGAGTCAGCGGACGACGCGCACCTCGCGCGTCCCCAGCACCAGCAGGCGCCCCCGGACGTCCCATGCGGCGTCCGGGGGCGCTTCTCCTTCGCGGGCGATCACGCGCCCGTCGGCCGCGTCCAGCACACGCACGCCGCCCCCCTCGCCGCGCGCCAGCACGGCCAGCTTCGCGCCCGAGGGCGAGGCGTGAATGGCATCCACCCGCTCCAGCCCCGCCAGCGACACGCGCCACACCTCCTCCACCCCCGCCGTGGTGTGGCGGAGGGCGAACACGCCGTCGTCGTCCCACCCGTAGATGCGCCCGTCCGGCGAGGGCTCCAGCCCCCGCACCGGCGCAGGCGCCTCCCAGGTTGAGAGGATGCGCCCGCTGAACGCGTCGCGCACCTGCAGCGCGGGCACCAGGTCGCGCTCGTCGTCGCCGTCCAGCGCCACGTACACGCGGTCGCCCAGCGGGGAGATGGCGAGCGCGCCGGCCGTGGACCCGGCCTCGGGCCACCCCCAGCGGGTGGTGAGGAGGGTATCCAGCCCCAGCACCCCGCCCAGCCGCCCGGCCGTGAACGCCCAGCGCCCGCGCGGGTCCACCACCATGGGTGCCGCGCGCCGGGCCCGCCGCTCCGCCAGCACCTTGCCCGTGCCCGCATCCAGCACCGCCAGGTCGCGCGGCCCGCGGCTCACGTACACGCGCGACCCGTGCATCCTCAGCACGCGAGCGGGCGCCCCCGGCAGCGCGAACCCCGCCACCACGCGCCCCAGCGTGTCCATCACAATCAGCCTCCCGTTCTCGCCCACCCACACCCGCCCCTGCACGTCCACCGCCAGCGTCGCCGCCGCCGTAACCGGCTCGGGGAGCGGGATACGCTTGAGCGTGGGGATCTCGCCGCCCTCTTCGCGGCACGCGGCGAGCGCGAGGGCGAGGAAGAGGGGGAACGGGGAACGGGGAACGGGGAACGGGAACCACGAACGGCCACACCCTCGGCGAGCCGGGTTGCTCGCTTCTACCGTTCCCCGTGCCCCGTTCCCCATTCCC
>DASVSA010000099.1:0-4498 GCA_036388335.1 Longimicrobium sp. | reverse complement strand
CCGGATCGCCCTTCGAGGCGGGCACGCGCCGGAGGCTACTTCCCCGCTTTCCGTACAGCATCATCTACCTGCACGAGTCGGGGCGGCTCGACATCATCGCCCTGATGCACTACCGCCGCGAGCCGAGCTACTGGGCCGACCGTATGCGGCCGTGATCGAGCGCCCGCGCTCCGATAGGGGCAGCGAGGATACGATAACAGAGGTGCCCCTTGCGCGGGCTGCCCGGCGCCCCCGAGCTTGGGGGGCCGGGCTTTTCCGTGCAGTGAACCGACTCGCGACCCCCGTGCCGAACATGCGCATCGCCGCCGTCCTGCTGGCCTGCCTCCTCGCGCTGCCCGCCGCGGCGCAGGAGACCCGATCGCGCCCCACCCGCGCGGACACGCTGCGCGGGTCCATCACGCCCGAGCGCGCGTGGTGGGACGTGACCTTTTACGACCTTCACGTGCGCGTGGACCCGGCGGACCAGAGCATCCGCGGGAGGAACTCCACCACGTATCGCGTGACGGGGCCCGCGCGCGAGATGCAGATCGACCTGCAGATGCCCATGCAGGTGGACAGCATGGTGCAGGACGGGCGCGCCGTGCGCTACCGCCGCGAGGGGAACGTCTTCTTCGTGACACTGGCGGCGCCGCAGACGGTGGGGCAGACCAAGACGATCACCGTTCACTACCACGGCAAGCCGATCCGCGCGCGCAACGCGCCGTGGGACGGCGGGTTCGTGTGGGCGCAGGACAGCACGGGGGCGCCCTGGGTGGCGACGGCCGTGCAGGGGCTGGGGGCCAGCGCCTGGTGGCCCAACAAGGACATCCAGGCGGACGAGCCGGACAGCCAGCGCGTGGCCATCACCGTGCCCGACCCCATGGTGAACGTCTCCAACGGGCGGCTGCGCGGCACCACGAAGAACCCTGACGGCACCACCACGTACGACTGGTTCGTCAGGAACCCCATCAACAACTACGACGTGGCGGTCAACGCGGGGAACTACGCGCACTTCAGCGACACGTACCAGGGGGAGAAGGGGACGCTGACGCTCGACTACTGGCCGCTGGCGTACCACGTGGACGCGGCGCGGCGCCAGTTCCAGCAGGTGAAGCCGATGATGGCCTGCTTCGAGCGCTGGTTCGGCCCGTTCCCCTGGTACGAGGACGGCTTCAAGCTGGTGGAGACGCCGCACCTGGGGATGGAGCACCAGAGCGCGGTGGCGTACGGCAACCACTACCAGAACGGCTACCGCGGCCGCGACCTCTCAGGGACCGGGGAGGGGCTGGACTGGGACTTCATCATCGTGCACGAGAGCGGACACGAGTGGTTCGGCAACCACATCACCACCCGCGACATCGCGGACATGTGGGTTCACGAGGGCTTCACCAGCTACTCCGAGAGCCTGTTCGTGGAGTGCCTGCGGGGCAAGGAGGCGGGCGCCCGCTACACCATCGGCCTGCGCAAGAACATCCAGAACGACCGTCCCGTCGTGGGCCGCTACGGCATCCAGGAGGAAGGGTCGGGCGACATGTACTACAAGGGCCACAACCTGCTCCACACCGTCCGCCAGATCGTCAACGACGACGAGAAGTGGCGCGGCATCCTGCGCGGCCTCAACTCCACCTTCGGCCGGCAGACGGTGACGGGCGACCAGGTGACGCGCTACATCAGCCAGCAGGCGGGCATCGACCTCAGCCGCGTCTTCCAGCAGTACCTCACCACCACGAAGATCCCCGTGCTGGAGCATCGCACGCAGGGCGGGACTTTCCAGTACCGCTGGGCCAACGTCGTTCCCGGCTTCGCCATGCCGGTGCGCGTGTCGCTGCAGGGCGGGGCGATGAGGACGCTGCGCCCCACGGAGCGCTGGCAGTCACTCCCGCTGCGTGGCGCCCCCCGGCTGCGGGTGGACGAGAGCTTCTACGTGGAGTCGCGCCAGGCGCCGCGCTGACCGTGACGGCGCTGGAGCGGTTCGCGGCCGCGCTGCGGGAACGGATCGGCGGCCCGGCGCACGTGCGCCCGTTCGTGTGCGAGGGCTCGCCGCTGGAGTGCCGCGCCTTCATCGTGGGCTCCAACCCGGCGACGGCGCTGAGCCTGGACTACTGGAGCTTCTGGGAGAGCGGGTACGGCTTCCGCCGCGAGGCGTGGGCGGAAGCCTCCCGCGCCCAGCGGCGGGCGGCGGGGAAGGCGGAGATCACTCCCACGCGGCGGATGCTGGGGCGGATCATGGAGGAGGCCGCGCCGGTCCGCTGCCTGGACACCAACGTCTTCTCCACCCCCACGCCGGCCGAGCGCGACCTGCCGCCCGAGCTGCGCCAGACCGGTGTGTTCGACCTGGTGCTGGACGCGGTGCGCCCCGCCGCCATCCTCACGCACGGCAGGGAAGCACGGGAGCACCTGCGGCGCCTGCTGGGCGTGGCGCGGCTCCCGGAGGAGCGCTTCGAGCCGGTGCCCGCCCCCTGGGGAGAGGTGCGGGTGCGCGCCGTCCGCCACCTGTCGCGCGGGTGGTCGTACGCCGAGGCGGAGGCGCTGGGGCGGGCGCTGCGCGAGGCCGCGGAGTGAAGGGCGGGCTCACATAGAGACCACAGAGAAAACGATGGCACTACGCAACCTTCCGCCCGACCCCACGCGCGACAGCCTCAGGTCGGTGCGCCTGGGGCTGCTGCGGCTCCACAAGGCGCTGATCGACGCGGAGCGCGGCGAGGTGGAGCGGCGCAGCGGGCCCATGTCCAACGGCGTCTTCCTCCAGATGCTGATCCAGGACGAGGGCTTCGCCTGGCTGCGGCCCTTCTCCGAGCTGATCGTGAGGATCGACGAGGCGCTCGCCACGCGCGAGCCGATCGCGGAGGAGAGCGCCCGCGGCTACGTGCGGGAGGTGGTGGCCCTGCTGGCCCCGCCGCCTGGCGAGACCGCCGCTCAGCGGCTGGCTGAGCTGCGCCGCGGGGGCACCGTGCTGGCCGCGCACGAAGAGCTCACCCGCCGCATCGCCGACTTCCCCTCCGGCGCCGCGTAGGCCGCGCGGAACGCCGGGGGGGCTCACGGGGTCTTACGCCCGCCGGCAAACTCCGGCCAGGGCGCGGCCCGGCACATGGGCCGCGGTACAACTCCTTCGAGGAACGCTATGAGATCCGTCCGTCTGCTCGGCGCCGTGGCGCTTTCGCTCGCCGTCTTCACCTCGGCGCAGGCCCAGGGCGCGTCGGCGCCGCGGCTGCTTGCACAGCAGGACACCTCGCCCGCCAACTGGTGGCTGCTGGACGCCAGCAAGGACCGCTTCCCCGGCATCGGGGCGGAGCGGCTGTACAGCGAGGTGCTGGCCAACCGCGCCCCGCGCCGCTCGGTGGTGGTGGCCATCATCGACTCCGGCACCGACATCGAGCACCCGGACCTGGACGGAGCGCTCTGGGCCAACCCGCGCGAGGTGGCCGGCAACACCCGCGACGACGACGGCGACGGGCTGGTGGACGACGTGCGCGGGTGGAACTTCATCGGCGGGCGCGACGGGCGGAACGTGGACGTGGACACCTACGAGGTGGTGCGCATCTACGGGTCGCTGCGCCGCTACGAGGGCGCCAACCCCGACACCCTGAGGGGCGACGCCCGGCGCGAGTTCGACCTGTACCGCGAGACCAAGACGCAGGTGGAGAAGCAGCGCTCGGAGGCGGTGCAGACGCTTACCGAGATGCGCCAGGTGGAGAAGATGGTCAACGACGCGCTCACCCTGCTGCGCCAGCAGGTGGGGGCGGACTCGCTGACCGCCGAGCGCGTGGCGAAGCTTCAGCCCATCCGGCAGGACGTGGCGCAGGCGAAGCAGATCTTCATGCAGATGGCCGCCCAGGGCTTCACCGCGCGCCAGATCACCGAGCAGCGGGAGGACCTGGAGCAGCGCGTGCAGTTCGCCCTGAACCCGGACTTCGACACGCGCACCATCGTGGGCGACAACTACGCCAACACGGCGGAGCGGGTGTACGGCAACCGCGACGTGGAGGGCCCCTCGGCCGACCACGGGACTCACGTGGCCGGGATCGTGGCCGCGGAGCGCAACAACGGGGTGGGGATCAACGGCGTGGCCCCCGCGGGGACGCGGCTGATGATCGTGAGGACGGTGCCCAACGGCGACGAGCGCGACAAGGACGTGGCGAACGCCATCCGCTACGCGGCGGATCACGGCGCCAACGTCATCAACATGAGCTTCGGCAAGGGCTACTCGCCGCAGAAGCGCGCCGTGGACGACGCCGTGCGCTACGCCGAGAGCAAGGGCGTGCTGCTGGTGCACGCCGCGGGGAACGACGGCGAGAACCTGAATGAGAAGGCCAACTTCCCCAACCGCCGCTTCGAGGGCGGGGGCGAGTCGCGCAACTGGATCGAGGTGGGCGCGTCGTCGTGGGAGGGCCCGGAGCGCCTTGCGGCCCCCTTCTCCAACTGGGGCCGCGGGCAGGTGGACGTGTTCGCGCCGGGCTCCGCGATCCTCTCCACCGTGCAGGGCGGCGGCTACGAGCGCAACTCGGGGACGAGCATGGCG
>DASVSA010000098.1:0-8631 GCA_036388335.1 Longimicrobium sp. | reverse complement strand
CTGGCGCGCGTCCCCTACCGCCCGCGCCGCGCGGGCGACCTCCGCCCGGGGCGCGGCGGGGGCCACGTGCACCTCGCGCTGGTGGAGGACGCGGCCATCGCCGACTGGCGCCGCGTGCGCGGCCAGACTCTGTGCGGCGCCGCGCCCGGCCGCCCCGCCAGCGACCGCCCCGTCACCTGCGCCGCCTGCATCCGCCTCCTCGACCGCCACGTGGACGCCGAGCCGAATCCGCCGGAGCTTTTCTGATTTCACACGGAGACACAGAGGCACAGAGGAGAACGGCGTGAGACGGTGTGGCACGTGTGTGCATGTGTATTGCGTGGCAATATAATTGGCGAGACAACTACATAGGTGAGGCAACGGAATGGACAGGGAACTGAAGCGCGGGACGCTGGACATGGTGCTGCTCCGGCTCCTGTCGGAGCGGGAGATGTACGGGTACGAGCTGGTGACGGCGGTGGAGGAGCGCACCGGCGGGGCCCTGGAGGTGGCGGGGGGGACGATGTACCCCGTGCTCTACCGGCTGGAGCAGGCGGGGCACGTGGAGCCTCGCTGGGAAACGCCCGAGCGCGGCGCCGCGCGGAAGTACTACCGCCTGACTCCCGAGGGCACGCGCGAGCTGGAGCGGCTGGTGGCGGAGTGGCGCGCGTTCATCCGCACGCTGGACCGCGTGCTGGAGCCGGAGGGGGCGCCGCATGAGTGACGCCGAGCGGTACGTCCGCGAAGTGCTGGTGCACGTGCCCGCCGCCTTCCCGGAGCGGCGGGCGCGGATCGCGGCCGACCTGCGCAGCCACCTGGCCGAGAGCGTGGAGGCGGGCGAATCGGAGGCGGGCGCCGTGCGGCGGATGGGAGATCCAGAGCAGGTGGCCGCCACCTTTTTGGACGGCGCGCCGCTCGTCCCCGCCGCGCCGTCGGACCGGCTGGGCGCGTACCTGTTCGACAACACTCTCTTCGTGACGCCCGTTCTCGCCGCCCTCGCGCTGCTGGCGATGAACGATGCCGGCCGCGTCGCCGCCCTGAGGGACCCCGCCACGCCGGCCGACCAGCTCATCGTGGCCGCCATCGGGATCGGCTCCGTCGCGTTCTCGCTTCTCTACTTCCCGCTCTTCGAGACCCGAAGCGGCCAGACGCCCGGCAAGCGCCTCTTCGGCATCGCCGTGGTGAAGGCGTCGGGCACGGCCGTGCGCCTGGGAGCCGCGCTGCTTCGCAGGCTCCCGTCGTTCTTCAGCTTCGCGCTGCTGGACGCCCTCTTCGTCCCGTTCACCGCGCGGCGGCAGCGCGCCTTCGACATGGTGGCGGGCACTGTGGTGGTGCGCGCGTCGCTCCCCCCGCGCCGGGGGCTCGCGTGGGTGATGACCGGCGTGCTCGTGCTGGCCGCCGCGGCGGCCACCGTCACGCTCGTCTCGGCCACGCCAGGCGGCATGGCCGCTCTCCAGGAGGCGGGAGATTGATCCCGCCCTCAACCCGAACCCGGAGGTTACCGATGCGCCTTGCACCCGCCGCACTCGTGCTCGCCCTGGCCGCCTGCGGCCCCGCCGAGGGTGAGGCCGCCGCGGAAGCCGCCGCCGCGACGCCCGCGGCTACATCCGCGGAAGCGCAGGACAACGGCACGTTCAGCATCCTGAAGGGCGACACCACGATGGTCACCGTCCGCTTCCAGCGCACGCCCGCGCGGGTGCAGACCGAGATCTTCTCCGATTCCGCCGGGGAGCTCGTGACGTACACCGCGGAGCTGAGGCCCGACGCCACCGTCGCGCGGATGCAGCTCCGGGGCTTCGCCCGCCGCGCGGACGCCGAGCCGAAGGCGCGGGCGAACATCGAGCTCCGCGGCGACAGCGCGTTCGTCGAGTCCGTGCAGAACGGCGAGACGCAGAGAGCGCGCACCGCGGCACCCGCGGGCCTCATCCCCATGCCCGTCGGCGAGTCGCTGGACATGGTGGAGCAGGTGCTGCGGCGGGCGCGGGCGCTGGGCGGCGGCACGGCACAGATCCCGGTGGTGGCGCTGGAAGGCGGCGCCAGGTCCGGCACCGCGACCGTCACCTTCATGGCGGCCGACTCGGCGCGCGTCCAGTTCCGCTTCGAGGGATCCAGCAACGAGCTGATCGCCGCCACGGACGCCACG
The DNA here is from genome assembly GCA_036388335.1 of Longimicrobium sp. GTDB lineage: Bacteria > Gemmatimonadota > Gemmatimonadetes > Longimicrobiales > Longimicrobiaceae > Longimicrobium. The sequence continues at coordinate 6,509 of DASVSA010000098.1, read as the reverse complement.
GGCCGGCTGCTGGGCGGGCGGGTTCCGCGGCACGGCTACGTGATCCGCCGCGATCCATGAGCTTCCGTGCCACTGTGTGAGAAGCGATCCGGGTGGTACCTTGAAGGCCACCCGAATCCTCTCCCACGATGGCACCCGAAGCGCGCCCCAGGCGCATCCTCCTCGCCGACTGCGACTCGTACTTCGTCCGCTGCGCGCAGCTAGCGGACCCCGAGGGCGCCGGCCGCGCCGAGCTGCTGATCGTGGGCGGCAGGCCGGACGGCCGCGGCGTGGTCACGTCGGCCAGCTACGCCGCGCGGCGCTACGGGGTGCACGCGGGGATGCCGATGGCGCGCGCCCTCCAGCTCTGCCCGCGCGCCACCCTGGCGCCGGTGCCGGGCGAGATGGTGAAGCGCAAGCACGTGGAGGTGCGCGCCGTCCTCGACGAGTTCTCGCCCGTGGTGGAAGCGGCGAGCGTGGACGAGTTCTACCTGGACCTGACCGGGACCGAGCTCCTGTACCACAACGAGCCGCTGGAAGAGACGGCGCGCCGCATCCAGGCCGAGGTCCGCGAGCGCACGGAGATCGTGGTGTCGGTGGGGGGCGCTACCTCGCGCATCCTCGCCAAGATGGCGGCGGGGGTCAACAAGCCGGCGGGGATCTTCGTGGTGCCGGCCGGCGGGGAGCGCGACTTCATGCTGCGCTGGGATCTCGCCGACCTCCCCGGCGTGGGGCCCTCCTTCGCCGAGGCCCTGCGGCGGCGCGGGGTGGCGACGGTGCGGCAGGCGCTCCCGATGGACCTGGCGACGCTCACCGCCTGGATCGGTCCGGCGCGCGCCCGCTGGCTCCACTCCGTCATCCGCGGCGTGGGGAGCGCCGAGGTCACGCCGCGCTCGCCCCAGAAGTCCGTCTCGCACGAGCGCACCTTTCCGCGCGACCTGGTGGACGAGCGGGAGATCGAGACGCGCCTCCTGGCCCTGGCCACCGAGACGGGCGCGTCGCTGCGCGGCGAGGGGCTGAAGGCGCGCACGGTGACGGTGCGCATCCGCTACGCCGACTTCACGGACCGCTCCGCCAGCCGCACCCTCCCCGAGGCGCTGGAGTCCGACCGCGCGCTCTTCGCGGTGGCCCGCCAGCTCCTCCGCCAGCTGCGCGAGCAGCGCGGCGGCGGCATCCGGCTGCTGGGCGTGGGCGTCTCCAAGCTGGGCGAAGACGAAGACGCCGAGCCGCTCCTCTTCGAAGCGCCCGGCGGCATCGAGACCGAGCGCGACCGCAAGCTCTCGGAGGTGACGGACCGGCTGCGGGCGCGGTTCGGGAAGGACGCGGTGGTGCCGGCGAGGATCAGGAACGATCTCACACCGAGGCACAGAGGCACAGACGAGAAGTGATCACGGAACGGCCCGTTCAGGACACTTGACCCCGGCCCCCTGGCCCCGCACTCTGAAACACGGTACGCGCCCGGAGCGTACCGATCCCCGCGGCCCGCGCTCACGCGAGGCCCGCCCGGGCGCCCCCACGGGAGCAGCCCACCACCCGCACGAAACGCAGGAGATCCACACCGTATGCCTACCATCCAGGCTCCCACCGGCCGCCCCACCGGCCGCTCCAGCCGCCCCAACCCGCTCGCCGGACTGGGGGGGAAGGTGCCGCTGGCCATCGGCGCGCTCCTCCTCCTGGCCCTCATGGTCTCCTCGGCCACGTACATCAACCCGGGGAACGTGGGGATCGTGATCCACAAGCTCGGCGGCGGCATCGACCCGAAGCCGCTGGGGCCGGGGGTGCACCTGCGCAACCCCATCACCACCGGGATCGAGGAGTACCCGGTGTTCATGCAGACGCTGGTGCTCACCCAGGGGACCACCGACGGCTCCGCCAACGACGAGATCAACGTCAACAGCGTCGAGGGCCAGCCGGTGTCGCTTGATGTGTCGCTCTCGTTCGAGCTGGACCCCAGCAAGACGCCGGCGCTGTACTCCACCTTCCGCACGGACATCGAGTCCATCCAGCACGGGTACGTGAAGCAGGCGATCCGGCAGGCGCTGCAGGAGGTGGTGGGAAGCGAGGAGATCGCGGCCATCCTGGGCCCCAAGAAGGCGGAGACGGTGGCCAAGGCGCAGGCGCTGATCTCGCAGCGGCTGGGGACCTACGGCTTCATGGTGAAGCAGTTCACCATCAACGAGATCCGCGCGCCGGGCGCGGTGATGGAGGCCATCAACACCAAGAACGTGATGCAGCAGCAGGCGCTCACCGCGCAGAACGAGCTGCAGAAGAACACGTTCCAGGCGCAGGGTGACTCCATCAAGGCCGCCGGCCGCGCCATGGCCATCCTCGCCGAAGCCCGCGCCCAGGCCGAGGCCAACCGCCTCCTGAGCCAGAGCATCACCCAGACGCTCGTGCAGTACGAGATGACCAAGCGCTGGGACGGCAAGATGCCGCAGGTGAGCGGCAACGCCGTCCCCATGATCCAGCTCCCCGCGCGCCAGTAACAACAGGGCTCACACAGAGGCACAGAGGCACGGAGATGAAGTCATCTCCGTGCCTCTGTGCCTCTGTGTGAGCCTGTTCGTTCAGCCCGGGAAGGGCGACCCTCCATCCGGCTGCGGCTCGGCGCGGCGCTGGCGCAGGCGGGGCGCGCGGCCAAAGGTGGACTGCACGGTCAGGTGCAGGGCGCGCGAGTTGGACGAGCGCTCCGTGAGCTGGATCACGTTGTCGTCGCCGGCGCGGACGCGGAAGCGCTGCGTGTTGAACGGGTCGGAAAGGCGCAGCGTGACGTTCATCTTCTCGCCGTACAGCTTCTGCCGCACCGAGAGGTTGGCGAAGGCGAAGCTGTCGAAGCGCCCGCCCTCGATGGGCACCGGCGCGCGGTAGAAGTAAGAGGCGGTCACGGCCGTCCTCGGGCTGAGGTTGAGCGTGCCGTTCAGCCGGGCGGACCACGTCACCGCGTTGGACGAGAGGCTGGACTCCCCGCCCCCGTCGGTCACCATCTGGTAGATGTTGAAGGCGGCCAGGCCGCTGAACGCCTGCCCCAGCTTGAGGGTGCCGTTGAGGTCCGTGCCCCACGAGCTGCCCGTGTCCAGGTTCTTGAAGCTCACCGAAGTGACCTCACGCCCCGCCACCGAGTCCGCCGTGTTGATGATGACCCGGATGACGTCGGAGGTGCGCCGGTAGAAGGGCGAAACCTGCACCGAGCCCAGAGCCATCGACCGCTGGTAGCCCAGCTCCACCGCGTCCGTGTACTCCGGGTTCAGCCGCGGATTTCCCAGGAAGACGTTCTGCAGGTCGAAGAAGGCGGGGAACGGATTGAGCTCCTGCGTCCCCGGCCGGCGCACGCGGCGCGAATAGCTGAGCTTCACCTGCGACTGGTCGTTGAGCTTGTAGCTGGCCAGCCCGCTGGGGAAGAAGCTCGTGTAGTCGTACGGGAAGCTCTCGTCGGAGTCGGCCAGCGAGAAGTCGCGGGTGGCGTACTCGCCCCGCAGGCCGCCCTGCAGCTCCACCTTGCCGGCCGCGTGGCTGAGCACGCCGTACACGGCGTTCACCGTCTCGTCGAACTCCAGCGCGTTGCTCAGGTCGCTCCGCACGAACGAGCCGGTGCCGAGCGCGTCCCTCATCACCGTGAAGTCGCGGTCGATGAAGCGCGAGTTGCCCTTGTAGCCCGTCTCCAGCTTCGTGCGCGGCGACAGGGAGCGCGTGTAGTCCGCCTGCGCCGTGAGCTGGTACGTGCGCGTGTCCGTCTGGTTGGTCTCCGCGTCCACCCGCGAGCCGCCGGCCACGGGCTGGCGCCACAGGGCCGTGAAGTCGTCGTCCTCCAGGCGGTTGACGCGCACCTCGGCGGCGATCTCGTGCCGCTGGGGCTGGAGCGTGCGCTTGAAGGCCAGCGTGTAGTCGATCATCCGCGCGTCCTGCTCCGAGTCGCGGACCCTCTGGTACGCGTCCAGCAGGATGCGGGTGGCGTTCAGCTCGCTGTAGGCGCTGTTGGAGTCTTCGCTGGAGCCGCGCGAGTTGAAGAGCAGCGAGTTGGAGAGCACGTCGCGCTCGCTCAGCCGGAAGTCGACGGCGGCGTTGAGGTTGTGGCCGCCGTTGCCGTTGGAGCCGCGGATCTCCTGCTCGGTGTACGAGAGTGGGAGCCGCTGCGCGCCCACGCGGGTGCGGTCGTTCACGCCCAGCAGCGTCCGCTCGTCGCTGGTGAAGCCGTAGCTGAGCGACATGGTGGCGGGGCCGCGCTGGTAGCCCACGTTCCCCGCCGCGGTGTAGCGGTCGGCCGTGGATGCGCCCAGCGTGAGACCGCCGCTGAGGCCCAGGTCGACGTTCTGCTTGAGGACGATGTTGATGATGCCGGCCATCCCCTCGGGGTCGTACTTGGCCGACGGGTTGGGAACCACCTCCACGCGCTCCAGCGTGTTGGCGGGAAGCTGCTTGAGGTACCCGGCCAGCTGCGCGCCGCGGATGGGCGAGGGGCGGCCGTTGATCTGCACCACCACGTTCTCGTTGCCGCGCAGGCTCACCTTGCCGTCCGCGTCCACCTCCACCGACGGCACCGCCTCCAGCACCTCGCTGGCGTTGGTGGCGGCGGGCGCCACCTGGCGGATCTGGTAGGTGTTGCGGTCCGGCGCGATGGTCACGGCCTGGCGCGTTGCCGTCACTTCCAGCGTCTCCAGCGCGACGGCCGAGCGCGCCAGCCTCACGCTCCCCGCGTTCACCCGCGGCGAAGCGGGGTCCACGGCCACGCGCGTGTTGTGCGCGCCGTATCCCATCATGCTCACCTTGAGGTGGTAGCTTCCCGGCCGGAGCCCCTCGATGCGGAACGTGCCGTCCGGGCGGGCGATGGCGCCGGCCACCAGCGCGGAATCGGCGGCGCTGCGCACGGCGACGCTCGCCCGCGCTACGGGCGCGCCGCTCTCCGCGTCGAGCACCGTGCCGCGGATCTCTCCGGGCCCGGAGGCGGGCGGCTGCGGGGAGGGCCGCTGCTGCGCGGCGGGTGGCTGTCCCGGTGTCTGGGCCAGGAGCGGCCCGGCGGCGAGCACGGCAAGGGCGGAAAGGAGGAACCGGTGCATGGAAGCACCTCGCGGCGAGAGTGAAGAAAGCTGGGAGGGCCACGCCCGCCGCGCACTCACACTGGAGCGCGCGGCGGTCGTGGTCCCAGGGCGCTACGCTCCGCCTCTCGCGCGGGTTTCACTGCGTCCGCGTCTTAATCATTGGCTAATGAGACACAGCGCTCACACATAGACACGGAGGCACAGAGACGACTACTGCGGCAGGTACTGGCGCGGCAGCGGCATGTCGGGGCGCTCCGCCTCCCAGTACACGGATACGACCCACCAGCGGCGGCCGTCGTTGAGGAGCTGGATGCTGTTGATGCCGCGGATCACCGTGCCCTCCGTCTCCATCCGGCCCTCGTAGGTGCTGAAGACGTGGGCGATGTGGCCGAAGCGCTCCACGCGGCTCGCGAGCTCCCTCTCGCGGAAGCCCACGCGCTCCAGCAGGGGACCGGAGGTGGCGATGTAGTCGTTCACCGACAGCAGGCGGATCCCCACCGATCCGTCGGGCCTCACGCCGCTGGGCATCAGCCGGCCCTCCGGGATGAAGAGCGACCGCATGCGGTTCCAGTCGCGGGCCTGCCCGGCGGGCCCGGAGATCACGTCGTACAGGGCCTTCAGGATCGACTCGATGGAAGCCACGTCCTCTGGCTTCGCGGCGGGTACCGTCATCGCGACGGGGTGCGACGTGGCCTGCGGCACGGGCGTCTGCGCCGCCAGCGGCGCTGCGAGGCAGACGAGTACTGCGACGGACGGGAGGAGGCGCATGGGTTCACCGGGAGGGAAAAGGATGGAATCTCACACGGAGGCACGGAGACACGGAGAAGAGCACCTCTCCGTGTCTCCGTGCCTCCGTGTGAGATTGCAGTTTCCGCCGCCGGAACGCAACGGGCGGATGCGGAACGGGGCACCCGCTGGCTACCGAGACGCAGGACGGCACCGGCACCGGCGCGACCCTCACCGGCGAGGAGATCGCGACGGCGGACGTGGTGCTCGTCGCCTCCGACGCGCCGGTGGAGCGCGCGTGGAGGTCCGAGAGCTCCAAACTTCATCTCACACTGAGACACAGAGGCACAGGGATTGGTTCATCTCTGTGCCTCTGGGTGCGTCACGTGGCGAAGACGGAGCGAGGGGCGTTGAGAAGCGGCCACGGGCGGTGCGCACCGTGCGCCAGAGCGGACCTAAGTTGCGCTTTTACAACTACTTAAATCACTTGCCTCAAGTGCGGGCGGGACGTACTGTGGTGGAGCTGGCATTTCTCTCTTCAACGTTCCTGCCCGAATGCTTGGAACTGGCATCTACACTCCGGGTGAAGCGGCGGTGCTGCTGCGGGAGCGGCCTCGGACCGTTCGCCGCTGGGCGTTCGGGCGTCTGCCGGTGATCAAGACGGATCTCCCGGTGCTTGAGGGGCAGGTCGCCCTCACGTTCGTGGAGCTGGTCGAGCTGCTCTCCATCCGCGCATTCGAGCGAGCGGGACTGTCGTGGCCGGCGATCCGT
>DASVSA010000097.1:0-4253 GCA_036388335.1 Longimicrobium sp. | reverse complement strand
CCCGTGCCCGAGGGCGTCGCCGCCGACGCCCTCCCCGTCCGCGTGCCCGAGTCGATCGCCGACGTGCGCGTGAGCAACGGGCAGATCGTCCTCTACAAGACGGCCCCGCAAGGAGCCGGCGCATCCTGGTCGTAGACGATGAGCAGGGCATCCGCGCCGCCCTCGGGCAGCTCCTCGAGTACGAGGGCTACGAGGTGAAGACGGCGCCCAACGCGGCGGACGGCATCGCCGAGTACCAGCGCTTCCGGCCACACCTCGTCTTCATGGACGTGAAGATGGCCGGCATGGACGGCATCGAGGCGCTGAAGCGGCTGCGCGAGTCGGACCCGACGGCGCTCGTCGTGATGATCAGCGGCCACGCGACCATCCAGACGGCGGTCGAGGCCACGCAGCACGGCGCGTACGACATCCTGGAGAAGCCGCTCGACACCGAGCGCCTGCTGATCGTGCTGCGCAACGCGCTGTCGCAGCAGGGGCTGCAGGCCGAGAACGCGCGCCTGCGCGGCGAGGTGGAGAGCCGCCACGCCATCGTGGGGCGCTCGTTCGCCCTCCGGCAGGTGCTGGACCGGGTGGAGAAGGTGGCGCCCACGGACGCCCGCGTGCTGATCACGGGCGAGAACGGCACCGGCAAGGAGCTGGTGGCGCGCGCCATCCACCGCCTCTCCCCGCGTGCCGAGAAGACGTTCGTGGAGCTGAACTGCGCCGCGATCCCCTCGGAGCTGATCGAGAGCGAGCTGTTCGGGCACATGAAGGGCTCGTTCACGGGCGCGCACGAAGACCGCGCCGGCAAGTTCGAGCTCGCCGACGGCGGGACGCTCTTCCTGGACGAGATCGGCGACATGTCGCTGACGGCGCAGGCCAAGGTGCTTCGCGCGCTGCAGGAGGGGATCGTCACCCGCGTGGGCGGCGCCAAGCCCATCCAGGTAGACGTGCGCGTGCTGGCGGCCACCAACAAGGAGCTGGAGGAGGAGATCAGGGCGGGACGCTTCCGCGAGGACCTCTTCTACCGCCTCAACGTCATCCCGCTCCACGTGCCGCCGCTGCGCGAGCGCCGCGAAGACATCGCCATGCTGGTGCAGCACTTCGCCGAGAGCTACGCCCGCGAGGGCGCCGTGAAGCCGCGCCGCTTCACCGACGAGGCGCTGGAGCGGATGCAGCGGATGGACTGGCCGGGAAACGTGCGCGAGCTGCGCAACACGGTGGAGCGCCTCATGATCCTCAGCTCCGGCCCCGCCATCGCCGCGGACGACGTGGACCTCCTCGTGTCCGGGCAGATGAAGGGGGGCGGCCTCTCGTCGGACCTCCTCTCGTGCCAGACCTTCGCGGAGTTCAAGGAGGCGGCCGAGCGCGCCTTCATCCTCCAGAAGCTGCGCGAGAACGACTGGAACGTCTCCGAGACGGCCCGCATCCTGGACATGCCGCGCTCCAATCTCTACAAGAAGATCGAGCGCTACGAGCTGGTGCGCGAAGGCTGATGCGCGAGCTTGGCGCGCTCGGCTGGCTGGCCCTCGGCGCGGTGTGGATGATCTGCACCTTTGGCGGCGGCGCGGCCCTCGCCTGGCTCTACAAGCGCCTCCACCCGGAGCTGGCCTTCTACAAGCTCTGGGCGATGTGGTCGGCTGTTTTGGCCGGGCTGGCCACGCTGCTCCTCGCGTTCGGCGGGATATAGGTCTCACACAGAGACACAGAGACACAGAGAAGATGATTTTCTCTGTGCCTCTGTGTCTCGGTGTGAGCCCGCGTTAGATTGCCGCGCCACATATCTCGGCAATCCCCATCACAGGGCAGATCATGGCGGACAAGTTCAGGAACTTCATCGGCGGCGAGTGGGTGGAGCCGTCTTCGGGCGAGTACTTCGAGAACCGCAACCCGGCGCGCTGGTCCGAGGTGATCGGGCTGTGGCCGCTCTCGGGCCAGGACGACGTGGACCGCGCGGTGGCGGCGGCCAAGGCCGCGTTCCCCGGGTGGGCGCGCACCCCGGCGCCGGACCGCGGCAACATCCTGCGCCGCGTGGGCGACCTGCTCAGCGAGCGCAAGGAAGAGATCGCGACCGCCGCCACGCGCGAGATGGGCAAGGTGCTCACCGAGACGCGCGGCGACGTGCAGGAAGGGATCGACACCGCCTACTACGCGGGCGTGGAGGGGCGCCGCCTCTTCGGCAAGACGGTGCCGTCGGAGCTCAGCAACAAGTGGGCGATGACCTACCGCCGCCCCATCGGGGTGTGCGGGCTCATCACCCCCTTCAACTTCCCGCTGGCCATCCCCACCTGGAAGATGTTCCCCGCGCTGGTGTGCGGGAACACGGTGGTGATCAAGCCGGGCGAGGACGTGCCCCACACCGTGCAGCTCCTGGTGGAGATCCTGGAAGAGGCGGGGATCCCCAAGGGCGTCGTCAACCTGGTGCACGGCCAGGGCGCCACGGGCGCTGCCATCGTCAACCACCCGGACGTGGCGGCGATCTCCTTCACCGGCTCCACGGCCACGGGAAGCATCATCGGGCGCGCGTGCGGCGAGTCGCACAAGCGGCTTTCGCTGGAGATGGGCGGCAAGAACGCGCAGATCGTGATGGCCGACGGCGAGCTGGACCTGGCGCTGGAAGGGGTGCTCTGGGGCGCGTTCGGCACCACGGGGCAGCGCTGCACGGCCACCAGCCGCCTCCTCCTCCACGACTCCATCCACGACGAGTTCCTGGAGCGCCTGGCGGAGAAGGCCAGGGGGCTGAAGCTGGGCTACGGCGTGGAAGACGGGGTGGACGTGGGCCCGCTGATCAACGAGCGCGCGCGTGACAAGGTGGAGAGCTACATCGAGATCGGCCGCTCCGAGGCGCGCCTGGTGCTGGGCGGCGGGCGCCCCACGGGCGAGGGGGTGGACGACGGCTGGTTCATCGAGCCCACCATCTTCGCCGACGTGAAGCCCGGCTCGCGCCTGGCCACCGAGGAGATCTTTGGCCCGGTGCTCTCGGTGATCCGCTTCACGGACGCCGACGAGGCGTTCGGGATCAACAACGAGGTGAAGTATGGCCTCTCCAGCTCGGTGTACACGCGCGACGTGAACCTCTCCTTCCGCGCGATGCAGGAGCTGGACAACGGGATCACCTACGTCAACGCGCCCACCATCGGCGCCGAGGCGCACCTCCCCTTCGGCGGCGTCAAGCAGACGGGGAACGGCCACCGCGAGGGCGGCTGGGAAGTGTACGAGTTCTACTCGGAGACCAAGGTCTGCTACGTGGACTACTCCGGTAAGCTGCAGCGCGCCCAGATCGACAACTACGGCGGCTCGCCCTACTGAGAAAAGGGGCTCACACAGAGGCACAGAGGCACAGAGATGAACCTGTCTCCGTGCCTCTGTGTCTCTGTGTGAGATTCCATCCCCGGAACGGGCCCGAACCTCGCGTGTACGTACCTGCTCGGGCATCCTTGCTGTACCGAAGAGCCGAGCAGACGATGGACGAACCGTTCGATGGGCAGCCCGAGCGCCGCAGGACGCTGGAGGAGCCGCGGAGCCCCTCCGTGTCCACCGGGCGCTGGATGTGGGAGTGGACCAAGGCGATCTGCACCGCCCTCGTGCTCTTCCTGGGGATCCGCACCTTCGTGGTGGAGGCTTACAAGATCCCCACCGGCTCGATGGAGGGGACGCTGCTGGTGGGCGACTTCCTCCTCGTCAACAAGGCGGTGTACGGGGCCGAGATCCCCATCACCCATACCCGCCTCCCCGCCTTCTCGCACCCCCGGCGCGGCGACGTCCTCGTCTTCCTCCCCCCGCACGACCCCGAGCGCAACTACGTGAAGCGCCTGGTGGGCGTGGGGGGAGACACGCTGGAGATGCGCGACAAGGTGCTCTTCCTCAACGGAGAGCCCGTCTCCGAGCCGTACACGCGGCACGTGGACCCGCTGGGCGATCCCTTTGAGCCGCGGATGCTCTGGCAGAAGGACTTCGTGGCGGGGACGCTGCGCGCAAGGCGGCGCTATCGGCCCACGCGCGACAACTGGGGGCCCATCGTGGTGCCGCCGGGGAAGCTGTTCGCCCTGGGCGACAACCGCGACAACTCCGAGGACTCCCGCTACTGGGGCTTCTTCAGCGAGACGGCGGTGAAGGGGCGGCCCATGTTTGTCTACTATTCGTTCGAAAAAGACATCTCCCAGCAGTTCTCCTGGCTCACCGCGGTCCGCTGGGCACGGATCGGCGAAGTCATCCGTTAGCCGGGGAGGGAAGGGCAACGATGGGGCGGGCGCGTGGGTCATCCACGCGCCCGC
>DASVSA010000096.1:0-3896 GCA_036388335.1 Longimicrobium sp. | reverse complement strand
AGGCCTTCCTACGAGCCGAGCGCCTGGTTCAGCAGGTCCGCGAGCCGGTAGCCGGCGAGGGCGATGCGCGGCTCCGCCACGCTGTGGGCGTGCTGCCGGTACGCGGCGGTTGCGGCCTGGTTGCGGACGAGCGGCGCCACGTAGACGGAGCGCTTGGCGATCCCCACGCTCGCCTCCGCCCACTGGTGGAAATCACGCTGGCCCATCTCGCTCGTGAATTCGCCGCGGGGGTGCCGTTTGGTGACCTCGTTGAGCGCGCGGGTGAGGAACGCATCCCGAGATTCGCCCTCGCGCCTGAGGCCTGCCGTGACGGCTCCGTCCCACACGGAGTGAAGGCTTCGCCTGCCGCCGTCCGGGAACGCGTCGAGCTTGAATGCGTTTCCCCCTCCGTCACCGCAGGGGTCCAGCGGGGTCACGCGCCCGCTGGCGTGCAGCGGCTGGTGCACGTCGCCAACCAGGTGCATCAACCAGGCGAGGGCTATGGCCTTCTGCTCGGCTCCTCCGTTCGCGAGCCACTCCTGAAGGCGGGGAGTATCGCGCAGCAGGTTGTCCTCGGGGGGAAGGGCGCTCGGCTGGACCGGTCCGAAGTCGGTCGGCTGGCTCCAGAACATGTCGATGTAGTGGCGCTCAGGGTGGTCATACTTCTCCTTGCGCAGCGGCTGCGTGTTGGAGCGTACCGAATCCGGCCAGGTGGCGGCGAACACGAAGAGCTGCATCTGCCGCTGCGCCGAGAGCGAACCGGTGAACCCGTCTCTCAGCCCCGTCTCGGTTGGAGCCGCACGCAGGATGGCCACGGCCCGGCTCCGGGCCTGCGGCGTCATGTTCTCCCACGCGATGCGCGCGACCAGGCGGTGGCCGAAGTCGTCCCAGGCGTGTGCGGGGCGGGCGGCGAGTACGAGCGCCGCGGAAATGGCGAACGAAGCGAATGCGCGTCTCATAGTTTTCTCCAGGCGATTGTAGATTGTCACCGCATACCACACGGTGCGCCGGAAAAAGCTTCAGGGTCAAGGAAACATGATGCGCGGCAGCCTGGACATACAGCCATCAGGAACGATGACGGGAACAGTGGAGGCAATCTACGTGGCGCGCGAGCGGGGCGGAGCGCGCACCCCGGTGGAGGCCGCGACGGCGGTAGCCGGCGAGGGGCTGCTGGGCGACCGCTACCTGGGGAAGCCGCCCACCCGCTACGCCGCCACCTGCCAGCTCACCCTGGTGGAGGCCGAAGCGGTGGAGAGCGTCCGCGCGACGGGCCGCGACTTCTCCCCCGCGGACACGCGGCGCAACGTGGTGACGCGCGGAGTGGCGCTCAACGACCTCGTCGGGCGCGAGTTCCGGATCGGGAACACGCTCCTGCGCGGCGTGGAGCGCTGCGACCCCTGCTCACGCCTGGAGCGCTTCACCTACCGCGGCATCATGCGCGACCTCGCCGACCGCGGCGGCCTGCGCGCCGAGATCCTGGAGGGGGGTGAGATCCGGGTGGGCGATCCGGTGGGATGAAAAGAGCAGGCTCACACAGCGGCACAGAGAATCAACGGCTGGCGCGGACGAGGTGGATCGGCGGTGCCTCCGCGATGCTCATGTCCGCCCCGGGGCGCACCTCCACGCGCACCACGCCTTCCTGCACGCGGGCGTTGAGCGCGCGCAGGGATGACTCGCTCACGCGGATCTCGTAGGTGCCGGGGAGGAGCCGGCTCACGTAGAACTCGCCGTCGCTGAAGGTGAGAGTGCGCTCGGGCTGCTGCCCGTTGGCGGCGCCCATGGGTACGATCTCCAGCGTTACCCCGGCGACGGTGCGCACGCCCGCGCCCGCAACGAGCCGCCCCGTGAGCTCGCGCGTGCGCGCCAGGGGGAAGTCGATGCGCGTGTAGAGGTGCGGAGCGGGGCGCAGCAGGCGAGCGCGTGGCGGGATCCACGATGGATCGGCCAGCGTGGTGGTGTCCAGCCCCACCGCGAGCACCTCGTAGGGGAGCACGGTCCAGGTGCCGTAGCGCCCCTCCGCGTCCGTCTTCACCCGCAGCGTGCCGATCCCCACGAACGCGTCGGGAACGGCCTCGTCGCCCGCCCCGAAGCGGCCGTCGCCATCCAGGTCGTGGAAGACGCGGCCGGCGATCCCCGCCTGTCCGACCCCTCCGAAGGGCACCAGCGCCACCCCGTCGCCTGATCCGAAGGCGAGCGCTCCATCCAGCGACACGCCCCCCTCGGCCTCGCCGGCGCGCGTGCCCACGCGTGCGCGTGCGCGGCCCGCGCCCGTGCGCACGCTGGTGCCCAGCACGAGCGAGATCCCCGGCGCGCCGCGGGCCCAGCGCGCCGTGAAGCTGAGCGCGTTGCCGCCCGGCGAGAGGATGGCCCCCGCCTCCCAGTGCTCCAGCCCCTCGTCGCCGCTCCCCACGGCGCCCGTCAGGAGCGGCGCGCCGAAGCGGCGCAGGCGCGTGCCGGTGCTGAGGGTGGCGCGGCCCAGCAGCAGGGTGCGCGTGGGGAGGGTGTCGCCGGGGAGCGCGATGGACTCGTAGCTCGCCTCCAGCAGCGCCCGCCGCACCGCGAGCGAGGCGGAGGCGCGCAGCGAGGCCGGGCCTCCGCCCGTGGAGCGCTCGGCGCGCCCTCCCAGCGACACGCCGACGCCGCTTCCCCCGGGGGTGTAGCGCGTGATGCGCAGCTGCCCCTCCGCGTGCCAGCGCGGCGAGGTGTCGGGAAGCGCGGAGAATCCGCCGCCGCCGATCACGCCGCCGCGCTCCTGAGGCCACACCATGCCCACCCCGGCGCTCCCGGAGACGGTGCCGGCGCTGAAATCCTCCACCTGCAGGCGCATGAAGGAGCCCGGCATCGCCTGCGCCTCCACGCTCCACCCGGGGCGGGGAAGGAGCGATGCGCCCACGTAGCCGCGCACGGCCGAGCCGGCGGAGTCGCTCTCCACCTCGCCGCCCGCGAGGAGGGTGAGGATGTCGCTGGCGCCGCCCCGCAGGTCCGCGTAGCCGAAGCTGCCGCAGCTCTCCTCCCGCGGGCACACGCCGCCGCCCGCCGCGTACTGAAGCCGTCCGCGGGGGAGCTGCAGGGTGGGGACGAGGTAGGTGACCTCGCTGAGGACGCGCTCGCCGGCCGGGCCGTACATCCTCACCTGCACCGGCGTGCTCCCGTAGCGCAGCGGCACCGCCACCGGGGCTCCCGCGGCGGTGGAGAAGCCCAGGAGCTGCCCGCCCTGGTACACCTCGTACTCCCAGCCGCTGGGGAGGCGGGGAGTGTAGAACGCGTCGCCATACAGCGTCTCGCGCACGAACGGCGCGTTGGTGACGTTGAAGCCCCGAACCGAGCGCGCGCGCAGGCCCTCCGTCACCACGTCGCCCACCTGCACCTGGCGCACGAGGCGCGATTCCGGGAACACGCGGTGATAGGCGGCCGAAAGCCCCCCGATCGGATCGGGGGCGCCGTTCTGGGCCTCGATCCCCAGGCGCAGCATCCCCCCCCATACGCCCACCCCGCCGCGCGCGTACCCCGCGGACACGATCCCCGCGCCCGGGAACGACGAGGTCACTCCGTACTCCAGGATCCCCACGCCCGACCGCGGCGCAAAGGGCACCGGGGGCGGCGGGGCGGCGCGCGGGCCGGCGCCGGCAAGGCGGCGGGCCTCGGCGGTCATCATCCGCTCCTGCGCGGGGAAGGGCGGATCGCGCGCCAGCGTCACCGTCAGCGCGCCCACATCCACCGTGGCGGTTCCCTCCAGCAGCGCGCCCACCCGCTCGGAGGCCAGGTAGATGTCGCCCGACCACACCACCAACTCCGTGGGGGCGAGCTGCACGCGGCCCGCGGCGTCCAGGGTGCGCGCGGCCACGTCCAGCGTGGCGCGCCCGGCGCCGCGCGGACGCGCCACGCTGGCCCGGCTCGCGTCCGGCACGATCTCCCAC
>DASVSA010000095.1:0-21970 GCA_036388335.1 Longimicrobium sp. | reverse complement strand
CTCGTCCGCGAGCGCCGAGGCCAGCTCGGCCACCGACTCGATGGCGAAGGTGTTGGCGGCCATGTCGCCCAGCATCTGGGCCACCGCGTCGTGCTTGCCCACCGCGGCGCCCCACTGCACCCGCTCCGCCGCCCACTTGCGCGAGATCTCCACGCACACCTTGGCCCCGTACGCCGCGCTCATGGGCAGGGTGAGGCGGCCCGTGTTGAGAGTCATCAGCGCCAGCTTCAGCCCCTTCCCCTCGCCCCAGATCACGTTCTCGCGCGGCACGCGCACGTTGTCGAAGCGGATCACGGCGTTCTGAAGCGCCTTGAGCCCCATGAAGTGGCAGCGGTGGGTGATCTCCACCCCCGGCGTGTCCACCTCCACCACGAACGCGGTGATCTGCGGGATCTCCTTGCCGTTCTTGATCTTGCTGGGGGTCTTCGCCATCACCACCAGCAGCTCGGCCAGGGTGCCGTTGGTGCACCACAGCTTCTCGCCGTTGAGGATGTAGGCGGTGCCGTCTTCCGTGAGCGTGGCCGTGGTGGCGAGCGCAGCCGGGTCCGAGCCCACCCCCGGCTCGGTGAGCGCGAAGGCGGAGATGGCGCCCCTGGCCAGCCGCGGCAGGTACTTCTTCTTCTGCTCCGGGGTGCCGAACATCTTCATGGGCTGCGGCACGCCGATGGACTGGTGGGCCGAGAGGAGGGCGGTGAGGTTGCCGTCCATGCTCGTGACCATCCCGATGGTGCGCCCGTACCCCAGCTGAGAGAGCCCGATGCCGCCGTACTCTTCCGGGATCTTGAGCCCGAACGCGCCCAGGTCACGCAGCCCCTGCACCACCTCGGGCGGAAGCTCGCCCGTGCGGTCGATGGCGTCCGAGTCGACGTTCTCCTCCATGAACCTGCGCAGCTTCGCCATGTAGGCGTCGGTCTTGGCCTTGTCCTCCGGCGTCTGCTGCGGGTACGGATGGATCAGGTCCAGGCGGAAGTTGCCGAGGAAAAGCTCGCGGACGAAGCTGGGCGCGGTCCACTCGGTCTCGCGCGCGGCCTCGGCCACCTCTCGCGATTCCTGCTCGCTCGGTGCGTTCCGGCCGTTCTGGGCACTCATCACAGGTTCCTGGTCGCGGGGTTGGCGAGTCACGCCCCCGAAGGGCAGACCCGGGATGCGTCAAAATCAAAGCTACGGCTGAACCGTGCTCATGCAACACCCGGCCCAGCGGCCACGGTCTGTAGCTCATTTAGTGCCAGCCGTGGCACGAGTATCGCAAGGTACGTCTCTCAAAGAATGACTATAAGGGAGCGATAGACGACGGGAGAGGCGTGGGAAGCAGGGGGAGTTTTCCGGTAGCATCAAGGAGTCCGCAACGGACGACACTTCAACCCAATCTGCCGGAGCTTTCCATGAAGTCACCCCGCATCGCGCTGGCCCTCGCCGCATTCGGATTCATCGTCGCCGCGTGCGAGCGCGCCCCCAACTCCCCCTCCATCCCCGCGTCCGCCCAGCACGACGAGGCGCCGGCCCCGCCGCCCCCGCCGCCGACCGACACCACCGACCGTGGTGGCGGTGTGAAGGGAAGCGGAGGCTGACCGAGGGCCGAAAACAGGCCTCACACAGAGACACGGAGGCACAGGGACGAAGCCGCCTCTGTGCCTCCGTGTCTCTGTGTGACCGCCGTTTCTCAGCTCGCGGCGGGCCTACCCGCCAGGTACCGCGTGATGTCGTCCGCAAGGTTCTGCACCTGCGCGTCCGGGGCCACCACCGCGTTGTCGAACTGCATTCTGCGTGTCACCGAGTCGAGGACCGACTCCGCCTCCACGAGCACGTGGGCCTCGCCCCTGCGCTGGGCGATCTCCCGCGCCGTGGACGCCGCCCGCTCCGCGCGCAGCCAGTCGCGCAGGCTGGTGGCGCCCCTCGCGGCGTCCATCAGCGCCCAGGGAGCGTTCTGGCGGTTGTGCCAGTCGCCCGCGTAGCTCCAGATCTGGTCCCACGCTTCGTCGAACAGCGCGCGGTCGCCCACGCCTCCCGCGGCACGGGCGATGTTTCCCCAGCTCAGCAGCTGCTCACAGGGGTGGGAGATGTGCGGGTGGGCCGCCCGCAATGCGTTCAGCGCCGCCGCGAACTCGCCGCGCACCATCCACACCACCCCCACGTCGCTGGCGAGCGCCGCGAGACGGGGATGGCGAGGGCCGTACGCGCGAAACGCCATCCGCGCCAGCTCGTTGGCCTCCGCGAACTGGTCGGTCTGGATGGCGATGTGGAGCAGGTCGTGGTACGCCATGGCCTGCAGCTCGCGGAAGCCGTGGCGGCGGGCGGCGCGCAGGCAGCGGATCAGGAACCGGCGCGCGGCGGGGTAGTTGCCACGCTGTATATACAGGTTCGCCAGCCCCAGGAAAGCACGCGCGTACGAGTCCCAGTCCTTGGCCTGCCGCGCCAGCCCGATGACGCGCCGGAACCAGCTCTCGGCGCGGGGATACTCCGCGCGGCGGCGGGCCAGCAGCCCCACCTGGTAGCCCAGCGCCGAATCGCGCGGCGAAGCGACGGCGCCGGCCTGAACGAAGGCCAGCGCCGTCCCCAGCATCTCCCGCTCGTCCGCCCACTGCGCCACGGCGCGGCAGGCGGCGGTCAGCTCGTCCTCAGTCACCGTGTCCGGGGCGCGCAGCACCTCCGCGGCGGCGCGCAGGGCGGCGTCCAGCCCCGTGTCCAGCCCCGCCGCCTCCAGCTGCGCCGTCCAGCGCGCGTGAGCGCCCGGCACGAACAGGGTGGCGCGGTGCTCGGGCTCCGCGCTCCCCCACAGGGCGATGTCGCGCGCGATCTGCCACATCACCAGCGCCTGCGCGCCCTCCATCTCCGCCAGGATCTCGCCGCCTTCCACCTGCTCGGCCCCGTGCATCAGCGCCGGCGGCACGTGCCAGCGCCAGCGGCGGCGCGGCTTGCGGGGGGGGCGTGGCGTGGGGGAGGTATCGCTCATCGGATGGGGCTCCGCTTGGCAGGAGGTGGGATTGACACGCTCGAAGGGATGCAAAAAGGCGGTGCCCTGCCCGCGCGGTGGCCCCGCGGGAGCGTGTTATGCTCGCGTGGTGGTGCGGTGGACGCAGGCCGGCGTGGGTCGGGCGGTACACAGTGTGTGCATAGTATGCACTATCCCGCCCACAAGTGCCAGAGCGGACGTTCACTGGCACCGCAAATGCGACTTTCCTCGTCGTACCTTCAGCGCGGAGAGCGAGATGAAAGTGCTGGTCACCGGGGGAACGGGTGTGGTGGGGAAGGCGGCCGTGGACCGCCTGCTGGCCGCGGGGCACACGGTGCGGCTCCTGTCGCGCCACGCGGAGCACGATGTGCGCGAGTGGGCGGAGGGGGTGGAGGCTCACACGGGCGACGTCACCACCGACGCGGGGGTGAACGGCTCGGCGGAGGGGTGCGACGCCGTCCTGCACGTGGTGGGCATCGTGGCGGAGAGCCCGCCCGAGGTGACCTTCCAGGCCGTGAACGTGGACGGCACGCGCCGCATGGCCCGCGAGGCCAAGCGGGCGGGGGTGCGCCGCTTCGTGTACGTGTCGTCGCTGGGGGCGCAGGGGGGGAGCTCCGGCTACCACCAGTCCAAGCTCGCCGCCGAGGAGGCCATGCGGCAGGAGGACCCGCCCGGGTGGCTGATCGTGCGCCCCGGCAACGTGTACGGCCCGGGTGACGAGGTGATCTCCACCCTCCTCAAGATGGTGAGGACCCTCCCCGCCATCCCCATGGTGGGGTTCGGCGACCAGCCCTTCCAGCCCGTGTGGCACCAGGACCTGGGCGAGGCGCTGGCCCGCGCCGTCACCTCCGCCGAGCCGGTGCACCAGGTGCTGAAGCTGGCCGGCCCCGAGGTCACCACCACGGCCGAGATCCTGGAGCGGCTGGAGGTGCTCACCGACAAGCACCCGGTGCGCATCCCCATTCCCGAGATCCTCACCAGGCTGGGGACCCACGCCGCCGAAACGGTGGGGCTCGACCTTCCCATCAAGGAGGACCAGGTGACGATGCTGCTGGAGGGGAACCTGATCCCCCCCGGCGAGCCGAACGCGCTCACCGACGTGTTCGGGGTGGAGGCGATCGGGATGGAGGAGGGGCTGCGGCGGCTGGTGGACTCGCTCCCCGAGGCGCTCCCCTCCGACGGTACGGGGCGGCTGGAGCACCAGCGCTACTGGGCCGACATCCGCGGGAGCCGGATGTCCGCCGGCGAGATCTTCGAGATGCTGCGGCGCGAGTTCTACACGCTGCCGCCCGAGGGGCTGGTGAAGGTGGGCGTGGAGCCCGGCTCGCCCCTGGTGCTGGACGAGGGGGAGACGCTCACCCTGGCGCTCCCCATGCGCGGCAACATCCAGGTGCGCGTGGCCGAGGCCCGCAACGGCTCCATCACCATGCTCACGGTGGAGGGCCATCCGCTCTCCGGCGCCATCCGCTTCGTGGTGGAGGAGCAGGAGGGTGGGACGATCCGCTTCGAGATCCGCTCCTACACCCGCGCCTCCAACCTGATGGACCTGGTGGGGATGCGCACGGCCGGGTTCCTGGCCCAGAAGGCCAACTGGCGCGCCGTGGTGGCCAAGGTGGCCGAGCGCAGCGGCGGCGAGCCGGTGGACGGGGTCAACGACGAGACCCGCTTCCTGGAAGAGGACGACGCCCGCGACGTGGAGCGGTGGGTGGAGGAGGTGGCCATGCGCCTCCACCGCTCCGAGGCGCCGAAGCCCTGACCACGGGGGTCACACAGAGACACGGAGGCACGGAGACGACTTCATCTCTGTGCCTCCGTGTCTCTGTGCGAGCCTACTGCTTGGTCGTGTCGCCTTCGGTCGCCGGCGTGGTCATGGCCGGCGGGGCGTTGGGCGCGGTGGTCCCCGAGGTCGCGGTCATCGTGTCCCCCGCGGTGCCTGCGCCGGGGATCTCCTGGCTGGTGCTCTCGATGGTGCCGGTGATGCCCGGCTCCGCGCTGTCGCCGGCCTTGGGCTCCTGTTCGCCGCCGCCGCCGCACGCGGCGAGAACGGCGAGGGCCGCCAGGGCAAGGAAACGAGTCTTCATCATCCCTCCTGCAGTGCGATGAAAAAAGGGCCCGCGCGCCCCGGAAAGGGGTGCGCGGGCCCAGGGTACCGCCGAGCGTGCGATTACGGCTGGGTGGTGGTCCCGGCCGCGGCGCTGTCGGTGGTGGTGGTGGTGGTCGCCGGGGTGGTGCCGGCCGCGCCGGCGCCCATCGCGGCGCTGTCCGTGCCCGTGGCCGGAGCGGCCATCGAGGCCGAGTCCATCGGCATCGGAGCGGTGGTGGTCGCCGCCGGGTCAGTCGTGGTGGTGGTGGTGGTCGCCGCGGTGTCGGTCGCCGCCGCGTCGCCGCCCTCGCCACCCTCGCCGCCGCCGCAGGCGGAGACGATCACGGCCGCAGCCGCCACAGCAAGAAAACGTGCCTTCATGGTAGTATCCTCGGTCCGATTTCGGAGAGTGCGGGCCCGCGCATGGTTGCGCGGGCCCGGTGTGCCGCCGGAAGCGCGCTTACTGCTTGGGCGCGGTGTCGGTCGTCGTGGTGGCCGTGCCGGTCGCCTGGCCCTGGCCCTGGGTCGTGTCCGTCGTGGTCGTGGTGGTGGTCTGCGTCACCGCGGTGTCCTGCGTCGGGACGACGACCGGCTGGCTGACGGTGTCCGTGCCCGGAACCACGGCCGTGTCGGCGGTGGTCGTCTGGTTCTCGGCGGTGCCGCCGCCCTCGCCACCCTCGCCGCCGCCGCAGGCGGAGACGATCACGGCCGCGGCCGCAACAGCAAAGAAACGTGCCTTCATGGTAATATCCTCGGTCTGGTGGTGTTCGGGCCGGTCCTGAGATCGGCCGAGCCCGTGGTTGGCGCCTTACGGGTGACCCGCGTGCGCCGCGCTGTCCGTGCCCGCTGCCGGGCGGGTGGTGCTATGGCTGCTGCCCTGCGTGGCGCCGGCCGCACCCGCCGCCGCCTTCGCGGCGCTGTCCGTCGTAGTGGTGACGTCGGTGGCCTGCACGATCGCGGGGTCGTTCGTGGTGGAGCTCCGGCCCGGCGTCACCGTGTCGACCGTCACCTGCGGGGCCGGCGCGGAGTTGGCTCCGGCCGGGGTGCCGCCTTCCAGCGCGGTGCCGGTGTTCCGGTCTCCCTGGGCCGCCTCGTTGGCGCACGCGGCCATGAAGACCAGTGCGAGGGCGGGGAGGGCGTGAAGCTTCATCGGGCGTTGCTCCTGCTGGTCTCGGGTCCATCGGCCCGCGGGCAATCCCCGCTCCGGCTGGGCACACTATGGGCAACGGGTGTGCCCTGTGCCGCCCGCGGGGTGCCGTATAGCCAGAACCCGCGCCATTGCTTAGCTTTCACCCCGTGCGACCCCTTTCCGGAGCCTGCCCGTGACCCTGTTTGCAAGCACCGGAGGTGTTCAGTGAACACCGTACGCCTGTTCAGTGAACGAACACTGTCCGCCCGGCCGGGCGCGACGGTGCGCCGGCTGTCGCTGCGCGCCAAGGTGTTCCTGCTCTTCGCGGGGGCCTCGCTCCTCATGGTGGTGCCGGCGTTCCTCCTGATCTCCGACGCGGTGGAGCGGGGGGTGTACGCGCGCGCCACCAGCCAGCTGAGCGGCGCGGTGGGGGCGCTGAGGGGGTACTGGGAGTCGCGCGACGAGACGCTGGCGCAGAGCGCGGCCAACCTGACGGTGGACCCGCGGGTGGCCGACGCGTGGGACGCCCACGACACGGCCCTGCTCCAGCGGCGCATCCGCGAGAACCTGCAGAAGCTCAACCTGCAGAAGCTGACGGTGCTGGCGGTGGACACGGCGGAGCGCCAGCTGCTGGGGCGCCCCGTGGACGACGCGGCGCTGCGCGAGCTCGCGCAGGACGGGGCCGGCAGCGCCACCTGGATCGTGGTGGAGGGCGGCAAGCGGGGCCGCGTGCTGCGCATGGCCGCCTCCACGGTACGGCGCGTTACCCCGCCCGACTCGCTGCTGGCGTCGGACACGGTGCGCCTGGGGACGGTGGCGGTGGGCTCGGAGCTCAACGCGGCGGGGCTGCGCAAGGACCTGCAGCCCTCCGGCACCGAGGTGGCCCTGCTGGTGGGCGACTCGCTCGTGGGGGTGACGCTCCCCGATTCGGCCGTGCCGGTGGAGGAGGTGCGCGCGCTTGAGCTGCGCGCGCTGCGGGCCTCGGTGCGCGAGGGGCCGCGGCGGGTGCTGCTGGGAGGGCAGCCGTACCTGACCACCGTCACCGACCTCCCCACGCGCGGCGAGACGGTGTCGGTGATCCTCTTCCGCCCCGTGACGGACGAGCTGGGGATCGCGCGCGCCATCACGCGCTCGCTGTGGGGCATCGGGGCGGCGGCCATCCTGCTGGCGCTGCTGCTGGCGGCGCTGGTGTCGCGCATCGTGGCGCGCCCCACGCAGGCGCTGGCCGAGGCCTCCGTGCGGCTGGCGCGCGGCGACTACGCGGCCCCCCTCCCGCGCGCGTCGGACGACGAGATCGGGCAGCTGGCGCGGGCGTTCGGCGACATGCGCGAGGCCATCTTCGCGCGCGAGCAGCGGCTGAGGTCCGCGCAGGCGGAGATGATCCACCGCGAGAAGCTGGCGGCCATGGGGCGGCTGGTGGCCCAGCTGTCGCACGAGATCAACAACCCCATCTACAACATCCAGAACTGCCTGGAGGCGCTGGAGCGCCGCGGCGATCCGCACGATCCCAACCGCGAGTTCCTCACGCTGGCGCAGGAGGAGCTTCTGCGCATGGCCGGGCTCACGCGCCGCCTCCTGGACCAGAGCCGCCCCCTCTCCGACGCGGTGGCGCCCACGGACCTGAACGCTCTCGTGCGGCGCGTGTTGACGCTGGCGGGGGCGGAGATGGGCGGGCGGGGTATAGAGGTGGAGACGGCGCTCGACCCCACGCTTCCGCGCGTGACGGTGCACCCGGAGGCGATCCAGCAGGTGCTCGCCAACCTGGTGTACAACGCGGGCGACGCGATGCCCGGCGGCGGCAAGGTGCGCGTGGTGACGCGGGTGGTGGACGACGCCGTGGAGGTGATCGTGGAGGACACGGGGACGGGGATCGCCGAGCACGACCTGCCCCACATCTTCGAGGCCTTCTACACGACCAAGCCGGGGATCGCGGGGATCGGCCTGGGCCTCTTCGTATCCGAGGGGATCGTGCGCGGCCACCGCGGGCGTCTCAGCGTGGAGAGCGTGGTGGACCGCGGGAGCCGCTTCACCGTGCGCCTCCCCCTGGAGACGCTGGACGAGACGCTGGCCGAAGCCACTCCGGCGCTGGCCGGGGCGGCCGGGGACTGAGGTCCCGCGCAGAAGCACACTGACATGATCAAGGACTTCCGTTGACGACCGAAACGCCGCGCATCCTCATCATCGACGACGACCGCGCATTCCGCGTGGGGACCGGCGCGCTGCTGGCCGACGAAGGGTACGCGGTGGACGCGGCCCCGGGGGGCGACGCGGGGCTGGAGCTGCTGCGCAGCGACCACTACGACATGGTGCTGCTGGACCTGAAGATGGAGGGGCGCACCGGCCTCTCCGTGCTGCAGGAGCTGCGCGTGAGCGGCAACGACGTGCCCGTGCTGATGCTCACCGGGTACGCCACCGTGGACAGCGCGGTGCAGGCGCTGAAGCTGGGCGCCGACGACTACCTGACGAAGCCGTGCGACAACCACGTGCTCCGCCAGAAGATCCGCACCGTGCTTGCCCGCCGCGAGCCGGTGCTGGGCGACGGAGCGCGGCGGCTGGTGGCCACCACCACCAAGATGCGCGAGGTGCTGCGCGCCATCTCGCGCGTGGCGCCCACCGAGAGCACCGTGCTGGTGCGCGGCGAGACGGGATCCGGCAAGGAGGTGATCGCGCGCGCCCTCCACGAGGAGAGCCCGCGGCGCACCAGGGCGTTCGTGGCCGTCAACTGCTCGTCGCTGGCCGAGGGGCTGCTGGAGAGCGAGCTGTTCGGCCACGCGCGCGGCGCCTTCACCGGCGCCGTGAACGACCGAAAGGGGCTGTTCGAAGAGGCCAACGGCGGCACGCTCTTCCTGGACGAGATCGGCGACGTGTCGCCCGCCATGCAGGCCAAGCTGCTGCGCGTGCTGCAGGAGCGCGAGGTGGTGCGCGTGGGGACGTCGCGCCCCCTGAGCGTGGACGTGCGCGTGGTGGCCGCCACGCACCAGGACCTGGAGGTGATGGTGGAGGAGGGGCGCTTCCGCAAGGACCTCTACTTCCGCCTCAAGGTCTTCCAGATCCGCGTGCCGCCGCTGCGCGAGAGGCCGGAAGACATCCCGGCGCTGGCGGCCGCGGCCATCGGCAAGTGGAACGAGCGCACCGACGCCTCGCGGCGCGTGGGCGGCGTATCCGACGAGGCGATGGAGCTGCTGATGGCGTACGACTGGCCCGGCAACGTCCGCGAGCTGATGGCGGCCGCCGAGTACGCCTGCATCGTGTGCGAGAACGGCCGCATCCTGGCCTGCCACCTCCCGGAGGAGATCCGCGAGGGGAGCATGTCGTTCTCCACCGCCGACTCCCGCAAAGGCGCCGCCGACGCGCGCCCCGAGGCGGGCCGCCGCTACCAGGCGCCCGACTCGCAGGCCGAGCGCGAGGCGATCCGCTCCGCGCTGGAGGAGGCGAACGGGAACCGCACGCGGGCCGCCGCGTCGCTGGGGATGGGGCGCACGACGCTCTGGCAGAAGCTCAAGGAGTACGGGCTGGATTGATCTCACACAGAGACACAGAGGCACAGAGATGACTTCTTCTCTGTGCCTCTGTGTCTCTGTGTGAGCCCTGCTTTACTCGACGATGATCGTCGCCTTCATGGTCGGATGCGGCTCGCAGTGGAAGGGGAAGCGGCCGGCCTGGTCGAAGGTGCGCTCGTAGAGGGTGTTGGGGGAGATGAGGCCCGAGTCCCACACGTCCGTGTCGGAGGTGGCGGTGTGGGCCACGGCGTCGCAGTTGGCGAACACCACGCGCGTGCCGGGACGCACCCGCAGCTCGCCGGGGCCGAATGCGAAGTTGCGGATGCGTACCACGTTGGGCTGCGTGCCCGCGCAGAGCTCCGCGGCGTCGGGGGCCACGCTCCCCGCCACCCGCTCGGAGAAGCACCCCCCCAGCGACCCCGCCACCACCATTACCGCGAACGCCGCGCAGGCGTAGCTGTAGATCTCTTTGATGGTCATTTGACGATCACCACTCCCTTCATGAAGGGGTGCGGGGTGCAGTTGAAGTCGTAGGTCCCCGGCGCGCCGAACGTGTGGCGCCAGGTCTGGCCCGGCTGGATCATCCCCGAATCGAAGGAGCGGTCCGCCGCCGTCACCGTGTGGGCCAGCGCGTCGCCGTTGGTCCACTCCACCGTCGTGCCCGATGCCACCTCGATGCGCGCCGGGGTGTAGGCCAGGTTGCGCATCCCCGCCTTCACCACGGCCCCCGTGGCCGGCGCGGAGGGCGTGGGCGCGGCGGGGGCGGGCGCCACGGCGGTGTGCGGGGCCGCTCCGCCGCCGCCGCCGAACCAGCGGGCCAGCGTTACCGGTATCGTGAACTCGAAGCCGTAGCGGGTCTCGGCTTCGCCGCGCGACGAGCCCTGCAGCGTGTACGCGTTGGTGTTGGCGGCCTGCAGCGAGAGCGTGTGCGGGGTGTGGGGGAGGGCGATGTGCAGCCCGGCGCCCCACGCCATCTTCTCGTCGTCCGTACGCTCCAGCAGGGTGGCCACGTCCCCCGCCACCGCGAGGTAGCGCGTTATCCGTAACGTCGCCCCACCCGCCACCGCCATGCGCGTCTCCGCCTCCTCCAGCGGGTCGGAGAGGATGCGCCCCGCCACCAGCAGCCGCAGCGGCCCCTGCCGCCGCCCCACCGACAGCTCGCCGTCCACTCCGTCGGCGGCGAAGTTGTAAGCCACCTCGCCCGCCAGGTCCAGCGGCGCGCCGGCGTCCTGGATGAACAGGGCGTGGCGCGCCCACAGCTCCCACTCGTTGGGGTAGCGCGGCGCCAGCTGCGAGTTGGTGGCGTAGTGAGCCCCAACCAGCGTGCGGAAGGGGAGCCCCGCCGCCACCGTGAAGGTGGGGACGTTGATCACCTTGCGCTCGGGCGCCGAGCTGGCCGTGAAGCGGTGGAGGAAGTTGAAGTAGAGCTGGCCCCGGTTCCCCACCCAGGCCCCGGACACGTTGGGCGTGCGGTCCAGGAGCGACTGGGCGGGCGCCCCCGTGGCGGGGGCACCCAGGGCGAGGGCGAGGAGGACGGCGGCGGTGCGGGTCGGTTTGGGCACGGTGGGCTCCGGTGGGGGGCTACTGGACGGTAAGGACGCCCTTCATCCCCATCGCCATGTGGGGCATGCAAAAGAACTCGTAGCGCCCCGGCTTCACCCCGGCGAAGGTGACGGTGTAGGCGCCGTTCGCGTCGGTCACCAGCGGGCCCCAGAGCGGCTGGATCTGCGCCGGCATCCCGGCGGCCAGGGCGCGCTCCGCGTCGTCCGGCACCCTGGCCGGATCGAACGAGACGTTGTGCGGGCCGCCGCTCGTGTTGATGAAGCGCACCCGGTCGCCGGCCTTGATGGTGAGCGCGGCCGGCTCGAAGCGGGCGTTGGTCCCCACCATCACCATCTTCACTTCGTGCGTGGTGGGGGGCGCATCCGCCGCCGCGCGGAGGGCGACGATCGGGGCCAGCGCCAGCACGGCGAGCGCGGCGAGTGTCTTCCTGCTGTTCATCTTACGTCTCCCATGAGTGTGTTGTGGCGCGTCACTGTACGACGACGCGTCCCTGCATTCCGGAATGGCGGGTGCACTGGTACTCGTACGTCCCCGCGGTGGTGAACTGGCGCGATATGCTGCCCGTGCGGGTGTCGGGGATGTTGCCGCCCTGCGGCGCCGCCCCGCCGAAGGTCACGTTGTGAGTGGCGCCCGAGATCTCCCACGTCACCGTTCCGCCCACGCCGATGGTGACCGACGGCGGCGCGAACGAGCTGCCAGGGGTGGTGACCACCGTGTTGGTGGGGTTGGTGACCGTGCCCGCGCTCACCGTGACGGTGGCCGACCCCGTGCGCGTGACGCCGCCGGAGGTGATGGAGGCCGTGACCGTCACGCTCCCCGCCGCGACACCCGTCACCAGTCCGGAGGCGCTGACGGTGGCGCGCGAGGCGTCGCTCGTGCTCCAGGTGGCGGCCGGGAGCCCGGCCATCGCCTGGCCGTTCTGGTCCCGCGCGGAGGCGGCGAGCTGGGTGGTGCCGCCCACGGACACGCCCGGCGTGGCGGGGGACACGCTCACCGAGGTGAAGACCGCGCCGCCCTGGGGTGCGCCCTGCACCACCACCGTCCCCGTCTCGTCGTGGTTCTCGTGGCGGGCGCAGCGGTACGTGTAGGTGCCCGCCGTGGGGAAGGTGCGCGTGACGGAGTCGCCCTCGTCCATCTTGGGGATGTTGCCCTGCGGCGGCGCCGCGCCCGTCCAGGTGACGTCGTGCTCGTCGTCCACCATCGTCCAGGTGACGGTGCCTCCCGGCGTGATGGTCACCGACGAGGGCGAGAAGGCGTGCTCCAGCCCGCGCACGGTCGCGCTGCCGCCGCCGCCGCCCTGCGGCGTGGCGGTGACGTTGACGGTCGCCGTGGCGGTGCGCGTGACGCCGCCCGCGGTGAGCGATGCCGTGATGGTGGCCGTCCCCGCCGCGACGCCGGTGACGACGCCCGCGCCGCTGACCGTGGCGCGCGACGCGTCACTTGTGACGAAGGACGGCGCCGGAAGGCCGGTCATCGGCTGGCCGTTCTGGTCGAGCGCCGTGGCGGTCAGCGGGAGCGTCGCGCCCACGGCGACGGTGCCGCCGGTCAGTGCCAGCGTGGTGAATGCGGCCGGGCGGGGCGTGACTGTCACGCTCACCGTGGCGGTGCGGGTGGCTCCGCCGGCCGTGAGCGTGGCGGTGATGATGGCCGACCCCGGGGCCACGGCGGTGACCATCCCGTCCGCCACGTGGGCGATGGCCGGGTCGCTGGTGCTCCACGAAGGGGCGGGGAGGCCCGTCATCGCCGCGCCGCCCGCGTTCACGGGGGTCGCGGACAGTTGCAGGCTGCCGCCGGCGGCGAGGCTGGCGGTGGTGTGGTTCAGGGTGAGGCTGGCGGGGGCGGTGGTCCCGCCGGGCTCGGCTTCCGCGGGGGTGCCGGCCGCGCCTCCCCCCCCGCATCCCGACGCGGCCAGGACGAGCGCGACCATCAGGGGCTTGTACATCGGTACTCCATGTGCTGCGGTAAGGTCACGCGGTGGTGGTGTGTGCGCTTTCATCCAAGGCAACACGGGGACCCCGCCGCGGGCGCCTCCCCGCCGCTTGGTAAGCTGTTGCTGGGACATGGTTTGCGTGATGGTAGGCGCGGAACGGATGAGGGTGGGCCGGGCGGGGGGGTGTAGCGGAGCGATACAGCGTGTCGTGCGAGCGGACAAAGCAGGGGCCGATTAGAAAAATCAGCTTCGAGCGAAAGACCGCAGGCCCATGCCGCGGATCCCGCTGCCGCAGTCCCGCTCATCCGCCAGGCTATCTTCTCAGTGTCTCTGCCTCGTGCCTCCCCGGTTCGCGCCGCCCAGAACCTTGTAGGAGCAGACCCACGTGTCTGCCCGTGCTCTCCGCGCGTGTCGCCCCCCGCTCATTCCTACGATCCCTCCGCCTGAACAACCTGCACGGAGGCGCAGAGCCGCAGGACGTGACGGTCACCACCCCGTAGATCGGGCAGGCCGTTGTAGGGGCGCGATTTATCACGCCCGGGTCATACGCGCCGCGGATCCGTGCCACGGGCGCAGAGTACGGCACAGGGGCGGACACGGGCGCGATGAATCGCCCCCACACGTTCTCCCGGATTGGGATGAGGCGAAGCGTGCCGAAGGCACGGGCAGACACGTGGGTCTGCCCCTACAAGGGTTTGTGCGCGCCGGCGGTGGGGTTCTGTTTCATCCGCCAGCCGGTGGAAAACCCACGCGGAGACACAGGGATAGGGACGAGCGCTATTGCTCGGCGGGGCTGGGCGCGCTACAACTGGGGCGGGTCCATCAGGATGACAAACAGCGGGTGGGACGGATGACCGAATCGTCGGGATCGTTTGCGGAGGCCCTGGAGTTGGAGGACGACGCTGAGTATTCGTGGTGGCGCGATACGCACCCGGACGGGTTCGTGCTGGCGGTGCGCGCGCGGAAGCCGCCCGTGCTCCATCGCGCGAAGTGCTCGGAGGTGGACCGGGACCGGCACCCGGGGCGCCTGCGCGCGAAGGGGGCCCGGCAGATCTGCGCGGATACCAAGACGGCGCTGAGGAGCTGGCACGTGCGCGAGGTGCCGGAGCACGCCGGGCTGATCGACCGCTGTACCAAGTGCGGGCCCTGATCCCTCCAACCGGATACCTTCCATGCGCCTTTCGCTCCAACTCGCGGCCCTCGCCGTGCTCTGCGCTCCCCTGGTGGCGTGGGCGGGGCGCCCACAGCCCGCCGCGCACAGCGTGTACACCACGCTGGACGTCCGCACCTGCCGCCTGCTGTCGTCCGACGAGGAGACGGGGAGCACCCTCCACCAGTGCCGCGGGGTGGCGGGGTACCGGCTGCAGGTGGCGGACGACGATGCGCGCATGTCCGTGAGCGTGGTGCCGCCGGGCGGGGGAGTTCACCGGCTTCATTACTGGACCGTGGTGGGCTCCGGTTTCTCCACGCTCGGCCCGCGGGCGGAGTGGAGGATGCGGGGGCAGGGGACGCGGGCGCGGCCGGTGGCGCTCATCGTCCGCGTGGAGGTGAGCGACCCGGAGCAGCGCGTCACCTCGTACCTGGCCGTCGCGCGGGTGTCGCCGCGCGCGAGCTGCGTGACGGAGGTGATCCGCCCGGCCGCCAACATGAACGAGCTGGCCCGGCGCGCGGCCGACCGCTCGGCGGGGAGGCCGTGCCTGCGGACGTAACGGACTGACGATCTCACACAGAGACATGGAGGCACGGAGATGACGTCATCTCCGTGCCTCCGTCTTTTCGCGCCCGCGGGTATGGAAATCGCGCCCGGGGGGTCGAAACGTGGTCAATCTTCATGGAGACACGATATGCGCCGAGTGCGGTACCTGTTGATGCTGCTGGCGATTGCCGCCTGCGACGACCCGGCGAGCGCGCCCGTTCCCACCCAGCTCACGGTGGCGGGGGGCGGCCAGACCGGAGCCGCCGGGGCCGCGCTCCCCCAGCCGCTGGTGGCGAGGGTGACGGACGAGGACGGCGACCCCATCCGCGGCGTGACGGTGAGATGGACGGTGTCCGCCGGGACGGTGACGCCCGACAGCGTGCGGACGGATGAGCAGGGAGAGGCGCGCGCCGTGTGGACGCTGGGCGGCGCCGTCGGCGCGCAGACGGCGACGGCCACGGTGACGGGGCTGAACCCGGCCTCCCTCACCGCCACCGCGGGCCCCGCCGCGGCCGCGCAGGTGGTGGCCCGGCCGGACAGCCTCGCCTTCTCGCTTCCGGGCGACACGGCGACGGTGCGCGTGACGGCCGCCGACCGCTTCGGCAACGCGGTGGGGGTGGCGTTCACGAGCCTCGACCCCGCGGTGGCGAGCGTGACCGCGGAGGGAGTGGTGCGCGCCACCGGCAACGGGACCACGCGCATCGTGATCACCTCCGGCGCGGTGGCGGACACGGTGCCGGTGCGGGTGAGGATCGCCGCCTTCGCCTCGGTGAGCGCGGGGATCAACCACAGCTGCGGCGTGACGGCGGAGGGCGAGGCGTTCTGCTGGGGGAGCGGCGCGTTCGGCATCCTGGGGAACGGCGACACCTCGGACCGGTACGCGCCCACGCGGGTGGCGGGCCCGGTGAGGTGGGCGGCGGTGAGCGCCGGCTTCCAGCACACCTGCGGCCTCTCCACGGACGGCGAGCTCTACTGCTGGGGCTACAACGACGTGGGGCAGCTGGGGACGGGCGAGGAGGGCGGGTCGCGCAACGAGCCCACGCGGGCGGCCACCGACGTGCGCTTCACCCGGGTGAGCGTGGGGGGCAAGCACTCCTGCGCCATCGCCACCACGCGCCGGATGTACTGCTGGGGGACGGATGCCGCGGGGCAGCTCGGCAACGGCATGAGCGCCGGCCGCGCGACAGCTCCGACTCTCACGGCGGAGGAGCTGGTGTTCAGGGAGGTGAGCGCCGGCTCGGAGCACACCTGCGCGGTAACGACCTTGCAGCGCGTGAACTGCTGGGGAGCAAACCCGTCCGGCCAGCTCGGCGACAGCACGCGCGCGCAGAGGCAGTCGCCGGTGCCCACGGACGAGCGCAGCTACGCCACCGTGAGCGCGGGGGCGAGCCACTCCTGCGCCATCACCACCGAGGGCGGCGCGTTCTGCTGGGGAAGCAACAACCAGGGGCAGCTCGGCACCGGGAGCACCCTGGACGTGGACCGCCCCACGGCGGTTGCGGACGGGCGCCGGTACTCGCGGATCAGCGCCGGGTCGGACCACAGCTGCGGCGTGGACGTGGATGGCGTGGCGCTTTGCTGGGGCCGCAACGCGAACGGGCAGCTCGGCACCGGCACCTCCGCCGACTCGCGCACGCCCGCGCCGGTGGCCGCTCCGGCGAGCTTCCGCGGGGTGAGCGCCGGGGCGCGGCACAGCTGCGGCGTGCTGGCGTCCGGCGCGGTGATGTGCTGGGGGCTCAACTCCTCCGGCCAGCTCGGCACCGGCACCGACTCGCCCAGCAACGTACCCGTACGCACGGCCGCGCCCCGCTGAGGGGTGCGGCCCCGGGAACGATGAGGGTGCGCGCATCTTCTGGAAGGCCGCTGCTCGCCGCCGTGGCCGCGCTCGTGCTCGCGGCTCCGGCGCAGTCCCAGGCGCTGGAGGCGCGGACACGCGCTTTCTTCGAAGCCGTGCGCGCGGACTCGCGGGAGCGGGTGCTGGAGTTCTTCCCGCGCGCGGGCGACTGGAGCTGGGTGCGGACGCTGCGCATGGACAGCGGGCCCACGGTCCTGCGCGTGAGCACCTGGCGCTTCCCCGCCGCGGAGACGCTGCGCGCCATCGGACGCGGCGGGCCGTTCTGCAACTCGATCGACCAGGGGTCCGGGCACAGCGGGCCCTTCGAGGAAAGCTTCGGGATGCAGGTGAGGATGCACGACGAGAAGGACTGGCCTCGCGTGCGGGGAAACCGGTTCGTGCCGCCTGGCGAGTCCGGGCGGTCGCCCATCTTCGTGGAGTGGAGGAGGGAGGGGGGTGCGTGGGTCATCTCCTCCATCGGCGACCAGACGGTGTCCGCCGCGGTGGCGCCGCGTCCGCCGCGCCCCGGGATGATCCAGCGCTCCACGCGTCCCGTCCCGAACGAGATGTACGCCACCGAGACGGAGTGGTTCGGCAGCTATCATCCCATCGTGTTCGAGGAGGATCGGTACATCAAGTACGGATTGCCGCGGGAGATCGACCTCGCGCTGCTGTCGCGGATCGGGCACCGGGATCGCGTTCCCGTCTACGTGGAGAAGGGGTACGAGGCGGCTCCCCCGATCATCTACGTGCTGACGGGCCCGTCCACGTTCCAGCCGTACGAGGGCCGCCGCTCGCCGCCGTGCCAGTGAAAACGGGCGAATAAACTCGCTGCAGCAGCTACACGAAGTCCCCCTGCGGGGACTGGACGGTTGCGGCTGATCCTGAAGATCCAGTCCGCGGAGGCGGACTTCGTGCTGTCGTCACCGCGAGCTCACTCGCCAGGCTACAGTCGCGCAGAACGAGAGGATGGAACGATGAGCGTGACCGGGCAGTTCCCCGCCGAGACGGGTGCGGACGGGTCGTTCGTGCGGCAGCGGTACTCGATCCGCGGGCGCATCACGGCCGA
Organism: Longimicrobium sp.; assembly: GCA_036388335.1. Classification (GTDB taxonomy): domain Bacteria; phylum Gemmatimonadota; class Gemmatimonadetes; order Longimicrobiales; family Longimicrobiaceae; genus Longimicrobium. The sequence goes on along the minus strand of DASVSA010000095.1, from coordinate 4,216 downwards.
CGGATCGTCCGGGTTTCCCGCGGAGGCGGGGCGCTACCACCTGTACGTGTCGCTGGCGTGCCCGTGGGCGCACCGGGCCATCATCGTGCGCCGCCTCCTGGGGCTGGAGGAGGTGATCTCGATGTCCGTGGTGGACCCGATCCGCGACGAGCGGGGGTGGGCCTTCCGCCACGGGCCGGGCCACGGCGAGGACGGGGTGTGCGGCTTCCAGTTCCTCTCGGAGGCGTACCTGCGCACCGATCCCGAGTACACGGGGCGCTACACGGTGCCGTGCATCTGGGACCGCGTCACCCAGCGGCTGGTGACCAACAACTACCCGGACATCACCATCGACTTCGAGACGCAGTTCGGCGCGTTCCAGAAGCCGGACGCGCCCGACCTGTACCCGGCGGCCCTGCGCGCGGAGATCGACGAGATCAGCGAGCTCGTGTACCGCGACGTCAACAACGGCGTGTACCGCGCCGGCTTCGCGGCCTCGCAGGAGGCGTACGACGAGGCGGTGCACGCGCTCTTCGCCCGGCTGGACTGGCTGGAGGAGCACCTCGCCACGCGGCGCTACCTGGTGGGCGGCCAGCTCACGGAGGCGGACATCCGCCTCTTTACCACGCTGGCGCGCTTCGACGCCGTGTACGTGGGCCACTTCAAGTGCAACATCCGCCGCCTGGTGGACTACCCCAACCTCTGGGGCTACGCCCGCGACCTCTTCCAGCGCCCCGAGATCGGCGAGACGGTGAACTTCGACCACATCAAGCGGCACTACTACATGACCCACGACCGCCTCAACCCGTCGCGCATCGTGCCCGCGGGCCCCGCGACCGACTGGACGGAGCCGCACCTCCGGGCGCGCCTCACCGCATGAGCGGGCTGGTGCTGCGCGACGCGCGCGACGACGAGCGCGAGGTGATCCGCGAGGTGACGCTGGCGGCCTACGCCGAGCTCGCGTCGGTGATGGAGCCGGGCGCGTGGGCGGGGCTGGACGGGGCGGTACGCGGCGCGCTGGACGCAGAGGGCCCGGGAGTGGAGCGGATCGTGGCGGAGCGGGCGGGGGAGGTGGTGGGGAGCGTGATGCTCTACCACCCCGCCGCCGATGCGTACGGCGGCGCGGTGAAGCGGGCGAGCTGGCCGGAGCTGCGGGTGCTGGCGGTGTCGCCGGCGGAGCGCGGGGCGGGGGTGGGGCAGGCGCTGGTGGACGAGTGCGTGCGCCGGGCGCGGCGGATGGGCGCGTCGGACCTGGGCCTCCACACCTCGCACAGCCTGCGCGCCGCCGTGCGCATGTACGAGCGGATGGGCTTCGTCCGCGCCCCCGAGTACGACTTCCGGCCCGGGGGCGCCGAGCTGGTGATGGCCTACCGGCTCCCTCTCGGCTGATCCTCATCCAAACGGGGAAGAAGATGTTCCGACACACCTCCGAGGAAGAATACGAGCAGGCGTGCGAGGCGGGAACGCGCCACCTCTTCGCGCTCGGCCACTTCGAGTTCCGCGACGGGCTGGATGGCGAGGGCGAGCTTCACCATTTCGTGATCGATTCCAGCGAGAAGGAAGCGCCGGGGATCTTTGAGGCCGACCAGCTCGCCATGTACGAGTTCATGGCGCGCTTCCTGGCCGGCGAGTACGAGAAGCGGCAGTACCACCTGGAGCGTTCCCCCGCGCAGGAGGCCCTGCTCGACAACCTGGAGATCGCGGCGGCGCGGGCGCGGAGCGGCGAATCCGAGTTCTTTTTCGACGACCTGGAATAGGGGGCTCACACAGAGGCACAGAGGCACAGAGATGACTTCATCTCTGTGCCTCCGTGTCTCTGTGTGAGCCTATTCTTCGTCAGGATCGAACGGGAAGATCAGCGAGTTGCGCTGCGGATGGTAGCGCGCGCCGAACGCGGCGGCCTCGCGCAGGGCTTCCTCCTTCGCCAGGCCCCTCTCCACGATGTCCTGGATGATGGCGTCCGTCAGCTCGACGGTTCCCTCCATCTTGGCTTCATCCATCGGTCCTCCTGGGTGAGGCGTCACTGAAGCGGGCAGTGAAGCAGCGAGAGCGTCCCGGGAACGTGCTTGCCATGCCCTTCGCTTACCAGCGCCACCGTGCCGTCGTCGGCAAGGGCCACGCCCTCGCCCTGCGCTTCGCCCAGCGGAACCAGGTCCGTGCGACGGACGGGGGTGGGAGCGCCCCCGCCCAGCAGGTCGGCGGTGCGGTAGACGTTGAGGAGGCTGTAGGTGCGCACCGCCACGAAGCGCCCGTCCTGCGACGCGCCGGCGCCCGTCACGCGGTCGCCGGGCTGGTCCGGGCGGGCACCCAGGCTGCGCACGGAGACCAGCGTGACGGTGGTGCCCTCGCGCAGCGGGGTGGGCCAGCGGAAGATCTCGATGGGGTCGCTGCTTCCCTTGGTGATCAGGTACACGTCGCCGCTGGGGAGCACGAACATCGCCTCGGCGTCGCGCTGGCGGCCGTCCGGGTAGCGGGCGGTGTAGGAGCGCAGCGGGCCCACCGGCGCGTCGGCGGCGCGGGGCTCGGGGGCCACGAGCAGGGTGATGGGACCCTCGCCGCGCCCGTTGTCGCCCGTGTCCGCAAGGTACACGCAGCTCCCCTCGGGGCAGGGGCCCAGCGCCATGTCTTCCCAATCCAGGATGGCCGCGGGCACTTCGAGGGTGGCCACCTCGCCGGCGCGCCCGTCGATGGCGAAGAGCGCGGGCTGGTTGCCGCTGTCGTTGTGGGTCCACAGCACCCCGCGCAGGGTGCGGCTGAACGCCACGCCGCTCGCTTCGCGGATGTCTTCTGGCAGCGTGAGGTCGCGCGCCACGATGCGGCACGCGGCGGCGTCTTCGCGCTCGATCTCGCCGCCGCCGCCCTCTTCGGCGCAGGCGGCGGCCAGCGCCAGCAGCAGGATCGCGCTGTGCCTCACCTTCAGCTTTCCGTGATGATGGGGACGCGCCCGGCGGGGGCCGGGGGCTCGTCGCGCGGGGGCGTGTCGGGGCGCTGGTAGTAGGTGCCGTCGGGCCCCAGCTCCCAGGCGTTGGGGTCGTCCATCTGCGCCTCCAGGATGGAGTCCAGCCGCGCGCGGTGAGCCGGGTCGCGCACGGGGGTGATCACCTCCACGCGCCGGCTCAGGTTGCGCGTCCGCCAGTCGGCCGAGCCGATGAAGTACTCCGGGTCCCCCGCGTTGTGGAAGCGGAAGATGCGCGCGTGCTCCAGGTAGCGCCCCAGGATGCTGATGACGCGGATGTTCTCCGACAGCCCGCGCACCCCCGGCCGCAGCGAGCAGAGGGAGCGCACGATGAGGTCCACCTTCACCCCCGCCCGCGACGCGCGGTAGAGCGCGGCGATCATCTCGCGGTCGGCCAGCCCGTTGAACTTGGCCTGGATCCACCCGCCGCGCCCTTCCAGCACGTGCCGCGCCTCGCGGTCGATCATCTCCAGGAAGTGGCGGCGCATGTTGTAGGGCGCCACCAGCAGGTGCCGGAAGACGGGGAGCCCGCCCGCGCCGGAGAGGATGTTGAAGAGCTCGTTGACGTCCTCGCCCAGCCCCGGATCGGCCGAGAGGACGCCCAGGTCCGTGTAGGCGGCGGCGGTGGTGGCGTTCAGGTTGCCGGTGCCCACGTACACGTAGCGCCGTACCCCCGCCGTCTCGCGCCTCACCACCAGCGCCACCTTGGCGTGCACCTTGAGCCCCGGGATCCCGTAGATCACGTGGATGCCGTGCCGGCGCAGGGTGCGCGCCCACTCGATGTTGCTCTCCTCGTCGAAGCGGGCCGTGAGCTCCACCAGCGCCACCACCTGCTTGCCGCGGGCGCTGGCCCGGCGCATCGCGTCCACCAGCCGCGACTTCCGGTTGGTGCGGTAGAGGGCGAGCTTGATGGCCAGCACGTCCGGGTCGTCCGCGGCCTCCAGTACGAAGCGCTCCACGGTGGCCTCGAACGAGTCTTCGGGGAAGGAGACCATCACCTCCCCCTCGCGCAGCACGTCGAAGATGGGCCGGTCCGCCGGGATGGGCGTGGTATGCTCGGGCGCGGGCGGGTAGTGGATCCCCGGCTCGTCCAGCACGTCCAGCTCGCGGACGGCGCGCAGGTCGATGGGCTGGGGAAGCGCGTACAGGTCGCCCTCGCCCAGGGTGCTGGGCCGGTCGGGCACCTCGTACTGGAGCTCGCGCAGCAGGATGTCGCGCATGCGCGCCGGCATCTCCGCCTCCACCTCCAGCCTCACCACCGGGCGGAAGCGGCGCTGCCTC
>DASVSA010000094.1:0-2573 GCA_036388335.1 Longimicrobium sp. | reverse complement strand
GCGACGAGGACCTCGCGCAGTTCTTCCGCATGGTCAAGGAAGAGGACGGGCGGCGCGCGGACCAGGCCAAGCAGATCCTCGGCAAGCGGCTGCAGCAGGGGCAGTAGGCCCCCTCCACGGGCGCGGCGGCACACCCGCCGCGCCCGCGACTTCGTCCCCCATCCCCCCTCGTCCGTGAAGCTCTGGATCGACGCCGACGCGGCGCCGCGCGACGTCAAGGAAGTGGTGTTCCGCGCCGCCCAGCGCCTGAAGCTGGACACGGTGATGGTCGCCAACCAGCGCCTCCCCGTGCCGCTGGACAACCCCTACGTCACCGCCGTGCGCGTGGAAGGCGGCCCCGACGTGGCCGACCAGCACATCGCGGACACCGCCGAGCCCGGCGACGTCGCCGTCACCGCCGACATCCCCCTGGCCGCCGCCCTCGTCGCCAAGCGCGTCGCCGTCATCGACCCGCGCGGCGAGGAGTACACCGAAGACTCCATCGGCGAGCGCCTGGCCGTCCGCGACTTCATGGACGGCCTGCGCGGCGCCGGCGTGGAAACGGGAGGCGCCCGCCCCTACGGCCCCCGCGACAAGCAAGCCTTCGCCGCCTCCCTCGACCGCATCCTCACCCGCGCGCTAAAGAACAGAGGCACCGAGACGAAGTAGTCTCTGTGCCTCCGTGTCTCTGTGTGTGAGCCCACTCAGTTCTCAGACTTCCAGCGGCGACGCCCCCAGGAACGCGGACGCGAACTCGCTCGCCGGGAGGGGGCGGCCGATCAGGTAGCCCTGCGCGAAGTCGCACCCCAGCAGCTGCAGGGCGTGGAGCTGCTGGCGCGTCTCCACGCCCTCGGCCACCACGCGCACGCCCAGGCTGCGGGCCAGCGACACGATGGTGCCCACGATCTCGGCGCCCTTGTGAGCGCCCGTGCTCCCGCCGTCCAGCCCCGCCACGAAGGAGCGGTCGATCTTGAGCGCGTCCAGCGGCAGCCGGTGGAGCGAGCTGAGCGACGAGTAGCCCGTGCCGAAGTCGTCCAGGTACACCTGCACGTCCTTCTTCTTGAGGGCGCGCAGCACGCCCGCGGCGGCAACGGGGTCCTGCACCAGCGAGCTCTCGGTGAGCTCCAGCTTCAGCGCGCCGGGGGGGAGGTCGTGCTCGCGCAGGGTGGCGGCCACCGCGTCAACCAGCCCGGGCTCGCGCAGCTGCCGGGCCGAGAGGTTCACGCTCACCTCCAGGTCGGCCGCGTTGGGGAAATCCGCTCGCCACTCCGCCACCTGCCGCGCCGCCTCGTTCAGCACCCACGCCCCCAGCGCGCCGATCAGCCCCGTGTCCTCCGCCAGCGAGATGAAGCGGTCGGGGGGCACGCGGCCGTGCACGGGGTGGTCCCAGCGCGCCAGCGCCTCGGCGCCCGCCACGGAGCCCGTGGCCAGGGAGACGATGGGCTGGAAGAAGAGCGCGAGCTGTCCCCGCTCCAGCGCGGCGCGCAGGTCCGTCTCCAGGCGCAGGCGCTCCACCACGGCGCGGTGCATGGAATGGTCGAAGACGGCGCAGGGGGTGCCGCCCTCGCCCTTGGCGTGGTACATCGCCATGTCCGCGTTCCGCAGCAGCTCGTCCGGCGAGTCGTCCGGCCCCTCGCCCAGGGCGATGCCGATGCTGGCGGAGGTGTAGGCGCGGTAGTTCCCCAGCTCCAGCGGCGCGGCAAGCACCTCGCGCACGCGCTCCGCCAGCGCCAGCGCGTCGGCGCGCCCGGCCACGCGGGGGAGGAAGAGGATGAACTCGTCGCCCCCGAAGCGCGCCACCGTGTCGCCGGGGCGCGCGCAGCCCGCCAGGCGGGCGGCCACCTGGCGCAGCATCTCGTCGCCGGCGCCGTGGCCCAGCGAGTCGTTGACGTTCTTGAAGCGGTCCAGGTCCAGGAAGAGCACGGCGCAGCGGGCGCCCCCGCCGTCGCCCAGCGACTGCGTGGCCTCGAACATCCGCTCGGCCAGGAGCAGGCGGTTGGGGAGCCCGGTGAGCGGGTCGTGGAGCGCCAGGTGGCGGAGGCGCTCCTCCAGCACCTCGCGCTCCTCCTCCGCCCGGTTGCGCTGCGTAACGTCGTCCACCATCGCCACGCAGAAGCGCGGGTTCCCGTCCGGGTCCCTCACCACCGACGCGGTGAGGCGCACGGGAAAGGCGCTGCCATCCTTGCGCAGGTAGCGCTTCTCCAGCTGGTAGTGCGCCAGCTCGCCCGCCACCAGCCCGCGGAAGAGCTGCTCGTCGCGCGGGTGGTCCTCCGGGTGGTCCAGCGCCGCCAGGGGAAGGTCCCGCAGCTCGTCCGGGGTGCGGCCCACCATGCGCAGGAAGGCCGTGTTGGCCTCGATGAACCGCCCGTGCATGTCGATCACGGCGATCCCCATCGCCGAGCCCTCGAACACGGCGCGGAACCACTCCTCGCCCTGCCGCAGGGTGCGCAGCAGGTCGTCGGTGTCGTGGCGGGTGCTCATCGAACGGCCATGCCTCGGGATCGCGGCGCGGTGCGGATCCCCCCGTGGCAGCCGGTGTTCTGGTGCGGCATCCTCCCCCACGGAAACGCGTCTCCCCGGCCGCGTGTGCCACG
>DASVSA010000093.1:0-4074 GCA_036388335.1 Longimicrobium sp. | reverse complement strand
AGGATGGCGTGGCGGCGCTCCATCGTCTCCTCGGCGGTGGAGCGCGGCGGCGCGAAGGCGGCGTCGCAGCAGTCCGCCCAGCCGTCCAGGTGCAGCGCGCCCGTGACCGCCACCCACGCCGCCAGCGCCAGCGCGGCGCGTGGCAGGGCCGGGAGCGGCGCCAGGAGAGCGGCCGTGGGGAGGGCGGCCAGGGCCAGCCCCACCAGCGGGTACCAGGCGGTGGACGCACGAAGATCGGCCGGCGTCACGGGGTCCCGCACGGGGACGCGGACGACGGAAAGGGTGCCGGCGGCGAGCGCCAGGCTTCGAAGTGCCGTGGAGCGGAGAAGCATGGCGACAGAATGGGGGTGGACGCCCGCGGGCGTCCACCCCCTCACGGCCTCTAGCGCCGCGGCAGGGAGGTGAACTCCACGGCCACCGGGCAGATGCCGGTGCGGGCGCTGGACGCGGGGTCGCCGTTGAGGTCCAGGCGCACCAGGAGACCGGGGGCGGTGCAGCTTCCCCGGTGCAGCATGTACATGAAGCCCGCCGGGTCGATGGCCACCCGCGAGGCGGGGGCCGTGCCGGAGGCGTTGATGGGCGCGTCCATCCCGCGCACGAAGTTGCCCGCCAGGTCGTACACCACCACCCCGCGCGTGGGCACGGCCACGTACAGCTCGCCGCGCGGGCTGAGCACCATCGCCTCGGGCGACTCGCCGAAGCCGCGCAGCAGGCCGACCTCGCGGCGCGCGGCGATGCTCACCACCGAGACGGAGCCGTTCGCCCGCCCCGCATCCCCCGCGTTGAGGACGTAGACCAGGGCGCCGCGCACCGCCAGCGCGCGCGGGTTGGGGGCGCCCAGCTCCACCACGGCGGGGACCGCCGTCGAGTCCAGCAGCACCAGGAAGCCGTTGCCCGGCTCGCCCGAGAGCGCGGGGGAGAGCACGAAGAGCCGACCGCCGGACTCCTGCACCACCTCGGGTCTCCCCCCCGTGGCCAGGGTGCGCACGGGGGCGCCGCGCAGGGGGTTGAGGAAGAAGACCGCCCCCGCGCTGGGCGACGCGACCGCCACCAGCGTGTCGCTGACGAAGGCCACGCCGCGCGCCGTGCCGGGAAGCGGGACGATGCGCTCCACCAGCCCGCTCTGCAGGTTGACCACCGCCACCCCCGGCGCGCCCAGCGGCACCACGGCCCGGTCGCCGCGCACGGCGATCCCCGCCAGGTCGCCCTCCACGCCCAGCGGCAGGGTGCGCACGGCCACGCTGTCCGCGAACGGGATCAGCGTGAGCGTGCGGTCGTGGTTCGCCACCACGGCCACCCGTCCCAGCGGGGCTTCCTCGGTCATGCTGACCAGGTCGCCGCTGTCGCACGCGGCGAGCCCCAGCATCGCCACGAAGAGTGCCGCGCGCACGCGGCGGAAGCTCCAATCCATGTACCGCACTTGCCACCAGAGGATGGTTGAACACGCGGGGGATGCAGGTCTGCATCCGCCGCACTGCCCACGAAGGTCGCGCACGCGCCCCCGCGTGTCCACCGTGCCATCGCGGCTGAGACCGCGGCAACGACCCACGAACCCGCATTCGCGGACGGGTCCCCCAGCCTGAGCGGGATCCGTACACTCCCCGCGGGGGGACTTCGTGCAGCCGTTGCGGCGATTTCAATCGCCCGCTCAGAACGAGCGGACCTCGATGGCGCTGGGCCCGTTCACCCCGCCGATGCTGTCGGCGAGCGTGAAGGTCCCCGGGCGGTAAACGAAGACGTAGGGGGCGAGCCCTGTCTGTGCGCTACCGAAGAACGCCTGATAGACGTTTCCTTGTACATCGGTGCTCGCCGCGAAGGCGCCGCGGCAGCCGCCGCCCGGCAGACGCGCGCAGAGCGGGTTGTCCGTGCCGCGCACGAAAGCGCCCGTGCGCGTGTTCCAAACCACCGTCCCCGTGAAGAAGCCGGACACGTACGCCAGCCCCGACGCGTCCACGTGGATGCTCCCCGGCCCGGCCCCGAAGCCGGACGCCGTGGACAGCGCCTTCATCGACAGCGGATCGATGACCGTGACGGTTCCATCCGCCACAAAGTCACCCGTGTTTACCACGTAAAGGAGCCCGTCGGGGCCCACGGCGGCATCCATCGAGTTGGTGCCGCCCGTCTGCACCGTACCCTGCAGCTGGAGGGTGCGCGGGTCCAGGAAGGTTACCACGCCGTTGCCGATGGAGCGGTAGTTCTCGTCCAGGTTGCCGGAGATCACCGCCACGCGCCCCGCCGCCATCACGATCCTGGTGGGCGCGGGAGCCACGTTCGCCGTCTGCTGGATGGCGTCGCCGGCCTGCCCCACGGTGACGCGGCCCACGTAGTCGTCCTGGGAGTTGGCGGCGATCAGGGTGGTGTCGTCCGCGAAGGCGGAGCCGGTGGCGTTGCCCTTGGGGAAGACGAAGAAGCGCGTGATGCGCAGCTCCTCCAGGTCCACCAGCGCCACGCTGGCCGCGTTCCCCAGCGGCACGGCGGCGTAGCGCGACCCCACCGACAGCCCCGTGGGCGTGACCGCCGACGACGCGCCGAACGGGATCTGCCGCGTCTCGGTGGGATCGTCCGTGTGGAAGAGGGTGAGCGACTTCCCGGTGGAGTTCACCACCAGGCCGATCTGCCCGTCGCCGTCCAGGATGAACGGGGTCTCGGCTTCGGTGGAGTCGCCGTTGCAGGCGGCCAGGAGCGCGGTGGATGCTGCCAGCGCCAGCCGGCGCAAGGAGTTGCGGTTCATCGGTCGGTCGATCCAATGGAGGATGATGAGAGGGATGCGCCCCTGCGCAGGCGCACCCCCAGGGTCCAGGCACGGCCCGGGTACGGATAATCAACCAGCATGGCCGCGCCGCGGCCGGTGACGTTCTCTACGGCCAGCGTGCCCTCGCCCGCCCACGCGCCCAGCGCGAAGGGGCGGGCGAAGCGCAGGTCCGCCATGGCGTAGCCGGCGAGCATGTTCAGGGTGTCGCCGGGCACCGAGCGCCGCTCGCCCACCCAGCGCCCCTGCACCTCCGCGCGCACGCGGCCGGGGAGGAGCGCCGATGCCGCCGCGCTCGCCGCATGGCGCGGGCGGAAGGCTACCTGGCCGCTCAGCACCGGCCCGGCGTACTCCACCGCCGCGCGCGACGCGGTGCCGCGCACCTCCGCCTGGGCGAAGGGAAAGCGGACGCGGGCGGAAAGGTCGGCGCCGGCGCGGCGCACGTCGTAGTTGGACGGGCTCCAGGTGAAGCGGTGGTCGGGGAACCAGAGCACCATCCCGTCCACGTCCGCGCGGAAGGCGGCCAGCTCGGCGTCCACGACGAGGGCGCCGAGTCTGGCGGCGCGCAGCTCCAGCGCTCCCTCCACCTCCGCGTTCACGCGCTCGGGGCGCAGGGCGGGGTTGGGCTTCACCAGCACGCCCTCGTGGAAGAACTGGTCGGCCAGCGTGGGGGGCGAGAACGCCTGCCCCACGGACGCGCGCGCCGCCAGCGCCCCGCGCCCCGCCGAAGCTCCGACGCGCGGCGACAGGGTGGTGCCGCGGACGCGCGTGCTCCAATCGGCGCGCCCCGCCGGGAGCACGTCCAGCATCCATCCGCCCACCGCGCGGCTCCATCGGCCCTGCATCCAGGCGCCGGCCGCCTCCTGCCCCTCCGGCGCACCTTCGCTGAGCATGGAGCTGCGCACGCCCAGCCGCCGCGCCTCGCCCCCCGCCGCCAGCTCCAGCGCGCCCACCCCGCCGCGCGCGGAAAGGGCGGCGCCCGTGGCGCCGGCGCGCACGTCGTCATCGTACGCGCCGCCCAGCGGGGGCGCGGGGTCGCGGAACTCGGCGCGCTGCAACTGGGCGTCCGCGTCCAGCCGCCACTCGATCCCGCGAAACGGCAGCCGGCCGGTGAGGGCCGTGCCCCACCGATCCTGCTCCTGGCGCGCGTCGATGGACGGGCTGCCGATCCCCCCCGGCATCCCCCGCCGCGCGGCGAAGCCCTCGACGCGTGCGCCCAGCTCGCCGCCGCCGCGCTCGAAGCGGCCGGAGGCGAGGAGGGAGAGCGAGCCCGCGTCGGAGTTCTGGCGCACGGCCGTGCCCCCGCCGCGGAACTCGGGGACGAG
>DASVSA010000092.1:0-1633 GCA_036388335.1 Longimicrobium sp. | reverse complement strand
CCCAAGACCAAGCTGGGCCTCCCCGAGGTGAACCTGGGGATCGTCCCCGGCGCGGGCGGCACGCAGCGGCTGTCCCGGCTGATCGGCGTGCGCGCCGCGCTGGACCTGATGCTCACCGGCAAGCAGCTCGACGGCCGCCGCGCCCGCAGCGCCGGCATCGTGGACGAGGTGGTGCCCGCCGCCATCCTCCCCGTGGTGGCGCGCCAGGTGGCCAGCGACCTGGCGGAGGGCCGCAAGGAGCCGCGCGGCGCCGCCCGCCGCAGGTCGCCGCAGTGGATGGAGAACCTTCCCGGGATGCGCCAGCTCATCTTCGGCAAGGCGCGCCAGGGGGTGATGTCCAAGACCAAGGGCCTCTACCCCGCGCCGCTCCGCCTGCTGGACGTCGTTGAGAAGGGGCTGGACCGCGAGCTGGACGAGGGGCTGGAGCTGGAGGCGCGGGCCTTCGGCGAGCTGGCGGTGACGCCCGAAGCGCGCTCGCTGGTTCACCTCTTCTTCGCCACGACGGCGGCCAAGAACGACCCGGCGCTGGGCGAGACCATCAAGACGGACAGGGTGGAGCGCATCGCCGTGGTGGGCGCGGGCTTCATGGGCGCCGGCATCGCCGCCGCGTCGGCCGAGAGCGGGATCACCGTGCGGCTTAAGGACGTGAAGCCCGAGGCCGCGGCCAAGGGGCTCAGGACGGCCCGCGACACCCTGATCAAGCGCGCCAGGCGCAAGAAGGCGCGCGGCTTCGAGATCACCGCCCTCACCGACCGCGTGGAGGCGACCACCCAGTACACCGGCTTCCACTCCGCCGACGTGGTGGTGGAGGCGGTGTTCGAGGACGTGTCGCTGAAGCACGGCGTCATCAGGGACATCGAGGCGAAGATCGGCGCGGACACGGTGCTGGGGTCCAACACCTCCACCATCCCCATCGCCACGCTGGCCGAGGCCGCGTCGCGCCCGGAGAACGTCATCGGCCTCCACTTCTTCTCCCCCGTGGAGAAGATGCCGCTGCTGGAGATCATCACCCACAAGGGCACGGCCAACTGGGTGACGGCCACCTCGCACGCCTTCGGCAAGCAGATCGGCAAGACGCCCATCATCGTCAACGACGCCCCGGGCTTCTACGCCAACCGCATCCTCTCGCCCTACATGGCCGAGGCGGCGCTGCTGCTGGAGGAAGGGGTGCGGATGGAGGAGATTGACGCGGCGATGACCGGGTGGGGATACCCCGTGGGGCCCATCACCCTGTACGACGAGGTGGGGCTGGACGTGGCGCAGAAGGCCGGGACGATCCTTGCCGCCGCCTTCGCGGAGCGCATGCAGCCCAGCTCCGTGCTCGATCGCATGGTGGCCGACGGGCGGCTGGGGCGCAAGAACGGGCGCGGCTTCTTCACCTATGGCGAGGACGGCAAGAAGGCGGGGCCGGACGAGTCCGTGTACGCCGTCATCGGCAACCCGCCCGCCAGGACGCTCCCCCGCGAGGAGATCCAGCAGCGGCTGGGGCTGATGATGGTGAACGAGGCGCTGCGCACGCTCGAGGAAGGGGTCCTCCGCTCCGCGCGCGACGGCGACGTGGGCGCGGTGCTGGGGATCGGCTTCCCGCCGTTCCGCGGCGGGCCCTTCTGGTACGTGGACCAGACCGGTGCGC
>DASVSA010000091.1:0-6218 GCA_036388335.1 Longimicrobium sp. | reverse complement strand
TTCCGAGTAGCTCAAACGGAGGCACAGAGATGAATTCATCTCTGTGCCTCCGTTTGAGCTACTCGGAACGGTACGGCACCTCGATGGTAAGCCCGTCGTACGCCGCCACGGCTTCGGGGAAGACGCCGCGGGCCTCGCGCTCCAGCACGCGGGGGTCGTCGGCATACCGGGGGGAGAAGTGGGTGAGGGCAAGGCGCAGCACCCCGGCGTCGGCTGCCACCTGGGCGGCCTCGCGGGCGGTGGAGTGGCCCGTGGCGACGGCGCGCTCCGCCTCGTCCTGCGCGAAGGTGGCTTCGTGGATGAGGAGGTCGGCGCCGGCCGCGACCTCGCGGGTGGCGGGCGTGGGGCGGGTGTCGCCGGTGTACACCACCTTGCGGCCCGGCCGCGGCTCGCCCACCACGTCCGCCGCGCGGACGGTGCGGCCGTCCACCTCCACGTCCTCCCCGTGGTGGAGCTTTCCCCAGAGCGGGCCCTCGGGCACGCCCAGGTCGCGCACGAGCTGCGCGTTGAAGCGGCCGAGGCGGTCGTGCTCCACCACCGCGTATCCCACCGCGCGCCCCGCGTGCTTGGCGGGGAACGGCACGACGTCGTACACGCCGCGCGCGATCTTCTCCCCCGGCTCCACGCCGTTGATGCGCACCTCGAAGGGGACGCGCTCCACGCCCAGCTCCACCGCCTGCCGGAGCGTCGCCTCGGTGCCGCGGGGCGTCCACAGCGTCATCGGCTCCTCGCGCGCCTGCAGCCCCAGCGTGCGCAGCAGCCCGATCACCCCCAGGAAGTGATCGGCGTGAAGGTGCGTGAAGAAGATGTCGTGGAACCCGAAGCCGGTCCCGAACTTCATCATCTGCCGCTGCGTCCCCTCGCCGCAGTCGAACACCAGCACGTCCCCCTCGCGCTGCACGACGAGCGACGAGACGTTGCGGCCCACCGTGGGGCGGGCCGCCGCGGTGCCGAGGAAGGTTATGCGCATGAAACTGAAGTGCGTGAGTGCGTGAGTGCGTGAGTGCGCAACTGCACTCGGCGGAGGCGGGCAGGCGTCGCGGCGCGGGGTATACGCGCGCACCCGGACCACCGACCGGCACCCGCTGCAGCGCACTCACGCACTAACGCACTCACGCACTTCCCCTTCATGCCGCCACCACCTCCACCTTCAGCCCCGGCTCGATCTCGCTCTTCGGGATCAGCGCCGGCCAGTACGCCATGATCTCCTGCACCGCCGGGCGCCCGCCCGCGAAGCCGGTGACCGAAGGGGGGCCGGCGAGCACCAGGGGGGCGATCTCCTTGGTGAAGCGCTCCACGGCGGCGCGGTCCTGGCCGCGCACGCCCCAGCGCACCGTGACCTCGGGGAGGTCGCGCGGGAGCGGGCCGGCGAGGGGGCCGTGCGTGGCGTTCCAGCCCACGTACTCGGTGAGCACCTCGTCGAACTTCAGGCCCAGGCGATCGAGCCGCTCGCGCAGCACGCGGTCGGCGAGCTGCGCCTTCTCCACGGCGTCGGGCCAGGAGTAGACCAGCGTTCCCGTCGCCTTGTAGCCGTCGGAGTAGGCGATGCTCACCTTGAGCATGTCGGTGCGCGGGCCGCCGCGCACGCCGAACACGCGCACCCGGTCGGCGCCGTCGGCCTCCAGGCGGATGCTGGTGAAGTCGGCCACCACGTCGGGGGTGATGTAGCTGCGCGGGTCGCCCATCTCGTAGACGAGCTGCTCCTTGACCGTGGGCAGCGTCACCCGTCCGCCGGTGCCGTCGTGCTTGGTGACCACGAACGACCCGTCGGCGTAGGCTTCGATGATGGGGTAGCCGATCTGCGCCAGCTCCCTGATCTCGCGCCAGTCCACCAGGTGGTTGCCGCCGCTGGCCTGCGCGCCGCACTCGTTGATGTGCCCCGCCACCACCCCCGCCGCGATCCGGTCGTGGTCGTCCAGCGACCAGCCGAACTCGTGGATCATGGGCGCGTAGGTGAGCGCCGTGTCGGTGGAGCGCCCGGTGATGATCACCTGCGCGTCCTGGCGCAGCGCCTCCACGATGGGCCGCGCGCCGATGTACGCGTTGGCGCTCTGCACGCGGTCGAGGACCGTGGAGAGGGGCTCGCCCGTCTCCATGTTCTTCAGCTCCACCCCGCGCGCCAGCAGGTCCGGCAGCCGCTCCAGGATGTCGTCGCCGGTGATGGTGCCGATGCGGGCGCGCAGCCCCGCCTTGCGCGCCTCCTCCAGCACCGCGTCGCGGCAGCCGATCGGGTTGACGCCGCCCGCGTTGGCCACCACGCGGATCCCGCGCTCCACCACGGCCGGGAGGATCTCGCCCATCAGCGGCACGAAGTCGCGCGCGTACCCGAGCTGCGGGTTGCGGGCGCGCTGCTTCTGCATGATCGACATGGTGACCTCGGCCAGGTAGTCGAGCATCAGGTAGTCGATCGGCCCGCCCTCCACCTGCTGCTTGGGAGCGTCCAGCTGGTCCCCCCAGAACCCCTGCCCGGAGGCGATGCGGATCTTGTCTTTCATTGTTCCTCTAGTGGTCCCACTGGAATCTCACACAGAGACACAGAGGCACGGAGACGAACTTCTCCTCTGTGTCTCTGTGCCTCTGTGTGATGCCTCTTTGTCAAATGGCCGGCGGCAGGACGAACGAGCCCAGGTGCGGCCCCGGGTTGTTGAGCGAGGTGCGCAGCGCCAGGGCCAGGGCGGCGCGCGTCTCTTCCGGGAGAATCACGGCGTCCACGAAGCCGCGGGCGGCGGCGAAGCGCGCGTCGAGCTGCTGGTCGTAGTCGGCGCGCACCGCGTCCATCTTGGCCTGGAGCTCCGCGTCGGGGGCCTTCCCGGCCTTCTTCAGCTCTTCGAGCTGCGTGCTGAAGAGGGCGGTGACGGCCGATTCGCCCTCCATCACACCCATGCGGCCGGTGGGCCAGGTGAAGATGAAGTCCGGGTCGAAGCCCTGCCCCGCCATGGCGTAGTACCCCGCGCCCGACGCGTGGTTGATGGTGAGCACCAGCTTGGGGACGGTGGCCGTGGCCATCGCCTCCACGAAGCGCGCGCCGGAGCGGATGATGCCGCTGTGCTCCGCGTCGGTGCCCACCATGAAGCCGCTCACGTCCTGCACGAACAGGATGGGCGTGCCGTGGCGGCTCAGCATGTCGATGAAGAAGGCCACCTTCTCCGCGCTGTCCGCGTACACGATGCCGCCGAACTTGGGCCGGCCGCCGTGCGGGTCCTTGAGCATCCCGCGCGCGTTGGCGATGATGCCCACGGGGATCCCCGCGATGCGACCCGTGCCGCAGATCATCTCCGGCGCGTAGTCCACCTGGAACTCGTCGAAGGCGCCGCGGTCCAGGATGCAGCGCAGCACCTCGCGCACTTCGTACGGCTGCCGGTGGTCGGCCGGGAGGATGTCGTACAGCTCCGCCTCGGGGCGCGCCGGGGGCGCGGGCTCGCCGATGGGGAGGGCGCAGGCCGCGCGCGGCAGCTCGCGCACCAGGTCGCGGATCCTGGCGATGCAGGCGCGGTCGTCGGCCACGCGGTAGTGAGCCACGCCGGAGATGGCGTTGTGAGTGTAGGCGCCGCCCAGCGTCTCGCTGTCGGTGCTCTGCCCCGTGGCCCCCTTCACCAGGTTGGGCCCGCCGAGGCCCATGAACGACGTACCCTCCACCATCAGGATCACGTCGGAGAGGGCCGGCAGGTACGCGCCCCCGGCGATGCACGGCCCCATCACCGCGGCGATCTGCGGCACCTTGAGGTAGCGCCGCATGATGGAGTTGTAGTAGAAGAGCCGCGACGCGCCGTACTGCCCCGGGAACACGCCTCCCTGGTACGGCAGGTTCACCCCCGCCGAGTCCACCAGGTACAGGATGGGGACGCGGCAGCGCATGGCGATCTCCTGCGCCCGCAGCATCTTGGTGATCGTCTCCGGCCACCACGACCCCGCCTTGACGGTCGCGTCGTTGGCCACCACGACCACTTCGCGCCCGGCCACGGTGCCGATCCCCGTCACCACGCCGGCGGCGGGGGCCTGCCCGTCGTAGCGGTCGTGGGCCACGAGGAGGCCGATCTCCTGGAAGCGCGTGCGCGGGTCCACCAGCAGCGCGATGCGCTCGCGCGCGGTGAGCTTGCCGTCGGCGTGCTGCTTGTCGATGCGCTTGGGCCCGCCGCCCTGGCGCAGCCGGGTCTCCAGCTCGCGCAGCTCGGCGGCGAGCGTGCGGGCGCGGCCCGCGGGTGCGGCTGTGGCGCTCACGCGTCGGCGGTCTCCCGGTCGCGCCCGTTCTGCGCGTACCAGTCGCGGATGTACTCCACCGCCGCAGTGGTGGGGGTGCCCGGGCCGAAGAGGCGGCCGATCCCCTTCACTTCCAGCGCGCGCATGTCCTCTTCCGGGATGATCCCGCCGCCGGTGAGGAGCACGTGGTCCACGCCCTCCGCCTCCAGCAGCTCCTTCACGCGCGGAAAGAGCGTCATGTGAGCGCCGGAGAGGATCGACATGGCCACCACGTCCACGTCTTCCTGGATCGCGGCGCTCACGATCATCTCCGGCGTCTGGTGGAGCCCGGTGTAGATGACCTCCATCCCCGCGTCGCGCAGGGCGGCGGCGATCACCTTGGCGCCGCGGTCGTGGCCGTCCAGTCCGGGCTTGGCTACCAGCACCCGGATCTTGCGTTCAGGCATCGTCTGGCTTCAGAAGTAGGTGCGCGTTCGTGCCCTGAGAAGTCCGGGAACATACAGCCGGGGCGCCAATCGCGGCAACTGCTTGGCTCACACAGAGACACGGAGGCACAGAGGAGAACTTCTCAGCGCCGCCGGGCGATGCAGATCAGGTCTTCGGAGCTGTGGATGAAGGGCGCCAGCTCCCAGTCGCCGTACCACTCCACCGGGTGCAGGCCGGCGGCGCGGAGGAGGACGGACCACTCGGTGGCGCTGCGGATGCGGAGCTCGTGGAACTTCTCGCCCGTTTTGGAGCCGCGGCGCCAGCGGGTCCACTCGCGGCTGATCCCGTCGATGGCGTCGAACTCGCGCTCCACCCACACGGTCGCGCCGTCCTCCGTTTCCCACCAGTCGCGCTCCGTGTAGCCGCTCACCGCGTGGTCGCGGTGCATCGTCTCCAGTACGAAGAAGCCGCCGGGCCTCAGCGCGTCGTGAACCCCGCGCAGGACGCGCAGGTCCTCGTCGTCCGAGAGGAAGTAGCCGAGCGAGGAGAAGAGGGAGAGGACGGCGTCGAACTTTCCGTGGAAGGGGATCTCGCGCATGTCCGCGCGCACCCACTCCACGGGAACGCCGGCGCGGCCCGCGCGGGTGCGGGCGCGGCGCAGGAGCGTTTCCGAGAGGTCCATCCCCGTGACTCGAAAGCCGGCTTCGGCCAGGGCGAGCGAGTGGCGGCCCCACCCGCAGGCCAGGTCCAGGATCTCGGCGCCCGGCTCCAGCGGCACCATCTCGCGGATCCCCTTCACCTCGCGCGCGGTTCGCTCCGGGGTAAGGAAGTCGCGGTAGAGCTCGACGAAGCTCTCGTCGAAGTACCCCTCCCACCACGGCTCAGCCGGCACGGCCCAGGAGCCCCGGAAGCTCGTCGATCCCGCGGATGGTGTCGCAGTCGCGGCCCGCGGAGCGGCCGAGGGGGTCCACCAGGTACGGGTGGAGCCCGGCGTTGCGCGCACCCACCACGTCGACCTCGTAGATGTCGCCCACGTACGCGGCCTCGTGCGGCTCCACCCCCAGCCGCTCCAGCGCCATGCGGAAGATGCGCGGGTCCGGCTTCTCCACGCCCACCAGGGTGGAGTCGATCACGAACTCGAAGTGCGGGCGCAGGTCCAGCGACTCCAGCAGCGCCTCCACGCGCCCGTCCGCGTTGGAGATCACGGCCAGGCGGTAGCCCAGCCCGCGCAGCGCCTCCAGCGTCGAAATCGTGTGGTCGCGCACCAGGCTCCACAGGTTCTGCTCGGCGTGGCGCGCCCACAGGCGCTCGGCTACGGCGGGGAACTGCGCGTCCGGCAGGCCGATGCGGCGGAAGACCTCGGCGAAGTAGATCCTGCCGCGCGAGCGGTCGTCGCCGCCGTTGCCGCCGCGCACCATCTCGTCCAGCACGAGCTTGGCCTCGTACTCGGCGCCCATCAGCGCCTCCTCCGTCGTCTCCACGCCGTGCTCCGCAAGCAGGCTCACGAGGAAGGGGTGGTCTATCCAGACCAGCGTGTTGCCCGCGTCGAAAAGGATCGCTTTCATCGGTTCTGGGAATCAGGAGTTCGGCGGAGG
>DASVSA010000090.1:0-7615 GCA_036388335.1 Longimicrobium sp. | reverse complement strand
GGCGCCGTCCGGGGTTGTAAATCCGGGGCGGCGGGATAGATTGGGAGTGGCAACGTAGGCCGCCGCCGCCGGGGAGACCCCCGCGGCGGCGGCCCGATTTTAAGCGACCGGGAATACCATGAGCAGCGAGCAGAAGACCGGCAGCTACCACGCCGCCGAGCTGGAGCGGAAGTGGCAGGCGCGGTGGGACGAGCGGGGGACGAACACGTGGACGGAGGAGGAGCTCCGCGCGGCCGAGCGTCCCTTCTACAACCTGATGATGTTCCCCTACCCGTCGGCCGAAGGGCTTCACGTGGGGAACATCTACGCGTTCACGGGCGCCGACGTCTTCGGCCGCTTCAAGCGGCTGCAGGGGTACGACGTCTTCGAGCCGATCGGCTTCGACGCGTTCGGCATCCACTCGGAGAACTTCGCGCTCAAACAGGGGATCCACCCCAGCGAGCTGATCCCCCGCAACGTGGAGCGCTTCACGAAGCAGCTGCGCCGCGTGGGCTTCATGTACGATTGGAACCACACGGTAGACACCACCACGCCGGACTACTACCGGTGGACGCAGTGGATCTTCCTCCAGCTCTACAAGGGCGGGCTGGCGGAGAAGAAGGAGGCGGCGGTCAACTGGTGCCCGAACTGCAACACCGTGCTCGCCAACGAGCAGGTGGTGGGGGGCGAGTGCGAGCGCTGCGGCACAGCCGTGGAGATGAGGTTCCTCAGCCAGTGGTTCTTTCGCATCACGCAGTACGCGGGGAAGCTGCTGGAGAACCTGAAGCACATCGACTGGTCGGATACCACCCGCAAGGCGCAGGAGAACTGGATCGGGCGCAGCGAGGGGGCCGAGATCCGCTTCCCCATCGTGGGGCAGGACCAGGGCGAGCCGCTGGCCATCTCCGTATTCACCACGCGGCCGGACACGCTCTTCGGCGCCACCTACATGGTGCTGGCCCCCGAGCACCCGCTGGTGGACCGCATCACCACGGATGACAAGCGGGCCGAGGTGGACGAGTACCGCCGGCAGGCCACCGCAACCGACCTGGTGTCGCGCAAGAAGACCGACAAGACCAAGACGGGCGTGGACACGGGCGCCCGCGCGCTCAACCCGGCCAGCGGGGAAGAGATCCCCGTCTGGATCGCCGACTACGTGCTGATGGAGTACGGTACGGGCGCCATCATGGCCGTGCCCGGGCACGACGAGCGCGACTTCGAGTTCGCCGGCAAGTTCGGCCTCCCCATCCGCCGCGTGGTGGCCGGCGAGGGCGACGACGGCGACACCCCGCTGGAAGAGGCGTACACCGGCAATGGCCGCCTGGTGAACTCCGGCCGCTTTAGCGGGCTGGAGGTGGAGACGGGGAAGATGGCCATCACCACGCTCCTGGCGCAGCAGGGGGCGGGGACGTCGCGCGTCAACTACCGTCTGCACGACTGGACGATCTCGCGCCAGCGCTACTGGGGCCCGCCCATCCCCATCCTTTACTGCGACGAGTGCGGCACGGTGCCGGTGCCCGAGGACCAGCTCCCGGTGCTGCTGCCGCCCATCGAAGACTTCAAGCCCGACGCCTCGGGCGTGTCGCCGCTGGCGCGCCACGAGGAGTGGTACCTCACCGACTGCCCCTCGTGCGGCGGCCGGGCCCGGCGCGAGACGGACGTGAGCGACACGTTCCTGGACTCGTCGTGGTACTTCCTGCGCTACCCGTCGGCGGGGAACGAGCAGGTGCCCTTCGATGCGGGGATCACCAGGAAGTGGCTCCCCGTGGACAGCTACATCGGGGGCAACGAGCACGCGGTGCTCCACCTGCTCTACGCGCGCTTCATCACGATGGCGCTCAAGGACATGGGGCACGTGGACTTCGACGAGCCGTTCACCCGCTTCCGGGCGCACGGGCTCATCGTGAAGGAAGGCTCCAAGATGTCCAAGTCGCGCGGCAACGTGGTGGTGCCGGACGATTACATCGCCGAGTGGGGCGCGGACACCTTCCGCACCTTCCTCATGTTCCTGGGGCCGTACCAGGAGGGGGGCGACTTCCGCGACGCGGGGATCTCGGGGCCCTACAACTTCCTCAACCGGCTGTGGGACGCGGTGCTCTCCGCCGAGGACCGGGCGATGGACCCGGCGGTGGAGCAGAAGCTCCACGCTACCATCAAGAAGGTGACGGACGACCTGGAGGTGCTCTCCTACAACACCGCCATCGCGGCGATGATGGAGTACCTCAACGTGGTCCGCACGGGCGGGCGCACCCCTGAGCGCGCCGCGGTTGAGCCGCTGGTGCGCCTGGTGGCCCCCTTCGCCCCGCACATGGCGGAGGAGCTGTGGGAGCGGTCGGGGCATACAGGCTCCATCTGGGACGAGGCGGAGTGGCCCGGCTACGACCCCGCCAAGACGATGGCGGACACGGTGGAGTTTGTGGTGCAGGTGAACGGCAAGCTGCGCGCGCGCATGCCCATGCCCCGCGGCATCGCCGAGGCCGACGCCCACGCCGCCGCCGTCGCCGACGAGAACGTGAGGAAGTTCATGGAGGGCAAGGAGGTGCGAAAGGTGATCTTCGTCCCGGACCGGCTCGTCAATCTAGTAGTCGGATAAGCTCACACAGAGACACAGAGGCACAGAGATTGGTTCTTCTCTGTGCCTCTGTGTCTCTGTGTGAGCAAATCAGTTCAGCAGAGGTAGCGGCCCTCGTCGGCGAGCTCTTCCAGGAGGCGGCCGGTCTCGTTCTCTTCCGCGGCGGCCTGGCGGAGATTCGGGGTGGCGTGGTGGCGCGCGCCGCAGGTGCTGCAGGCGAGGTAAGGCTGGCGGAAGAAAGATACTTCGGCCCAGTTCCCCGTGCACTCGGAGCGGACGTGGCGCAGGTTGTGGCCCTCGTCCACCGAGATGCGCTCCTCCTCGGCTTCCGTGAACGCTTCGAGGCGCGGCTCGAAGTGGCAGTGGAAGCAGGTGAGCGCGTGCGGCAGGTTGATGGCCGCGCCGCGGGGGAGCTCCAGGTCGTGGTTGCAGCGCGGGCACGTTCCCGCGAACCACCGCACCCGGTAGCGCCGCGAGAACCAGATGGCCAGGTACGTCCCGACCCCGAAGCTGAGCACCGGCCACGGATAGTGCGGCGGCACCCAGAAAGACCACGGAGCGACCCCCCAGAAGAGCGCCAGCGAGAGCGCCGCCGCCACCATCCTGAACGGGAGCGGACGATACCAGAGCCCCACGCGCGCGGGAGCGGGCGGGTACGCGCGCAGAATCAGGTGAACCGGCGGTGCCTGGAAGCTGCTTCTCATGGCGGTCCGGGGGTGCGTGGGGTCCTGTTTCGAACATACAAGCACCTCTCGCGCCGCACAACGCAGCAGGCACAGAGATAATCTCATCTCTGTGCCTCTGTGTCTCCGTGTGAGCCCAGCTTTTTAGAAGCTCACCCGCATCCCCAGGTTCTTCGCCAGGAACGCCCAGCGGTCCGCGGCCTCCTCGATCTGCATCTGCGTGGGCTTGCCGGCGCCGTGGCCCGCCCGCGTCTCGATGCGGATCAACACGGGAGCCGGGCCCGCCTGCGCCGCCTGCATGGCCGCGGCGTACTTGAACGAGTGGCCCGGGACGACGCGGTCGTCGTGGTCGCCCGTGGTCACCAGCACGGCCGGGTAGCGCGTGCCGGGCTTGATGTTGTGAAGCGGCGAGTACGCGTAGATCGCCGGGAAGAGCGCCGGGTCGTCGGGCGAGCCGTAGTCCGAGGTCCACGCCCACCCGATGGTGAACTTGTGGAAGCGGAGCATGTCCATCACCCCCACCGCGGGGAGCGCCGCGCCGAACAGGTCGGGGCGCTGGTTGAGCACCGCGCCCACCAGCAGCCCGCCGTTGGAGGCCCCGGAGATCGCCAGCTTCGCCGGTGACGTGTACTTCTGCGCCACCAGGTGCTCCGCCGCGCCGATGAAGTCGTCGAAGACGTTCTGCTTCCGCTCCTTCGTGCCCGCCGCGTGCCACTCCTCGCCGTACTCGCTCCCGCCGCGGATGTTGGCGACCGCGTACACGCCGCCCATCTCCAGCCACACCGCCACGCTGGCCGCGAAGCCGGGCATCATCGCCGCGTTGAAGCCGCCGTACCCGTAGAGCAGGGTGGGGTTGTTGCCGTCCAGCGCCATCCCCTTGCGGTGGGTGACGAACATGGGGACGCGCGTGCCGTCCTTGCTCTGGAAGAAGAGCTGGCGCGTCTCGTAGCGGCTGGCGTCGAAGGCCACGCGCGGCGCCCACACCACCCCCGAGCGCCCCGTGCGCACGTCGTGGCGGTACACCGTATTGGGGCTGAGATACGACGCGAAGGAGTAGAAGAGCTCCGGGTCGTCCTCGTCGCCGCTCACGCCGCCCACCGAGCCCAGGCCGGGGAGCTCGATGTCACGTACGAGGGTGCCGCTCTTCTCGAAGACTCGCACCCGCGAGGCCGCGTCGTGCATGTACTGCGCGACCAGGCGCCCGCCGGCCATGGTCACGTTGCCGAGCGCATCCGGCCCCTGCGGCACCACCGTGCGCCAGCGGTCGCGCGCCTGCGTGCGCAGGTCGATGGCGATCACCCGCCCGCGCGGCGCGTCCAGGTCCGTCTGGAAGTAGAAGAGCGGGCCGTCGTTCCCCACGTAGCTGTAGTCCGCGTCGAAGTCGTCCAGCAGCCGCACCATCTGCGCGTCCAGCCGCGGGGTGGCGGCGGTGCCCAGGTCCTTGACGTAGACGCGGTTGCGGCGGTCGGTGCCCTGCGTGACGTTCACCACCAGGTAGCGCCCGTCGTCCGTCACGAAGCCGCCGAACCCCCAGTCCGGCTGGTCGGTGCGCTCGTACACCAGCACGTCGGCCGATTGCGGCGTGCCCAGGCGGTGGTAGTAGAGCTTCTGGTTGCGGACCGTGGAGGTGAGCGCGTTCCCCGTGGGCTGCGGATAGCGGGAGTAGAAGAAGCCGCGCCCGTCGTGCGTCCAGCTCAGCCCCGAGAACTTCACCCACTGGATGCGGTCCGGGAGGTCGGTGGCCGTCGCCACGTCGCGCACCCGCAGCTCCTGCCAGTCCGACCCGCCGGACGACACGCCGTACCCCAGCCGCCGCCCGTCCTCGCTCACCGAGACCGCGGAGACGGCCATGGTGCCGTCGCGCGAGAGGGTGTTGGGATCCAGCACCACCCGCGGCTCGCCCGTGAGCGACGCGGCCGTGTAGAGCACCGACTGGTTCTGCAGGCCGTCGTTCTTCCAGAAGAAGTAGCGCCCGGCGCGCTTGAAGGGCGTCCCGTAGCGCTCGTAGTTCCAGAGCTGCGTCAGCCGCTCGCCGATGCGCCGCCGCTCCGGGATGGCCTCCAGGTACGAGGCGGTGATGCGGTTCTGGGCCGTGATCCAGGCGCGCGTCTCGGGCGTGTCGCTGTCCTCCAGCCAGCGGTACGGATCGGCCACGCGCGTGCCGTGGAAGACGTCCACC
The DNA here is from genome assembly GCA_036388335.1 of Longimicrobium sp. GTDB lineage: Bacteria > Gemmatimonadota > Gemmatimonadetes > Longimicrobiales > Longimicrobiaceae > Longimicrobium. The sequence goes on along the minus strand of DASVSA010000090.1, from coordinate 2,202 downwards.
TGGTCCGCGCGGCGCGTCTCCGGGTACTGCAGCCCCTGCGCGTGCACGGACGCGGGCACGGCCGCCGCCGCGAGCACCCACAGCTTCAGAAATGGCTTCATGGCTCCCGTGGAATCGGGTGGATGGAGTGGGACCATCCCACGATACACCTGTTCCCCAGCCGCTGCAACCAGCCCCCCTCTCTGTGTCTCTGTGCCCCTGGTGAGCCCCGATTTTTTGTCAAGGGCTTCCGTTTCTGAGAAAAGGGAATATGTTATTGGCTCCCCAGCGGGCCAGTGCCCGCGACGCGGCGGATGCGCCGCGGGGGGTTGACGGACGGGACGGGGCAGTTTAAATTTGTGGTCCTTGTCGCGGGGTGGAGCAGCCTGGTAGCTCGTCGGGCTCATAACCCGAAGGTCGCGGGTTCAAATCCCGCCCCCGCTATAGCCCCAGACCCCGCCGCCGATGCCGGGCGGTTTTTTGTTGGGGAAGCCGGATCGGGGCCAGGTAGCTCAGTTGGTAGAGCATGCGACTGAAAATCGCAGTGTCGGGGGTTCGACTCCCTCCCTGGCCATCTGAGTACGAAGTAGTCTGTACGCCTGTAGCTCAATTGGTAGAGCACCGGTCTCCAAAACCGGCGGTTGGGGGTTCGATTCCCTCCGGGCGTGTGCGGACAAGCGATACGCCGCTATCGTCTAGGGGACTAGGACGCCGCCCTCTCACGGCGGAAACCGGGGTTCGAATCCCCGTAGCGGTACTGACGGACAAGCTCGGGACCCGGGCGTTGCTCGCGTAGCTCAGCCGGCAGAGCACTTCCTTGGTAAGGAAGAGGTCATGGGTTCGAGTCCCATCGCGAGCTTGTGTGGGAAACTTGAAAGCGATCGGCTCCCATCGTCTATCGGTTAGGACACGACCCTTTCAAGGTTGAGAGCGGGGTTCGATTCCCCGTGGGAGCGCTGAAGTACACGCGGGCATAGCTCAGTTGGTAGAGCGCAACCTTGCCAAGGTTGAGGTCGCCGGTTCGAGTCCGGTTGCCCGCTCTGAAGGACCGGGAGGAAGTCCCGGAGCAGTACCCAAGGGGCCGTAGCTCAGTCGGTTAGAGTGCCGGACTGTCACTCCGGAGGTCGCGGGTTCGAGTCCCGTCGGCCCCGCTTACGATAAGCGAAGAGCTTTTTGACAATACGGGTTGGTTAGCCCGCCCTCCCGGGGCGGGTGGCAAGGGGCCGTAGCTCAGTTGGGAGAGCGCTTGAATGGCATTCAAGAGGTCAGGGGTTCGATTCCCCTCGGCTCCATAGTTTGGCGAGTACATGGTGGGGTGGCCGAGTGGCTAATGGCAGCAGACTGTAAATCTGCCGGGCTTCGCCCTACGTAGGTTCGAATCCTACCCCCACCACTTCGTGCAGGCCCGGGCGGTTAGCTCAGTTGGTTAGAGCGCCACGTTGACATCGTGGAGGTCACAAGTTCGAGTCTTGTACCGCCCACTGCCGGTGAGAATGTTGGGGCTGTAGCTCAGATGGGAGAGCGCTGCAATCGCACTGCAGAGGTCAGGGGTTCGATTCCCCTCAGCTCCACTGGAACGGAGAGAGCGCCACCGTAGCTCAGTGGTAGAGCACTCGATTCGTAATCGAGCGGTCGTCGGTTCAATCCCGACCGGTGGCTCTGTTCAAATCGCCGAAATGGCGTTAGTTTTTCGGTCGCCGTGCGGGAGTAGCTCAGTTGGTAGAGCATCAGCTTCCCAAGCTGAGGGTCGCGGGTTCGAGCCCCGTCTCCCGCTTTCAAGACACAGCCCTCTGGTGTAATTGGCAACACGCCTGACTCTGACTCAGGAAAGTCCAGGTTCGATCCCTGGGGGGGCTACTTTCGGTTTCGGTTGGCGGGTTTGGAGAGGTGGGTGAGTGGCTAAAACCAACGGTTTGCTAAACCGTCCTGCCCAAAAGGCAGACGCGGGTTCGAATCCCGCCCTCTCCGCTCCGCGTTTGGACCGGTGTCCGAGTGGCTTAAGGAGCACGATTGGAAATCGTGTGGGGTGAATAGCCCTCGTGGGTTCGAATCCCACCCGGTCCGCTCGGTGGTCGCAGGTGGTTGTTTCGGGACGTGGCTCAGCCCGGTAGAGCACTCGATTCGTAATCGAGCGGTCGTCGGTTCAATCCCGACCGGTGGCTCTGTTCAAATCGCCGAAATGGCGTTAGTTTTTCGGTCGCCGTGCGGGAGTAGCTCAGTTGG
>DASVSA010000089.1:0-3068 GCA_036388335.1 Longimicrobium sp. | reverse complement strand
CCGGGAGGTCATGGCGGCGCGGGAGGGGGTGTCGTCAGAGTATCGTACGGCAGCCGCGCCGCAGCAAGCTTTCTCTCCGTGGCTCTGTGCCTCTGTGTGAGCCCCGTAGTAGATTGCGCGACCAACCACTCCCCCTGCCCCGCTCCCCATGAAGCCGATCACCACCCTGGCGCTCGCCGCGCTGCTCGCCGCCGTGCCCGCCGCCGCGCAGGACGCGGCCCGCTACCGTGCCCCGGCCGACTCCCTGATCCGCGCCGCCACCCGCGACAGCGCCGCCTGGATCCGCATGGCCGAGCTGGTGGACCGCTTCGGCCCCCGCTTCAGCGGCACGCCCGAGCTGGAGCGCGCCATCGACTGGATCGTGGAGGAGATGAAGCGCGACGGGCTGGAGAACGTGCACACCGAGCCGGTGATGGTGCCGCGCTGGGTGCGCGGCCAGGAGTCTGCCACCCTGCTGAGCCCCCGCGCCGTGGAGCTCCACATGCTGGGGCTGGGCGGGAGCGTGGGCACGCCGGGCGTGGAGGCCGAGGTGCTGGTGGTGGGGAGCTTTGCCGAGCTGACGAGCCGCGCCGCCGAGGCGCGCGGGAAGATCGTGCTCTTCGACGTGCCCTTCACCACGTACGGCGAGACGGTGCAGTACCGCGGCCGCGGGCCGGTGGAGGCGGCGCGCGTGGGCGCGCTGGCGGCGCTGGTCCGCTCCGTGGGCCCCTTCGGGATGCAGACGCCCCACACCGGCTCCACCCGCTACAACGACAGCATCCCCAAAATCCCCGCCGCGGCGCTCTCCATGGAGGACGCCATGATGCTGCGCCGCATGCAGGCGCGCGGCGAGCGGGTGCGCGTGCGGCTGAGGATGGGCGCGCACGTGCTCCCCGACGCGCCCTCGCGCAACATCGTCGCGGAGATCCGCGGGCGCGAGCGGCCCGAGGAGGTGGTGGTGATCGGCGGGCACATTGATTCTTGGGACGTGTCGCCGGGCGCGATGGACGACGCGGGCGGGTGCGTGGCCGCGTGGGAGGCGGTGAGGCTGATGAAGAAGCTGGGCCTGCGCCCCCGGCGCACCGTGCGCGTGGTGCTGTGGACCAACGAGGAGAACGGGCTGCGCGGCGCCAACGCCTACCGCGACGCCCACCGCGCCGAGATCCCCAACCACGTGCTCGCCATCGAATCCGACGCGGGCGTGTTCGCGCCGCGCGGCTTCAGCATCACCGCCACCGACCCGGCGTACGAGGCTGTGCGCGCCATCGGGCGGCTGCTGGAGCCCATCGGCGCGGACAGCGTGGGGCGCGGCGGCGGCGGGGCGGACATCGGCCCCATCATGGCGCTGGGCGTTCCCGGGATGGGGCTGGAGGTGGACCCCACCCGCTACTTCTGGTATCACCACACCACCGCCGACACGCCGGACAAGCTGGACCCGCGCGACATCGCCCGCTCGGTGGCCGCCATGGCCGTGATGTCGTACGTCGCCGCCGAGATGCCGGAGCGCATCCCGTTCGGAAAGCCCTGACGACAATGCCGCTGCGTGAGACGCTTGCCTCCGCGCCGCCGGGCGCCGCAGATTCGCACCCGGGGGGCACCCACAACCTGAAGCGGAACGGCGGCCCATGATACCATCGGTACTGCGGATGCTGGCGCTAGCCGCGCTGCTGGCGCTCCCGGGCACGGCGCGGACGCAGGAAGTGTGGCCGCGGGAGCGGGCGGCGGCGTGGCAGCGGGAGACGGGGTGGCTGGTGGGGAGCAACTACGCGCCCAGCTCGGCCATCAACCAGCTGGAGATGTGGCAGGCGGACACGTTTGACCCGGCGGCGATCGACCGGGAGCTGGGGTGGGCGGAGTCCATCGGGCTCAACACCATGCGCGTGTTCCTCCACGACCTCGCCTACAAGCAGGACCCGCGGGGCTTCCTGGAGCGCGTGGACCGGTACCTCGCCATCGCGGACCGGCACAAGATCCGTACGATGCTGGTGCTCTTCGACGGCGTGTGGGACCCCTTCCCGCGCCCGGGCAGGCAGCGCGCGCCCAAGCCCCACCTTCACAACTCGGGGTGGGTGCAGAGCCCGGGGCTCGACATCCTCATGGACACCGCCCGCCACGACGAGCTGGAGGGGTACGTGACGGCGGTGGTGAGGCGCTTCGCGAACGACCGGCGCGTGGTGGCGTGGGACCTTTTCAACGAGCCGGACAACACCAACCCGTCGTCGTACTACGTGTACGAGCCGGACGACAAGGCTGAGCTCGCGCTGGCCCTGCTGCGCAAGACGTTCCGGTGGGCGCGCGCGGCGAACCCTGCGCAGCCCCTCACCGTGGGCCCGTGGCGCGGCGACTGGCGGGACCCCGCCAAACTGTCGCCGCTGGTGGAGTACATGCTCGCCAACTCCGACATCATCTCCTTCCACAGCTACGACCCGCCGGAAACGCTCCGCCCCCTGGTGGCGGCGCTCCAGTGTTACGGGCGCCCCATCCTGTGCACGGAGTACATGGCGCGCCCCCGCGGCAGCACCTTCCAGGCGGTTCTCCCCATGTTCAAGGAGCAGGGCGTGGCCGCCTACAACTGGGGGATGGTGCAGGGGAAGAGCCAGACCATCTACCCCTGGGACAGCTGGAACCGCCGCTACACCGCCGAGCCGGAGGTCTGGTTCCACGACATCTTCCGCACCGACGGCACCCCCTACGACCCGCGCGAGGTGGAGCTCATCCGCCGCCTGACGGGGCGGGGCTGAGACCCCGCGGCTCTTTCAGCGCGCGCCTTCGCCGGCTGCCGGAGCCGGCGGTTGAAACCGCTGCAACGACCACACGAAGTCCCCCCGCGGGACTACAGGGTTCCCGCAGAAGCTGAAGGACCCGTCCGCGCAGGGGGACTTCGTGTAGTTGCCGCGGCCTCTGTTCGCCCGCCTCACCCCTTACCGGGATATCGATGATCCAGCTTCTCCCCGCCCTGCTCTGGGCCCTGGCCGCCAGCCCGGACACCCTGTCGTCGGTGGACCTGTACGGGTTGCGCACCGTTCCCGAGGCGGCGGTGCGCGCGGCGGTCGGCCTGCGCCCGGGCGATCCGGTGCCCGACTCGTCGA
>DASVSA010000088.1:0-9886 GCA_036388335.1 Longimicrobium sp. | reverse complement strand
CAAGGCGGACTACATGCACCCGCTGCCGGGGAAGGGTGGCAAGGTCGAGATAGGAGTGCGGAGCAGCCACGAGGACCAGGCGAACGACCAGACGCTGCGCCTGTTCGCCCCCTTCGACGCGAGCGATCCGCGCCAGGTGACGGACGTGTCGTACACGTATCTGCAGACCCAGCACGCCGCCTACACCAACCTGAGCCACAAGATCGGCCGCCTGTCGCTGCAGGGCGGGCTGCGCGCGGAGGCGACGCGGCTGGAGCTGGAGCCACGCCTGGAGAACGCGCAGCCGGGCTTCGACCGCGACTTCTTTTCGGTCTTCCCCAGTGCCAACCTGAGCTTCGAGTTCAGGCAGGGGCGCACCCTGCGGCTCAACTACTCCCGCCGCGTGCGGCGCCCGTGGATCTGGGACCTGAACCCGTACGTCACGCAGAGCGATCCGCTGAACGTGCGCCTGGGGAACCCGGAGCTCGAGCCCGCCGGCACCCACTCGCTGGGCATGGACCTGAGCTGGAGGGCCCGCGCGGTGACGCTGCGCCTGGCTCCGTACTATCGCCACACCGACAACGAGGTGGAGCACATCCGCACCGTGAGCGCGGCGGGTGTGGCCACGACCATGCCGCAGAACCTGGCTTCCGTGGAGAGCTACGGGGGCAGCCTCAACGTGTCGCTGAGCCCCGCCTCGTGGGGCAACGCCTCGGCCTCCGTGGGCGCGAGCCACGACGAGCGCGACGCAGGCGCGCTGGGCAGCGCCTATTCGCGCAGTGGGAGCAGCTACTACTTCAACGCCAACTCCACGCTGCAGCCGGGGAAGGGTTGGGGGCTCCAGGGCTCGATGAGGGTCAATTCGCCGCGCGAGTCCGTGCAGGGGCGCTACTCGTCCACGCCCTGAACGGAGCTCGGCGTCCGCAAGGAGTTGTTCAAGCGCAAGGCGTCGATGAACCTGCGCCTCGCGGACCCGCTGGACATCTATCGCACCCGCTTCACCTCGCGCGACCCCAGCTTCGCCGGCTCGTCGCAGAGCCGCTCGTCGTGGGGCGGGCGCAGCGCGAGCCTCAGCCTCACCTACCGCTTCGGCCGCACGCCGCAGCGCAAGAGCACCCAGTCGGAGGGTCCGGCCACCGGCGGCGGGACGCCTCCCTGAACGGCGGTCTCACACGGTGGCACGGAGGCACAGAGAGGCGGCTTCGTGCAGGTGGCCGTTGGTGGCGAGGGCGGGGGTCCAGGCGCCCACGGGGGAGCCGTCGAACTGGCTGAAGCGGCCGCCGGCCTCGCTGACGATCACGTCCATGGGCGCGTAGTCCCAGTACGAGCCGGAGATGGGGTCGCAGAGGAGGTCCACGCGTCCCGTCGCCACCAGGAAGTAGCCGTAGCCGTCGCCCCAGGTGCGGGTGAAGCGGGTGCCGCGCATCAGGCGGTCGAAGCCGGCGCGGTGCTCGTCGGTGGAGCGGTCGCGCCAGTACTCCAGCCCGCTCGTGACGAGCCGCGCATCGCCCAGCTCCGCGCACTCGGAGACGCGCGAGGGGCGGCCATTGATCCAGGCTCCCGCGCCCCGCGCCGCCACCAGCGTCTCGCCCAGCACGGGGAGGTGGCAGCATCCGAGCGTCGGCGTCCCCTCCTCCTCCAGCGCGATGAGCACGGCGTAGAGCGGCACGGCCGAGCTGAACGACCTCGTGCCGTCGATGGGATCCACGATCCACCGCCGCCCGCTCTTCGAAGGAACGTCCTCCCCCTCCTCCCCCACGATGCCGTCCTCCGGGAACGCGTCGCGCAGGGCCCCGCGGATGTACTCCTCCGCCGCCCGGTCCGCGACCGTCACCTCGCTCCCGTCGCCCTTGAACTCCACGGCCGCGCGCCCGAAGTGCTCCAGGGTGATCTTCCCCGCATCCGTCGCCGTGCGCGCGGCGAAGTCCATCAGGTTGTCGCGGTCCATCTCTGTGCCTCTGTGTGAGATTGCTGTTCAGAACGGCGGCTCTTCCACCGGGGGAGAGCCGCCGATGTAGGCGATGCGTACCACGTCCCCCGAGCGGTCGGGCGGGAGCAGGGCCAGCGCGTCGGCGGCGGCGAGGGAGCTGGACACGCCGGAGCTCTGCGAGCCCGTTAGGCGCGCGGAGAGGGTGCCGTCCGCCTCCCGCCGGGTGGCGACGCGGGGGAAGTGCGTCAGGTCGCCGCGCACGGGGTAGGGGTCGCGCAGCACGGCATCGTAAGTGGGCGGGAAGATGCGCGTCCGGCCGCACATGCGCAGCAGGGCGGGGCGGACGAAGAGCTCAAAGGTGACGCCGGTGGACACCGGGTTGCCGGGCAGCCCGAACCAGGGGATGCCCCCCAGCGCGCCCACCCTCCCGAACGCCATCGCCGAGCCCGGCCGGATGCGCACGCGCCAGAAATCCACCTGTGTGTCCATCTCCGCCATCACGCGCCGCACGTGGTCGTGCTCGCCCACGCTGATGCCGGCGGTGGTGATGAGGGCGTCGCAGCCGCGCGCCTCCTCCAGCCGCGCGCGCAGCGCCTCGGGCGTATCGGGGGCGATGCCCAGGACGCGCGCCTCCAGCCCCGCCTCCGCCAACGCCGCGGCCAGCGAGTAGCTGTTCGACGATACGATGCGGCGCCCCGCCTCCACCTCCGCGAAGTCGTCGACCGTCACCAGCTCGTCGCCGGAGGTGACGACGGCCACCACGGGGCGCCTCACCACGCGCAGCCGCGCGCGCCCCAGCGACGCCGCCACTCCGATCTCCCCCGCGCGCAGCACCGCTCCCGCGCGCAGCACCACGCTCCCGCGCGTCACGTCCTCGCCGCGCGGGCGCACGTTGCGCCCCGCGTCCGCATCCGAGAGGACGGTGACGCGCCCGCCCGTCCCCGCGCCGCCGTCGGTGTGCTCCACGCGCACCACGCCGTCCGCGCCCGCGGGGACGGGCGCGCCGGTCATGATGCGGATCGCCTCGCCGGGGCCCACGGGGCGCGAGGCGAAGCGGCCGGCCGGCACGTCGTCCACCACGCGCAGGGGCACGGGCGCCTCGGGCGACGCGCCGCGCACGTCCTCCGCGCGGACGGCGAATCCGTCCATGGCGCTGTTGTCCCAGGGCGGCAGGTCCACGGTGGCCGCCACGTCCTCCGCCAGCACGGAGCCGAGCGCGTCGAGAAGGGGCCGCTCCTCGCTTCCCAGCGGCGCCACGCCGGCCACCATCGCCCGCAGCGCCTCGGACGCGGAGATCCAGTCCGCGGCGCGCTCAGCGCTCATCGCGCCGGATGAATTGGGACTCGACGAGGCGCGCGACGGCGGGGACATGGCCCCCGTCGCGCTCCAGGGGGATGACGAAGCAGCCCGCCGTCGCGGCGCGCGACTGCAGGTTGATGTCGTCCGTCACGAACGCGACCAGGTGCTCGCCCGGGTCCGCGGGGTCGTGGATGGGGTGCGCGTGGACGCCCCTCCGGAACACCTCGATCTTGGGGAGGGCGCCGTGCTTGAACCCCTCCACGAGCACCACGTCGTAGCCGCGCCCCGCGTAGAAGTCGCGGATCAGCTCCCCCGGGTCCGGCTCGCCGTCGATGCGCAGGGTGAGCGCCACCTTGCCGGTGCCGCACATGATGGAGGCTTCCGCCTCGCCCTCGTTGAAGTGCCGCCAGCTGTCCCGCCCCGGCTCGTCGCTCTCGAAGGCGTGGTGGCCGTGCTTGATGGTGGCCACGCGGTAGCCGTCGTGCTTGAGCCGGGCCGCGAGCGCCACCACCAGCGTCGTCTTGCCGCTGTTCTTCTTCCCGACGATGCAGACGGCGGGGGGGATCTCAGGCCTCTGCTGCGATTCGCTCGGCACGCTCGTGGTCCGCCGGGGTGTTGACGTTGAGGAAGAGGACCTCAGGATCGCCGCAAAGCTCCACTTCCGCCAGCGGAATGCGCTGGGTGGGGACGATGTCCAGCAGCTCGTGGAGCGCCCGCGATCCCTCCGCGATCATGCGCTGTGCGGCCGGGAGGCACGACGCCGGATACCACGCGCAGAGCGGCTCCACGCCCCTTCGCCCGCCGCTCTCGGGCACCACGATGCCGTCGCCCGCCCGCTCCGCGATTCGCCGCAGCAGCGCCGCGGACACGAACGGCATGTCGCACGCCACGCACAGCGCGCCGCCGTGCCCGCGCTCCATCGCCCAGCGCAGCGCCGTCACGATCCCCCCCAGCGGCCCCACGCCCGCCACCGCATCCGCCCGCTGCTCCATCTCCAACCCGTCAAAAATCCCAGCCTCATTTGCGATCACCACCGTCTCCCCCGCGACCACCCCGAGCGCATCCCTCACCCGCTCCACGATCATCCTCCCCCCGACGCTCGCGAGCGCCTTGGGCGTCCCGAACCTCCGGCTCGCCCCCCCGGCCAGGATCGCCGCGAAGACCCTCTCTGTGCCTCTGTGTCTCTGTGTGAGCCCCGCGGTCAAAGCCTCCACGCATCCTCCACGTGCTCCACCTCCGGCTGGGCTCCGCGCACCAGCACGGCCACGGCGTCGAAGCGGTACACGTCGCGCGGGCCGCCGAAGCGCTCGATCCAGGCCGCGGCCACCTGCGCGATCTCGCGGCGCTTCCTGGCGGTGATCGCCTCCAGGGGATGGCCGTAGCCCAGGCCGGCGCGCGTCTTCACCTCCACGAACGCAACGACCTCGCCGCGGCGCGCGACGAGGTCGATCTCCTTGTGCCCGAGCCGGAAGTTGCGGTGAGTCACCGTCCATCCGGCACGGGCCAGGTGCTGCGCCGCGATCTCTTCACCGCGGTCGCCCAGGGGCTTGTTGGCCACGCTCAGCGCGAGCGGTGCGAACCCACGGTGGTGAGCGGCTCCGCCATCTCCCGCCCGATCGCCTCGGCGATGGTGCCGATCTGCTCCATCAGCGTGTCGAACTGGTCCGGGTACAGCGACTGCGCCCCGTCGGACATGGCGCGCTCCGGGTCGGGATGCACTTCGATCATCAGCCCGTCGGCCCCGGCGGCGACGGCGGCGCGCGCCATCGGGATCACCTTGGCGCGCAGCCCCGTGCCGTGGCTGGGGTCGGCGATGATGGGGAGGTGCGAGAGCGACTTGACCACCGGGATGGCCGTGAGGTCCAGCAGGTTGCGCGTGTGGGTGTCGAAGCCCTTCACGCCGCGCTCGCACAGGATCACCTGCCCGTTGCCCTCGGCCAGGATGTACTCGGCCGACATCAGCAGGTCCTTGACGGTGGCCGCCATCCCGCGCTTGAGCAGGATGGGCTTCCCCGAGCGGCCCGCGCGGCGCAGCAGCGAGAAGTTCTGCATGTTGCGCGCGCCGATCTGGATCATGTCCGCGTGCTCGGCCACCAGGTCCAGGCTCTCGGCGTCCACGGCCTCGGTGACGATCGCCATCCCCGTTTCCTCGCGGGCGCGGGCAAGCAGCTTCAGCCCCGGCTCGCCCAGGCCCTGGAAGGCGTAGGGCGAGGTGCGCGGCTTGAAGGCGCCCGCGCGCAGGATGGTGGCGCCCGCGTCGCGCAGCCGGCGGGCGATGGACAGGATCTGCGCTTCGGACTCCACGGCGCAGGGGCCGGCCATCACCACCACCTCGTCGCCCCCGATGCGGGTGCCGTTGTCGAGGGTGATGACGGTGGGCTCGTCGCGCCACTCGCGCGACACCTGCTTGTAGGGCTGCGAGACGTGGATGACCTCCATCACGCCGGGGAGGGACTCCAGCCGGTCGGAGTTGACCTTGCCGTCGTTCCCCACCAGGCCGATGGCGGTGCGCTGCTTCCCGGGCATGGGACGCGCCTCGTAGCCCAGCTCCTCCATCGTCCTCACGACGTTCTGGATGTCGTCGGAGGTGGCATCGTGCCTCATCACAACCAGCATGGCCGGCTCAAGAGTTCGGGTGCTCGGAAACAGGGACAGCCCCTGCGGGAAATGTAGGTACTGCGGGCGGTTAGGAGAAGTCATGGGCGGCGGATCCGGGGTCCCGGGCGGGGAGGGTTGGGGAGGAGGAAGGGGTATGAGACTTTTATTAGCGCAATCCGCGAGTGTCCCGGGGCGAAGAGAACCCCGGAAGTCCGGCGCGAAGCCATGGAAGCGCTTCACGCGGCCACGCCGATTCTGCAGAGTATGGCGCGAAGAATCGAGCCGCCGGGCGGACTGAGCCACTCGCGCCGAAGCCTTCGCCGCGGTTTTCCCGCGGCGCGCGCGCCGTGCGGGAAGGGAGGGAGGAAACTAGCGTCGCGAAGCGGTGGCGCCGCGCGCAAACAAATGGCTAATGCGCCGGACGGTCCCGCGCCGGACGGCCGTGCTCGCCGCCCGCGCGGAGGGGTGCTACCAGCGCGAGAAGGTGCCGCGCGCGTCGATGTGGATGAAGGGGCCGTGCGCGCCGTTGTCCACGTACACCCCGGCGCCGCCGGTGAGCTCCGGGTAGCGGGCCTCCACCCGGTCCACCGCGCGCTGGATGACGAGCGCGTCGTCGGTGTCGCGGCGGCCGTCGGCGTTGAGGTCGTCCATGTAGCCGTCGCGGTCGTTGTCCACCCACACGTCCGACGCGTCGCCGTAGGTGTGGCGGCTCAGCAGCACGCGCCCGCCCTCGCCCACGCCCTGGACGTTGTACGCCGGGGTGCGGAAACCGCTCATCACGGCCATGTGCTCAGTTCTCACACCCATGGCGTTCAGCTCCTGCATCACCAGCTCCAGCTTGTCGATCAGGCGCAGGTCCAGCGCCAGGTACTTCGGCCACACGGCGAACTGGTCCTTGGTGAGGAAGTTCCGCAGCCGGAAGTGGGTGGAGACCTGCAGGTCCTGGTTCTCCGGCGTCACCTCGATGAAGCCCGGGGGCGGCGCGTACGCGTCGCTGCGCCCTTCCGTCTCCGTCTCGTAGTTGCCGATGCGGTAGCCGTTGAGGTACCCGGCGCGCTTCTCGGAGAAGGGGACGCGGGCGATGACGTTGAGCTCGTTGACCTCCTGGCGCCACCCGGCGGCGCTCAGCGCCAGCCGGTACACGCCCGGGTCCGCCGGGGCCACCAGCCCCGCCCCCAGCCTCATCTCGCCGCCCAGCACGCCGCCGCGCGCGCGCCCCACGGGAAGCCAGCGGTACCCGACGTCGGCCGGGCGCTCCAGCGTCCACTCCATGGGGAGCGGAAGGGGCCGGCGCGTGTCCGTGACCACCACCCGCAGCTGCCCGCTGCGCCCGAAGGCTTCGCCGGCAAGCCGTACAGCCGCGTCGGGCCCGGGCGCGGACGGCGGCGCGGCCGTGGTCCACGTGACCGGGGCCAGCGAGCGGGCTGCGGGCGACATCCCGAGCGTGACGGCGGCGAGGGCCACCGCGAGGGCACGGATCGGAGCGGGCATCTAGGTTCCTGTGGGCGCGGATCGGGCGGGGCCTGCTCGGCGCTGAGTCGCTGCCTGCGGAGGAGATTGCGGTGCGGTGGCGCGATGAGTGCGCACGGTGCCGGCGCGGACCGGAGATCACCCGGACGAAAGGCGCCGGCGGGACGCGGCGCCGGGGTGGCGAAAGCGTCCCGGCGCGGAGTAGATTCGGCGCGCGAACCGGTGTAGGGAGTAACTTAGGCGAGTCTCGCCATTCCCGTCAAGTCACCTAATGTTTCCGTCATCCTTGCCCCAGAACGAGGCCTCCGTGACCGACCGTCCCCGCGCCGCGCTGGTGATCCTGGACGGCTGGGGGCTGCGCGAGCCCGCCCCCGACAACGCGGTGACGGAGGCGCATAATCCCACCTGGCGCCATCTATGGGAGGAGGGCGCCTACCCGCGCGCCCGGCTCACCACGCACGGGCCGGCGGTGGGGCTGCCGCCGGGGCAGATGGGGAACAGCGAGGTCGGCCACCTGAACCTGGGGGCCGGCCGCGTGGTGATGCAGTCGCTCCAGCGCATCGCGCACGCCATCGAGACGGGGGAGTTCGCGGCCAACGAGACCTTCCTGCGCGTGATGCGCGGGGTGAAGGAGCGCGGAGGCACCCTTCACCTGATCGGCCTGATCGGGCCCGGCGGGGTGCACGCCGTGGACGCCCACCTGCTGGCCCTGTGCGAGCTCGCGGACCGGGAGGAGCTTCCGAACGTGCGCCTGCACCTCTTCCTGGACGGGCGCGACACGCCGCCGCGCTCGGCGCGCGGGTACCTGACGGAGCTCTTCGGGAGGGCGGGGGAGCGGGGCGGGTGCCGCGTGGCCACCCTCTGCGGGCGCTACTGGGCCATGGACCGCGACCGGCGCTGGGACCGCGTGGAGCGGGCGTACCGCGCCATGGTGTACGGCGAGGGGCTGTGCATCGTAGACCCCATCGAGGCGGTGGGGCAGGCGTACGGGACGGGCGAGACCGACGAGTTCCTCAACCCGCGCGTGCTGGTGGACGCGGCCGGCGAGCCCGCGGGGGTGGTGCGCGACGGCGACGGCGCCATCTTCTTCAACTTCCGCGCGGACCGCGCCCGCCAGCTCTCCCGCGCCCTGGCCGACCCGCACTTCGCGGACTTCGACCGCGGACCCGCACCGCCGCGGGTGGAGCTCGTCACCATGACCCAGTACGACGAGGACTTCCCCCTCCCGGCCGCCTTCCCGCCGCAGCCGCTGGACGACAAGCTGAGCGACGTGCTGGCCTCGCACGGCCTTTCCTCATTCCGAACGGCGGAGACGGAGAAGTACCCGCACGTCACCTACTTCTTCAACGGCGGCGTGGAAGACCCCCCGGCGGGCGAGGACCGGCGCCTGGTGCAGTCGCCCAAGGTGGCCACCTACGACCTGCAGCCGGAGATGAGCGAGCCGGACGTGGCGCGCGGGCTGGTGGAGGCCATCCGCTCGAAGAAGTACGACGTGCTCGTGTGCAACTTCGCCAATCCGGACATGGTGGGGCACACGGGGGTGATGGAGGCGGCGGTGAGGGCGGTGGAGGCGGTGGACGAGGGTCTGGGCCAGGTGCTGGCCGCCTGCCGCGAGACCGGCACCACCCTCCTGGTGACCGCCGACCACGGCAACTGCGAACAGATGTGGGACCCCACCACCAGCGGCCCCCACACGGCCCACACCACCAACCCGGTGGGCATCGTCCTGGTGGAGCCGGAGGGCCGCCGCACCACCGACACCCTCCACGACGGTGCCCTCTGCGACGTGGCGCCCACGATCCTGGGCCTGATCGGCGTGCCGCAGCCGGCCGCCATGACGGGGCGCGACCTGCGGGGAGTGCGTTAGTGCGTTAGTGCGTGAGTGCGTCAGTGCGTCAGTGCGTTCAACCGCGGTGACTCACGCACTGACGCACTCACGCACTCACGCACTTCATTGCCGTGCTTTGGAACAAACCATACCTTCCCGCGCCTATAAGGGCCTTCGCAGCAGACCCCACTCTCGCAGCCATCCAGATGAACCGATTCTCGCGGACCGTACTTCCCGCGCTCGCGATCCTCGCCCTGGCCGCCGGCACCGCGCAGGCGCAGAGCGTTCCCTCGCCCTTCCAGTACATCGAGCGCAAGTCGTCGGTGGAGATCATGGGCGGCTACCTGTTCACCGATCCCACCATCGAGATCGACTCGCTGCGCTCGGCCGAGTTCGGGCCGCGCTCGGCGCCCCTGATCTCGGCGCGCTACAACCGCCGCTTCGGCGGGCCGCTCTCGGGCGACGTCACCTTCAGCTTCATCCCCAGCGAGCGGCGGGTGATCTCGGCCGCCGAGGGGCAGGACTCGGTGTTCGTGGAGCCGCTGGAGACGGGCGAGACGGTGAGCGCGCCGATCCTGATGCTGGAGGGCGGGCTCCGCTTCCACCTCACCGGCGATCGCACCTACCGCGGCTTCGCTCCCTTCCTGGTGGCCACCGGCGGGCTGGTCAGCGAGATCGGCGGCACCGCGGACGCGGAGGAGGATCTGCCCGAGGACGAGCGGTTCGACTTCGGCCCCGCCTTTGCGGTAGGCGCCGGTGCGGGGCTGGACGTTTTCCTCTCG
>DASVSA010000087.1:0-1734 GCA_036388335.1 Longimicrobium sp. | reverse complement strand
AGCCGCTTCACCTCGCTGCGGATGCGGTTGTAGAGCGGCGAGGTGCGCACCTCGGTGATCCGCTTGTGCACGCCCAGGTACTTGTGGAGCGCCCCCACGTTGGGGGAGATCGACATCTGGTTGTCGTTGAGGACGACGATCAGGTCCCGGTCCGTGTGCCCGGCGTTGTTGAGCGCCTCGTACGCCAGCCCGCACGTCATGGAGCCGTCGCCGATCACCGCGATCGACTCGTAGTCCTCGCCGCGCAGGTCGCGCGCGGCGGCGATCCCCACGGCCGCGGAGATCGACGTGGCCGCGTGCCCCGCGCCGAACACGTCGTATTCGCTCTCGTCGCGGCGCAGGAAGCCGGAAAGCCCGTGGCGCTTGCGGATGCTGGGCATCCCGTCGTTGCGCCCGGTGAGGATCTTGTGCGGGTACGCCTGGTGCCCCACGTCCCAGATGAGCTGGTCGCGCGGGGTGTCGAAGGCGCGGTGCAGCGCCACCGTGAGCTCCACGGAGCCCAGGTTGGAGCCGAAGTGAGCGCCCTTGTGGGCCGCCACCACGTCGATCACCCGGTCGCGCACCTCCTGGCAGAGGGCGCCGAGCTGCTCGGCCGGAAGTGCCCGCACGTCCGCGGGAGTTTTGACTTTATCGAGAAGTGCCACGGGGCTCCTTCCATTCGCAATGGGCCGTCTGCCTGCCAAGCGGTTCAATCTACCGCTTTACAATACAAAGTGCACACCCGCCCGTCAACAGCATGGCTCACACGGAGACACAGAGGCACAGGGGCAAGGAGTCGTGTTTCATCTCTGTGCCTCCGTGTCTCTATGTGAGGCGGCTTTTCATCAGCTGCTCCGCTCCAGGACGAAGCGGGCGAGCGCCTCCAGCTCGGCGGAGGCGATGCGGGCGCCGTGGAGGGCGGCGAGGGCCTCGTCCACGCGGCGGGCGGCGAGGGCGCGGGCGCCTTCCAGGCCGTAGAGGGCGGGGTAGGTGGCCTTGCCGGCCGATTCGTCCTTGCCCGCGGTCTTGCCCAGCGCCTCGGCACTGGCGGTGACGTCGAGCACGTCGTCCACGATCTGGAAGGCGAGGCCCAGGTCCTCGCCGTAGATGGTGAGCGCGGCCACCATCGTCTCGTCCGCGCCGGCGGCGAGGGCGCCCACGCGCAGCGAAGCGGCCAGGAGAGCCCCCGTCTTGCGGCGGTGGATGCTCTCCAGCGCCTCCGCGCCGGTGGGGCGCGCCTCGCTCTGCAGGTCTTGGAGCTGGCCGCCCACCATCCCCAGCGCGCCGGAGGCCCGGCAGAGCTCTGCTACGATGCGGGCCCGCGTCTCGGTCGTGAGTCCCAGCTGGGCGGCGGCGGCGTCCAGCGCGCCCATGGCGGCGGGGATCAGCGCCGCCCCGGCCAGCGTCGCGCGCGGCACGCCGAAGACGGTGTGGACGGTGGCGCGCCCACGGCGCAGCGCGTCGTCGTCCATGGAGGGGAGGTCGTCGTGCACCAGCGAGTAGGTGTGGACGATCTCCACCGCGGCGGCCAGGCGGTACACGCGCTCGTCCGGCTCGCCGGCGGAGGCGCGCCACGCGGCGGCGCACAGGATGGGCCGCAGGCGCTTGCCGGGCGTGGCCAACGCGTAGCGGATGGGCTCGCGCAGTGGGGCGCCGGCCGCTTCGGCCACCTCGCGCGCGACCTCCTCCAGCGCGATGTTGACGCGCGCCCGCTCGCGGGCGAGGAACTCGTCGAGCGGAGTGGCGGAGAGCGCC
>DASVSA010000086.1:0-2443 GCA_036388335.1 Longimicrobium sp. | reverse complement strand
CACCGAAGATGCGCCCCCTCCCCCGCACGCGGGGGAGGGGGCCGGGGGGTGGGGGCCTCCCCGTCAGCGCGCCGCAGCCATCTCAATCCCCGGCTTCTGGCAACGCACTAACGCACCAACGCACTAACGCACCAACGCACTAACGCACTAACGCACTAACGCACTAACGCACTCTCCCGCACATGCTCGTCAAACACCGCATGACCCCCGACCCGGTCTCCGTCGCCGCCGACGCCACGCTCCGCGACGCGCTGCGGGTGATGCGGGCGCGCCGCATCCGCCACCTCCCCGTGCTGGAGGGGGGCGAGGTGGTGGGGATGATCTCGGACCGCGACCTGAGGCTGGCCATGCCCTCGCCGCTGGGGATGGAGAGCGCGGAGGACGTGGCCGCCGCCGAGAGCACCCCCGTGGGCGACATCATGACGCGCGGAGCCATCACCGTGGGGCCGTTCGACACGGTGGAGGACGCCGCGGTGAGGATGCGCCGCCAGCGCGTGGGCTCCCTTCCCGTGGTGGACGCCGCGGGGAAGCTGCTGGGGATCCTCACGGAGACCGACATCCTGCAGGCATTCGTGGAGATCCTCACCGCCTCGGGGCCCTCGTCGCGGCTGGAGATCTCCCTCCCCGACCGGCCGGGCGAGCTGGGGCGCGCCATGCGCATCGTCGGCGAGGAGCTGGGGATCAACGTCAACAGCGTGATGGTGACGGGGCGCGACGGCGCCGGGAAGAAGACGGCGGTGGTGCACCTTTCCACCATCGACCCGCGCGAGGCCATCGCGGCGCTGGAGCGGGCGGGGGTGGAGGTGGGATGGCCCTCGCTGGAGAACGACCTGCGCCGCATGGAGGGCGCGTGAGCGGCGTGCGCACGGCGCTCGTCTGGGACCCGGGCGTAACCGCCTACCGCTTCCGCCCCGACCACCCCTTCAACCCGCGCCGGCTGGAGCTCACGGTATCGCTGATCGAGGCGATGGGGCTGCTGGACGCGGACCACGTGGACATCGTGGCCCCGCGCCGCGCCACCGACGCGGAGCTGCTGCGCGTGCACTCCGCCGAGTACGTGGCGGCGGTGAAGCGCTGCAGCCAGCCCGGCGCCCTCCCCGCCGACTGCATGCGGTGGGGGCTGGGGACGGAGGACACGCCCCTCTTCCCCGGGATGCACGACGTGACCTCGCTGGTGGTGGGCGCCACCCTGCGCGCGGCCGAGCTGGTGATGAGCGGCGAGTACACGCGCGCCTTCAACGTGGCCGGCGGGCTTCACCACGCGCACCGCGACCGGGGCTCGGGCTTCTGCGTGTACAGCGACCTGGCGGTGGCCATCGCCTGGATGCGCGAGGCGCACGGGGCGCGGGTGATGTACATCGACTACGACGCGCACCACGGCGACGGGGTGCAGGGGATCTTCTACGATGATCCCGAGGTACTCACTCTGTCCATCCACGAGTCGGGGCGGTACCTCTTCCCCGGCACGGGGTTCGTGGACGAGCTGGGGGATGGCGAGGGCTACGGCTACTCGCTCAACGTGCCGCTGGAGCCGTTCACCGAGGACGATTCGTGGATCGGCATCTACGAGCGCCTCCTCCCCGAGGTGGCCGAGGCGTTCCGGCCCGACGTGATCGTGCTTCAGAACGGGTGCGACGGGCACGCCTACGACCCCCTCACCCACCTGCGCGCCACCACCCGGATGTACGAGGAGACCGTGCGGATCACCTGCGAGGTGGCCGACCGGCTCTGCGGGGGGCGCGTGGTGGCTACCGGCGGCGGCGGATACGCCATCTGGAAGACGGTGCCGCGCGCCTGGACGCTGGTGTGGGCCGCCCTCTCCGGGCAGACGGCGTCGGACATCATCCCCCACGCCTGGAACGACCGCTGGCAGGGCGAGTCGCCGGACCTCCTCCCGGAGCGCCTGCGCGACCCGGCGGGGCTCATCCCCCCGGTGCCCCGCCGCGCCGAGATCGAAGCATCCAACCGCCGCACCGCCGAACAGCTACGCCGCATGGCCCTCCCCCTCCTCCGGGGGTGGGGGCTCGGCTTCTGAGATCCAGGTGACCACCCCCGCACCCGCCGGCGGCGACCCCCTGGAGGGGATCGTGCCCGCGATCGTGCGCTACCAGGAGAACCGAGTGTCCGCCGTACGCCCGTACCGCCCCGACGACCGCGAGTCGCTGGAGCGGTTCTACACCGACTATTCGCCGAAGCGCGAGGCGCAGGGGCTCCCCCCCGAGGGTGCCGCCCGCATCGCGCGCTGGCTGGACTCCATCCTGGGCCACGGCACCCACCTGCTGGTGGAGCACGAGGGCCGGCTGGTGGGCCACGCCATGCTGATCCCCACCGACCGCCCCGGCGTGTCGGAGTACGCCATCTTCCTGGAAGAGGCCGTGCGCGGACAGGGGCTGGGCACCGAGGTCAACCGCCTCAGCGCCCAGGTGGCGCGTACGCTCCGTAT
>DASVSA010000085.1:0-3469 GCA_036388335.1 Longimicrobium sp. | reverse complement strand
AGCCGCAACGCAGACATCGACGTGTGGAAGGGCAACGCCGGCGTGACGGTGGGGGCGGCCTTCCACTTCTGAACCGCACGGAGGGGGCATGGCTCAGGACTTCAACCCGTATGACCTGACGGGGATGACCGACGACGAGATCTACGACGTAGTCGTGGAGCATCTCAGCGAATACCCCGAGCTGGACATGGGGTGGATCACCGTCACCGTCCGCGACGGGCGCGTCACGCTCTCCGGCCGTGTCTCCAGCGACGGGGAGATCTCCATCGCCTCGCAGGCGCTGCTGGACGTGGTGGGCGTGGCCGAGCTCGACAACGAGCTGATCGTGGACGAGCTTCACCGCGGCGAGGCCCCGGAGGCCGCGGACGACGCCTACCAGCACGACTTGGACGTGGCCGACCAGCAGGGCGACCCCAACCTCCACTACCAGTCGGATACGGCCGGGCACCTGATGGAGGACCTGGAAGAGGAGACCTACGGCACCCACGACGTGGGGCGCGCGGTGGAAGAGGGGACTTCCTACGAGCCTCCCTACCGCCCGGTGCCGGATGGGTACGGGAACCGGGAAAACCACTGACCGCCTGGGCTCACACAGAGACACAGAGGCACGGAGATGACTTCATCTCCGTGCCTCTGTGGCTTTGTGGCTACCCGTCGTCGCCTTCGCGGCCGGTGGACTGGGGGACGACGTCGCCGTGGGGGGTGTGGGGGAGGTCGGTGCGCACGGTGAGGGAGTTCATCACTCCGTGCACGCCGGGGGTTTCCCAGGCGTCGTCCCAGGCGTAGCGGGCTTCCATGAAGTCGCCCACTTCGCCGGTGAGGGTCACGACGCCGTCCTCCACCTCCACGTTGATGCTGTCCGCGTCCAGCCAGCGGTCCTGCTGCAGGCGGGTGCGGACGCCCTGGAGGATCTCGTCGTCGGAGAGGTCCTCGTCCATGGCATCCGAGTAGCCGTAGCCCACGGTGTCCATCCCGCGGCGCTGCGTGGGCTGGTTGTACTCGGGATGCCGCTGGTACGCTTCCTCGGGCATGAACGGGCCCTGCGCGTACCCGCCGCCCATGCCGCGGTCGTAGCCCGGCGGCGCCCCGCCGCCGAAGCCGCCCAGCGTCCCCGACCCGCCGCTGCGCGCCCCGAAGTCGCCGTACCCGCCGTCGTAGGCGCCGAAGCTCCCCTCGTAGCCGCCGGGGGCGATGCCGCCCATGAAGGCGCCGCCGTAATCCACGTCGTAGCTCCCCATGTCGGCGCCGTAGTCCGCTCCATACCCGCCGAAGCCGCGCCCCGCGCCCGGCCCGCCGCGGAACCCGCCGTAGTTGCCAGCCTCGTAGTCGCCCCCGAACGCGCCGCGCTGGTAGTCGCCGTAGCCGCTTCCGCCGTAACCACCGCCGCCGTACCCACCACCGTACCCGCCTCCGCCGTACCCGCCCGTGCCGCCATACCCACCGCCGTAGCCGCCCTGTCCGCCGAAGCCGTAGCCGTAGCCACCCTGGGCACCGTACCCGCCTCCGCCTCCGTAGCCGCCTCCGCCGTACCCGCCGCCTCCGCCGTATCCACCGCCTCCGTAGCCGCCGAAGCCTTCACCGTTGTATTCGCGCCCGAGTCCCTGCCGCGTGTAGCCCCATCCGCCGGCGAAGCGTTCGTCCTGGCCCGCGAGGTCGTCGGCGTTGCGCCCATACCCGGCGCTCGCGCCGCCTTCCGCGCCGATGAAGGTCCCGCCGCCGAAGCCCTGCCCGCCCCCGTATCCACCGCCGTACCCGCGCCCCGCGGAGTAGCCGCCGAACGCACCGGACTCGCCGCCGTAGCTCCCTACCTCGTCGCCCGCGAAGCTCCGCCCGCCGAACCACCGTCCGTCATAGCCGCCCTGCCCGCGTCCGGTGGGTCGGAAGGCCTCCGGGTTGGCGCCGAACTGGTAGTCGTAGCTGCTGCGGTCGATGCCGCGGCCGTATCCCCCGCGTCCGCCGGCGCCGCCCCCCGGCCGGTATCCCCGATCATACCCATCCATCCGTCCACCTCCGTTCGCGGTGCAGGTAGGGCCCGGTCCTCGCGCCCCCGTCTCGGACCGGCTGGGTGGCGCGCAAGAGCCGTTCCGGGGACGGGAACGCCTCCTCCGTGTCTCTGTGCCTCTGTGTGAGACCCGCTGTTCCGAATGCCACTTCCACCATCCACGTTGAACCTCCGCCCCCCATCGCGGTATATTCCCCCGGGCCGCGCCCCGCCGCCCCCCCGCACCCGCAGTCCAGGCCGCCGTGTCTCGCACCGCACTCGCCCGTACGTATCGACCACGCCACTTCCACGAGGTGGCGACGCAGGAGCACGTCTCACACACGCTGCGCGCAGCCGTCCAGAAGGACCGGGTGGCGCACGCCTACCTGTTCTGCGGGCCGCGCGGGGTGGGGAAGACCACCCTGGCCCGCGTGCTGGCCATGGCCCTCAACTGCCCCAACCGGGGCGAAGATGGCGAGCCGTGCGGGGTGTGCGACTCGTGCGGGCGCATCTGGGCCGGGCGCACCTCCCTGGACGTGGTGGAGATCGACGCGGCTTCCAATCGCGGCGTGGACGACGCGCGCGACCTGCGCGACCGCGCGATGTACGCGCCGGCCGAGGACCGCTTCAAGATCTACATCATCGACGAAGCGCACATGCTGACGCGCGAGGCGTGGAACGCGCTCCTCAAGATCCTGGAGGAGCCGCCCCCACGCGTCATCTTCGTCTTCGCCACCACCGAGCCGCAAAAGATCCAGCAGGCGGCGCCGCCCATCCTGTCGCGCTGCCAGCGCTTCGACTTCCACCGCATCGCGACGGCGGACCTGGTGGGGCGACTGCGCGAGGTGTTGACGGCGGAGGGGATCACGGCCGGCGACGACGTGCTCCTCCCCATCGCGCAGAAGGCCGACGGCGGGATGCGCGACGGGCTCTCGCTGCTGGACCAGGTGCTTTCCTTCACCGAGGGCACGCCGACCGCCGAGGACGTGCGGCGCGTGCTGGGGCTGGTGGGGACGGAGGTGTACCTGGAGCTGTTCGGCATCGTGGCCGAGCGCCGCGCGGCGGACGTCTTCCGGTTCGTGGGGCGGATGATGGACGAGGGATACGACCTGGCCGAGTTCTACCGCGGCCTGGCGGACTTCCTCCGCGCGCTCCTCATCACCCGTCTGGGGGGCGGCGAGGCGGAGTCGGTGCCGCAGTACCAGCGCGCCGCTGTGGCCGAGGCCGCCTCGCGCTTCTCCCCTGGCGACCTGCTGCGGATGCTCTCGCAGGTGGCGGAGCTGGACGCGGACGGCCGCTTCCGCAAGAGCGGCGAGCAGCGCATCCTCATCGAGCTCCTGCTGCTGCGCTTCGCGTACCTGGAAAGCACGGTGGTGCTGGACGACGTGCTGGCCTTGCTGGGCGGCGCCCCGGCGGGAGGCACGTCCCGGGGAAACTCAGCGGGCGGGCGGCCGGCCACTGAGCCCGCCGCCCGCCCCACCCCCGAGC
>DASVSA010000084.1:0-4231 GCA_036388335.1 Longimicrobium sp. | reverse complement strand
CATCTCTGTGCCTCTGTGTCTCTGTGTGAGCCCCGTCGTTAAACGGAGGCCTCCTCGCGCTGCCGGATCGTCACGCCGTCCAGCCTCATGATCTGGAGCGGCTCGGCCGGCTCCGGGGCGGCGGGCTCGTGGCGGAAGGGGAACCGCAGGGCCGTCACGATCAGCATCGGCGCCGCCACCACCCCCAGCACCACCGCGTACAGGCAGAACCCCACACCCGCCGCCACCGCCAGCAGCACCCGCCCTACGATGGCCGCCATGATCAGTTCTCCCGGACGGTGATCTGCCTCACCATCCCGTGCATCACGTGCGGCTTCCCGTCGCCGGCGTCGGGCACCATGCAGAGGAGCGCGTAGTCGCCCGGGGTGAAGTCGATGGTCACGTCGTTGGAGACGCCCTGGGCCAGGAACGAGGTGCCGCCGATGGGCGCTCCCGGAGGAGGACCGTCCATCCGCACGATCCACGACGCCATCTGCAGCGCGGTCTTGCCGGGGGCCAGGCGCACCACGATCAGCTCGTGCGGCTGCGCGGCCTCGTTGTCCACGCGGATGGTGCGGCGGCCCGCGGCGATCTCGCCCTGGATCTCGTACGAGAAGTCGCGCAGCGTGATGCGGGCGGCCGGCTCGGCGGCGGCGGTGAAGGAGGCCTCCGTGGGCGTCACCGTCAGCGGGCGCGCCATCCCCTTCATCATGTGAAGCACGCCGTCGGGCGAGGGGATGAAGCAGAGGATGGCGTAATTGCCGGGCTCCAGGTTCACCGTGGCCACCGTCTCGGCACCCGGCACCGGGGCGTTGGGGCCGCCCACGAAGCGGATCCAGGCGGGGGGCGGGCCGGCTTCCACGTCCATCGCGGCCAGCTCCTGGAAGGTGTGCCCTTCCTCGATGCGCACCAGCTGCAGGTGGTGGAGCTCGGGGCCGCGGTTCACCAGGCGCAGCGTGGTGGGCCCGGCGGGGATGGAGGCCGGCGCCTCGAAGGCGTAGTCCCTGGCGATGACCGTCACGACGTTGGCCGGGCGTACGGGCGGGGCGGCCTCGCGGGCGGAGCCCTCGGTGGTGCAGGCGGAGGCGAGCGCCAGGAGCGCCGCCGATGCCAGGTTGGTCCAGGAGGAAGTGCGCATGGTCCGGTCTCGTTCGGATGGCCCTTGGCGGCCGGGCGTCGTGCCCGGTTCGTGAGCCAAGGATACAGACGCGCCGCCCTGGCTACATCGGTTGAATGACCCGGGTCATGCGACCCGGGTCAATCAACCCGCGCGTTTTGCCGGCCGCCGACGAATCTTGTGACACGAACGGCCGGTGCACCCCGCACCCCATTCGCAACCCTTCCGGCAAGGAAGCGCACCATGCCCGCCCACTCCTTCTCCCGCTCCGCGCGTCTCGGCCTCCTCGCCACGCTGGCCCCCGCCGGCCTGGCCGCCCAGGGCCTCGCGATGAACTCTTCCCCCGCCGCCGCCGCCCCCTCCGCGCGGCCGACGACCACCGAGGCCGTGCCGGGCGCCGCGTACCGCGCCGGACGCATGCACAGGATGGTGATGGGCTCCGGCTACCGGGCGCTCTGGCAGACGCCGGTCTCCGTGGAGGTGCTGGACCTGGCGAGCTTCGCCGGCGGCCTCACCCCCACCCGCACCGGCGGCGACTTCAGCACGCGCTCGCTCCGCTTCACCGGCGGCGACGGCCGCGAGTACGTCTTCCGCTCCATGGACAAGGACGTCACGCAGGGGCTCCACGACGACCTCAAGAACACGCTGGTGGACCGGCTGGTGCAGGACCAGGTGAGCGTGGCGCTCCCCGGTGCGCCGCTGGTCGCCTCGTCGCTGCAGAAGGCTGCCGGCGTGCTCCACGCCGCCCCGCGGCTGGTGGTGCTTCCGGACACGGAGGCGCTGGGCGCCTTCCGCGCCGAGTTCAAGAACACGCTGGGCACCATCGAGGAGCGTCCGGGCGCCGGCAGCGCGTCCTTCGAGGGCGCCGCGGCGGTGGAGAGCACCGAAGACATGCTGGCCGCGCTGGCCAGCGGCGCGGGACACCGGGTGGACGGCCAGGCGTACCTCAACGCCCGCCTCCTGGACCTGGTGATGGGCGACTGGGACCGGCACGACGGCCAGTGGCGCTGGGCGCGCTTCGAGGTGGGTGGCAAGCAGGTGTGGCGCCCCGTCGCCCGCGACCGCGACAACGCCTTCTCGCGCCACGGCGGGTGGATCGCCACCGCCGGCCGCACGCAGATGCCCAAGCTGGTGGCCTTCGACAGCACCGTGACCTCGCTGCGCGGCCTCACCGACAACGCCCAGCGCCTCGACCGCCAGCTCCTCTCCGAGCTGCCGCGCGAGACGTGGCTCGCCACGGCGCGCTCGCTTCAGGCCCGCCTCACGGACCAGGCGATCGACGAAGCGGTGCGCCGCCTCCCGGCCGAGCACCACGCGCAGGCCGGCGAGCTGCTGGCCGGCAAGCTGCGCGCTCGCCGGGACCAGCTCGCCACCATCGCCGACGCCTTCTACCGCCAGGTGGCCGACGTGGTGGACGTGCGCGCCTCCAACGCCGCCGAGACGGCCACGGTGGAGCGCATGGCCGACGGCAGCGTGGTGGTGCAGATCGCCCCGCGACTGGGCGGCGAGCCCACCTTCCGCCGCCGCTTCGTGGCCGGCGAGACGCGCGAGGTGAGGATCTACCTGGCCGGCGGCGACGACCACGCCGTCGTGAGCGGCACGGCGGCCACCTCGCCGGTGGTGCGCGTGATCGGCGGCGCGGGCGACGACTCCATGACCGACGACGGCAGGGTGGCCGAGGGGCGCCGCACCGCCTTCCACGACCACGAGGGCGAGAACCGCATCGTGCCGGGCACCGGCGCCACGGTGGACGTGCGCGGCTACACGGCCCCGGCCCGCCGCGCCACCTTCGACAACCCCGAGGCCGAGGCCGACCGCGGCGTGAGCCGCTCCTTTGGGCCCTACGCCAACTGGACCGGCGATGTGGGCGCGGTGGTGGGCGGCACGGCCACCTGGACCACCCGCGGCTTCCGCCGCGACGCCTACGCCCGGCGCGACCGGGTGCGCCTGGAGTACGCGCCCATGGAGTCCGGCCTGGCGCTCGACTTCCAGCACGTGGGCCGCTCCATCGACGGCCGCTCGCTGACGGTGCACGCCCGCGCCTCGCAGATCGACCCCTTCCGCTTCCACGGCTGGGGCAACGACACCGGCAACGAGGGTTCGCGCGACCAGTACCTGGTGGACCAGAAGGTGGCGCTGCTTGAGGCCGAGGTGGGGATGCCGGTGGCGCGCGGGGTGCGCTTCGGGGCCGGCCCGGTGCTCCGCTACCGCAGCGCCTCCACCGACGAGGGCACGCCGTTCGGGATCGCGGCGCCGCTGGGCTCGGACGCCTACACCACGGCCGGCCTGCGCACGGCGCTGGAATGGGATGGGCGCGACGCGGCGGGCTTCCCCACGCGGGGCGGGTGGGCGCGGGTGGCGGCCGAAGGGCACCAGGGTCTGAGCGGCGACGTGGACGGCGCTTTCGCCCGGACGCGCGGCGAGGGTGCGGCCTACGTCCCGGTGGTGCGCGGCAACACGCTGGCCCTGCGGGCGGGCGGCGAGCGGGTGTGGGGTGAGTACCCGGTGCAGGAAGCCGCCTTCCTGGGCGGCGGCGAGTCGCTCCGCGGCTTCAACCGCAACCGCTTCGCCGGCGACGCCTCGGTGTGGACCAACGTGGAGCTGCGCAGCTCCTTTGGGCAGGCCAACCTGGGCGTGGCGCGCGGCCGGCTGGGCGGGATCGTGCTGGCGGACGCCGGGCGGGTGTACTTCGACGGGCGCTCCGAGGGCGGATGGCACACCACCTTCGGCGGCGGGCTCTACTTCTCGATGCTGGACGGCGCCTACACCGGCACCGTGATCGCGGCCCGCGGCGACGACGGGGTGCGCACCTACCTCAAGATCGGGCTGCCGTTCTGAACTGCTGAGCTCACACGGAGACACGGAGGCACGGAGATGACTTCATCTCCGTGCCTCCGTGTCTCTGTGTGAGCCCCCGCGGTTGGGAACGTTCGGGCCCCGGCGGTGTGAAATACGGCTGTGGGGGAGAATCGGCGATCTTGCCAAGCTCCCCAGGAGTGCTACTATCTACACCTGCGAAGAAAACAGCAGGGGGCGCGGCTCCCGCTCCCTCCCCAGGCAAGCTGACCGTATGAAGCGAATCGAGATCCGCACGGCCCTGCTGGCCGCCGCCCTGGTGGCGTGCGCCGCGCCGGC
>DASVSA010000083.1:0-5976 GCA_036388335.1 Longimicrobium sp. | reverse complement strand
TGGACAACGGCACCCCGCGCCGCGTCCGCTCCCCTGCACCGGAGGTGCTCGATGAAGTCACCGTTCCACGCGGGCGAGATCGCCGTGCAGACCAGGGCGGGCGTGCTGGAGGCGGCGCGGCACGTGGGCGGCGTCATCCGGCCGGAGATCCCGGAGCAGGCCCGGAGCTTCCTCGCGGGCCAGCAGCTCGCCGTGATGGGCACCGTGGACGCGCGGGGCCGCCCGTGGGCATCTCTGCTCACGGGAGAGCGGGGGTTCGTGCGCGCCACCGGCCCGCGCACCCTCTACCTGGGTGCGCACCCGGAGGACGATCCGCTCGCCGGCACGCTCGCGGCAGCACACGCTGCGGGAACGCCAGTGGACGCAGGCGTGGTGGTGATCGACCTCGCGACCCGCCGCCGCCTGCGAGTCAACGGAGCCGCGGAGACGGCGGCGGACGGCGGGATCATCTTGCAAGTTCGGCACGCGTTCTGGATCTGCCCCAAGTACATCCAGGCGCGCGTGGTGGAGCCGCATCCCCCCGCCGATCCGCCGGAGGAGGGCCCACCTCCGTCATGGCGGAGCGGCCTCACCGACGCCCAGCGCGCGTGGATCGCCCGTGCGGACACCTTCTTCATCGCGACCGCGCACCCCACGGCGGGGGCCGACGCTTCGCATCGTGGCGGCGAGCCGGGCTTCGTGCAGCTCTCGCGAAACGCGGCGGGCGGCGACGTCCTCGTCTTCCCGGACTATCCGGGGAACAACATGTTCAACACGTTCGGGAACCTGGCCATCGACCCCGCCGCCGGCCTGCTCTTCATCGACTTCGACAGTGGGGCCACCCTGCAGCTCACCGGGACCGCCCAGGTGCTGTGGGAGAGGGAGGAGTTCGCCGCGTTCCCCGGCGCGCGGCGCGCGGTGAGCTTCCGCGTGGCCGAAGCGCTGGAATCACCCCAGGGCACCCGTCTGCGGTGGCGGCTGATCCAGCGCTCCCCCTTCAACCCGCCTCCCCCGCGCGCACACGGAGACACGGAGGCACAGAGGTGACTTCATCTCTGTGCCTCTGTGTCCCCGTGTGAGACCTTGGTGATGAGGTCGCCCAGAGCTCCCTCCATCAGTCCGTCGATCAGTCCGGCCGCCAGCTCCGGCTCACGGAACGCCTCCCGCCCGGCATAGAGCCAGGCGACA
Organism: Longimicrobium sp.; assembly: GCA_036388335.1. Taxonomy (GTDB): domain Bacteria; phylum Gemmatimonadota; class Gemmatimonadetes; order Longimicrobiales; family Longimicrobiaceae; genus Longimicrobium. Next base: position 4,809 of record DASVSA010000083.1, on the reverse strand, counting down.
AAGCCGTTCCAGTGGGGCGGCGCGCCTTCCAGCGGACGCTCGGCGAGCAGGTCCAGGGCGTACACGGCGAAGACCGCCGCCTCGCTTTCACGGCTCGCGGGGGCTCCCGCGGACCGGGCTGGATGCGGCGGAAGGCGGCCCAGGCGGTCCAGCGGGGGGATGCCGGGCGGCGCGGCGGGGTAGGGGGTGCCGAACGGGGTGCCCATGGGGGCGGCCAGCGCCACCGCGTGCAGTGTGTCGGGCCCGGCCACGCGGTACCCGATCGCGGCGGGGTGGTACATCCCCAGGGCGAGCCCGGCCATCGTGAGCTCGTGCCACAGCCGTGCGGCCGCGACCAACAGCGCGCGGGGATCCTGGTCGCGCCAGGCCCGCAGCGGGGCAGAGGACGCGACGGGCAGGGCCACGGGCGGCACGTAGAGGTAGCCCGGCCCCCGCGCGGGGCGGCCCAGGCACCGCGGTGATCGGCTCGTGGTGCGGGTCTCCAGCGCGCGGAAGAAGGCGTGCTCGTGCGCCACCGCGCGCTCTCCGGCGTCGGTGGAGGCGGTGCGCAGCCAGCCGTGTGTTAGGTCGCGCAGGGGGAGCGGAACCATCCGCGTCTCCCAGCCGAAGGCGTGCTCGGTGCGGAGGGGCTTGCCGGCCTCGAGCACCGCGTCGCACCCGACGGCGCCGACGGGCGCGAGGATGCGGACCATCGACCGCTTTCGCCGGGGCAGGCGCTCCCAGGCCGGGGTCGCCCCCGCGCGGAGGGTGCCCCGTGCCACCACCTCGGCCAGCCAGCGGTCGGCGGAGATGCGGGCGAAGGGTACGACGACGGCCGGGGCGGCGGTCTCCAGCCAGTAGCCGCCCGGATCGGCCGGGAGGTCGAACAGCGGCTCCGCCCAGGCCGCGGGGTCCACGGTCACCGCGTCGGCACCCGGAGGGATGGCGGCCACGCACTCGGCTCGCGCGCCGCAGCGCACGCCGCGCCCCCGCACCTGCACGGGCCATCCATCGCGCATGCGGATCCGGACGTAGGGGCCGAGGAGCGGGACCACGAACAGGGTGGATGCGGGGATGGCGTTGCGAGGCTCGGCCGCGGGCGGCGCGGCGGGGGATGGAGCCCGGTTCCGCGAGGCGTGGCGGAGCAGGACGCCCCATGCCTCCAGGTCGGCGGCGCCGAGGGCGAGTCCCGCGTCCACCAGCGCCCCCGTCTCCTGGGCGGCGATCTCGTCCAGCGCGCGGGCGGGGCGTGCCGTTCCCGGGCCTCCACGCAGCCGCGCCAGGTGCCGCGCCGAAAGGGTCCTCAGCGCCTCGCCGGGCGGCACGCCCGCCGCGCCGGAGCGGCCGGCCTCCTCCACCGCCGCCGCGAGCTCGGCGGGGGAGACCCCGTCGGGCCAGCGCTTCACCTCCAGCGGCTCGTCCACGCGCACGGGAAGCCGGCGCTCGGCCGCGGCGAGCTCCTCCTCCACCCGCTCCAGCCGTGCCTGGCGGGCCCGCAGCCACGCGGACTCGCGCGCGCGAAGCTCATCCTCGTCCACGCCCGCCGCTTCCAGCGCGCGCGCCAGGTGCCAGGGCAGCCGCTCCGAGAACCGCTGGCGGACGCGGCGCAGCACGCGCTCCACCGCCACCGCCGCGTCGTGGCGCTCCACCGCGCGGGTGGCGCGCCCCCGGAGCGCGTTCCAGGCGTGGTCGAGCGACCGGCGCGCCGGCACGCCCGCGTCCAGGTCGGTGCCCCGCCGCCCGAAGGCGCGCAGCAGCGGGCTCTTCGTGCCATCCAGGAAATGGGTGAGGCCGGCGGCCGACGCGGCCAGCGCCGGGTCGTCGCCGCCGGCCAGGCGCGCGTCGATCTCGGCCAGGAGCTCGCGCGCCTCGGTTTCCACCCGCGCCAGGTGGCGGCGCGCCTCGTCCGACACGTCGAGGCGGCCACGCAGGGCGGCGGCGGAACGGAGGGCGGTGCTCACCGCCGGGTCTCCACACACGCGTCGCGCCGGCGCCGCTGCACCAGGTCGCCGGGGAGCTGCGGGCGGATCTCCAGCTCGATGCGGCGGTCGGCGGGGTCGGCCGCCGCTCCGGCGCGGGCGCGGTCGGGGCGCACCGGGTAGTAGTGGCTGCGCCCCAGCGCCGACACGCGGCAGGCGGGGACGCCGGCGCTGTCGATGAGGAAGAGCGCCACGGTCGCCGCGCGCGCCGCGCTCAGCCCCCAGTTGCGCTCCTCGCTCCCCTCGCTGCTGGTGTGCCCGACCACCTGCACCTGGTCGATCTCGTTCACCAGCCCGCCGGAGAGGAAGCGTCCGAAGTCGTGGAGGATCGCCCTCCCCTCCGGCTTCAGGCGGGCGAGCGCGTGCTCGTTGCGGGGGAAGGTGGCCTCTTCGGCGATCCTCACCAGCACGTAGTCTCCCACGCGCTGCACGCTCACGCGGCGGTCGTCGGCCCCGGCGAGCACCGCTTCGATGCGCGCCAGGTTGGATGCCTGGGCGTCGGCCTGGCCGGCGCGCTGGATGGCCGGCACGGCGAGCGCCGCGAACAGGATCAGGAAGAGGAGCGTGGTGGCGGCCAGCAGGTCGGCGAACGCCGGCCACGGCCCTCCATCGCCCTCCTCGTCGCCCATGCCGTATCGCATCTAGCTCCCGAAGCCGAGAAGGGAGACGACGAAGGATACGAGGCGCGGGACGCCGAAGTAGAGGCCGTATCCCAGCCCCAGCGCGGCCAGCGTGCCGGCGGCCTGGGTGAGCGCCAGCTGCCCCCGCGTGGGCCCGCGCTCCGCCTCCAGCGCCCCCGCGATGCGGCGCAGGAGCGCGCTCACCTCGGGGTCGCGCTGCGGCCCGTCGTGCGAGGTCACGAAGGAGGGCGTCGCCGCGCGGGCGCTGGCCTCCTGGAGTGTCTCGACGGCGGCGGACAGGCGCGCGTCTACGCTCTCCGCCGCCTGGGCCCACGCGGCCGCTGCCCGCTCGTCCACGCTGGACACGCGCTCGGCCACCCGCAGCAGCGCCAGCTCCACGGTGCCGATGGCCGGCTGCGCGCGCCCCACCGCTTCGGCCACGGCCTCCATCCGCGTGACCACCGCCTCGCTCCCGCCCCGCAGCGCGGCGAGCGTCTCCTGGACCTGCGCGGCCGTGCGCTCGGCGCCCGCCTGGTAGCCGCCCAGCGAGCGGAGCGTGTCGTGGAGGGTGACGGCGCTCTGCCTCATCATCTCGATCCCCTGCTCCGACGCGCGGGAGCGCTCCTCCACCGTGTCGACGATCCCGTGGTAGGCCCGGGTGATTCCCACGACCGCCTCGGCCATCGTGCCCACCCGGGTCTGCAGCTCGCGCAGCTCGCTCCCGGTCCGCGCGTGGAGCGCCTCGTCCTGCTGCGCGGTAAGCTCCACCAGCCGCTCGTTGAGCCGCTCGAACGCCTCGTGGAAGCTCTCGGACAGCCCGTTCATCCCCGATTCCAGCCCCTCGATGGCGCGCCCCGTGTCGCGCACCGACGCCGCGGTCTCGCGCAGCTCGCGGACGGCCTCGGTGAGCGGATCCACCGAGCCGCCGCCGTGGAGGCCGCCGTAGAGGAACTCCGTGGATACCAGCTCCAGCCGCTCCAGCAGGTCGCGCCGCCCGGTGGCCAGCCCCTGCGCCATCAGCCCCACGGCGATGGCGCCCACCAGAGCCAGCGCGTTGCCGCCGAACGCGTCGGCCACGGCGCGCAGCGGCGCGGCGATGTCGGCGCCGCCCGGCTGCGCTCCGCCCGTCTGCGACACCGCGTCGATCAGGCCGGGGAGCGCCGTCTTCACCCCGGCGAAGGTGCCCAGCACGGCCAGGAGGAGGAGGAGCGACGAGGCGTAGCGGGCGAACACGCCGTAGCGCGCCGTGCGCGTCTCCGCGATCCCGCGCAGCTCGTCCGGCGACACGCGCAGGTACGGATCGCGGGCCTTCTCCAGGATGCGCCGCACGCGGTCGTCCATCAGCGTCTCCACGCGCCCGCCCGCCTCGGCCGTGTACTCGCGCAGACCCCTGCGGAGGAGAGCCTCGCGCTGCGCCGGGGGGGCGAACACCAGCCCCAGCCCCTCGCGCCCGTGCAGGTGGACCCACTCCACGTCCTCTTCCTCGTGCGCCATCTCCTCTCGATCATGCCACACGCTGAAGATCGCCCCCGCCACCAGCATGACGCCGAGGACGATCAGGCCGGTGAGGGCGTAGTTGGGCTCCGCGCTCACACCGATCACCTCCAGCATCGCCGCGCCCGTGGGGCCCTCGCCGCGCGCGAGCAGCGCACCGAACAGCGTGGCGCTCGCGACGAGGTAGAAGAGCACTCCGAATCCCAGGTAGGCCGTGGCTGACCGGCTCCCTCGCGGCGGGAGCTTCAGGCGCCCGAGCGTTTTGGGCGGAAGCGGTGGCGGCGCCGGGGCGGCGTGCGGCGGAGGCGGGGACATCGTCTCGCTCATAGCGGCCTCGCCATGCCCTTGCGCACCACGCTGCCGGACGAAGACACCACCGCTGGCCGCGTGGCCTGGTACCGCGCGCCAGGCTCCCGCCGCTCCCAATCGAAGAAGGTGCTCCAGCGCTGCAGCGCCGGATCGGTGAGCGTCACCGCCGGGTTCAGCCACACTTCGGAGCCGCCTCCCGTGCGCTCCATCCACGCTTCGGGCGGGTGGCGCTCGCTGGCAACCACGGCGTCGTTCTTGGCCTCCACGTGCACCGCGCCGGGCGGGGGTCCAGCTGGCTGCGCGACGGGCGGCGCCGGGTCGGCGGGAACGGCCGCGGGAGCATGCACATGCGCATCGAATCCACGCAGGTCGTGCCGCGGATCGCGCGCTTCCTCCCGCCGCGGCGACCCGCGAAGCCACGAGGGTTC
>DASVSA010000082.1:0-6435 GCA_036388335.1 Longimicrobium sp. | reverse complement strand
GTACGGCGCTTCCTCGGCCTCGGGAGACGATTGGTCCAGCGCGGCGGCGGTCTCCAGTGCGGTGGCGCAGAGGCACTCCACCTCGCGCCGAAGCTGGAGGTAGCGAACGAGGTTCATGGGGGTCCGAAGATCTCGGGAGTGGATCGGGCGGGAGCAAGGATGCTACAGATGACGCGCGCGGTCCGCAAGTCCGGCCGTCTCGGCGCACCCGTTCAGAGCGCGGCGAACTGGTTGAGGAGGAGCCACGCCTCGTCGCCGTTCATCGGGGGAGAGAGGAGGTAGCCCTGCGCGTGGTCGCAGCACAGCGTCCTCATCCGCCGCAGCTGCTCCGGCGTCTCCACGCCCACCGCGATCACCTCCAATCGCTGCGCGTGCGCGTGCCCCACCACCGCGCGCAGCAGCTCGTCGCCGCCGTCGGCGCGCACCAGGGCCGGCTGCAGCTTGACGGCGCCCAGGGCCGACCCGCGCAGGTGCTGCATGGAGCGGGTGGCGGTGGCCAGGTCGTCGATCTCCAGCGCGCCGGGGAGCCACGACAGGTCGTTGCCCGCGCGGGCGTCGGGCTCCCCCAGCGCGTGCCCGGGGAGGTCCACGCGCAGGAGCTCGGCGGGTATCCCCGCCTCCTCGCGCACGGCGCGCAGCCGCTCCCCCCAGCCGGGGCGCAGGAGGTGGCGGGGGGCCAGGTTGACGCTGATGCGCGGCGTCCGCTCCCCGAAGTCTCGCGTCCACAGGGCGATCTGGCGGCAGGCCTCGCGCACCACCCAGTCATCCACGGCGGGGCTCAGCCCCACCTCGTCCGCCACCGCCATGAACTCGGCCGGGGGAAGGAGGCCGCGGCTGGGATGGTTCCACCTCACCAGCGCCTCGAACTCGGCGATGAGCCCCGTCTGCAGCGAGAAGGCGGGCTGGTACAGCACCCGCAGCTCGCCCCCGCCCACCGCGCCGCGCAGCTCGCTCTCCAGCCGGGCGCGGGCGAGCGAGGCGCCCCGCGCGGCGGGGTCGAAGGTGGCGTGGCGCCCCTTCCCCGCCGCCTTGGCCTGGTAGAGCGCCGCGTCCGCGTCGCGCACCAGCTCCGCCGCGTCGCGACGGTCGCGGGTGCCCACCGCCACCCCCACGCTGGCGCGCACGGCGATGACGTGCCCGTCCACCCGGAAGGTGGAGCCCAGGCGTCCCAGGATGCGCTCGGCCATCCGCGTGGCGTCCTCGGCCTCGGCCAGCCCGGGAAAGAGGAGCACGAACTCGTCGCCCCCCAGCCTGCACACCGTGTCCGACGGGCGCACGCACTGCCGAAGCCGCCGCCCCACCTCCACCAGCAGCCGGTCCCCCGCCCCGTGGCCGAAGGCGTCGTTGACGCGCTTGAAGCCGTCCAGGTCCACCATCAGCACGGCGAAGAGGTGGTCCGGGTCGCGCTCGGCGATCTGCACCACCTGGCGGAGCCGGTCCAGGAAGAGGGCGCGGTTGGGGAGCCCCGTCAGCGGGTCGTGCAGGGCGCCGTGGAGGAGGCGCGCTTCTGCCTGGCGCCGGCGGGTGACGTCGCGCACGAAGCCCAGCACCATCACCGTCCCCTCCGCGCCGCGCACGGCCTCCTCCACCACCTCCACCCACAGCTCGCCGCCGTCCGCGCGCCGGAGCAGGGCGCGGGCGGGGGGCGGGAGGGGCGCGGCGGGGTGCTCGCGCATCAGGAGGCGGAGCGTCTCGTTGGCCGGCTCCTCGGCGACCCAGCGCAGCAGCGGGCACCCCTCGGCCTCGGCGGGGGCGCACCCCAGCACCGCCTCCACCCCGGCCGAAACCCAGCGCAGCCGCCCCGTGCTGTCGCGCCGGTAGAAGAACGCGGCGCCGTCGTCCTGGAGCACCGCGTCGGGATCCTCGTCAAGGAACCCGGCGTCCGGCTCCCCGGTCGCGGGTGGCGCGGCACCCGACAGGCGCAGCGCCATGATGGGATCGTTTGGGGCGACGGGGAGCGCCAGCTCGGGCATGGTCCGCTCGCGCAAAGGGGAGCCATCGGTGGGCAGCATCCGGGGGCGCAAGAAGCGCACGCCCCCACACACCGCCGCACGAAGCTCCCCGTTCCTTTCCCCACAACGACTTGCGCACGCCCCCCGCCCCGCCCCTGTGTTGCGCCCCCGCACCAGCCGCCGCGCGCGCCCCACACGCGCGCCCTTATCTCTGTGCCTCCGTGCCCCTGTGTGAGCCCGCCGTTCCCGTGCGGCGCACGAGGAGCCATCCAAGCGCCGTCCCCGCGCAGCAGATGAGGACGTCGGTGCTGTCCAGGAAGCGCCCCCGCACCAGGATCTGCCCCGCCTCCAGCAGCACGGCCAGGTAGAGGGCCGGCAGGATGCCCGCGAGCGCGCCCCGCGGCCGGAGCTGCCACACGGCCAGCAGGGCGCCCGCGGGGGCGAAGAGGAAGCACAGGGCGCCGATGTCCGCGGCGCTGTACAGGTCCACGCGCTGGGAAAGGGCGGCCAGCGGGATGAAGTGGTCGCGCGTGAACTGCTCGCCGAACCCCTGGAAGCGCGGGATGAAAGGGCGCCAGCTCCACAGCGCCAGCACCAGCGCGTAGGCCCGCGCCGCCTCCAGCCGCCGGGCGTGCCCCCGCAGCCGCCGCGACAGCTCGGGGAGCCAGCGGCTCGCCGCCAGGGCTCCGCACGCCACACCCGCGAGCTGCGCCACCGCCGCGCCGGGCTCGAACGGCTGCCCCACCACCCCGCGCCCCAGCTGCACCAGCGCCAGGCATCCCAGCGCGCCCAGCACCACGCGCCGCACCGCGGGGCCGCCCATGATCCTCCATTCCGCCAGCGCCATCACGCACAGCGCGCCCGCCGGGGCGAAGAGGAGCGCATCCAGGAGGGGGAAGTGGAGGAGCGGATCGGCGCGGAGCTGGCCCAGAGCGGCCGCGAAGCGCGTGGATGCGCCCCCGTACGCCAGCGGAGGATTGACCTGCCTGAAGTGGGGAGCGAAGCCCTCCAGCAGCGCCGCCGCGGAGTAGGAGGCCGCGAAGAAGGCCGCCGGCACGCCCAGGTAGGTGGGCCGGCTCCGCGCGCGTCGCGTCGCCCGCTCCGCCGCCACCGCGCCGAGCGCGCCCAGCAGCCCGCCGCCGGCATTGGTGAGCAGGTCCACGATGCTCGTCGTCCGCACCGGCGAAAAGAGCTGCGCCAGCTCCACCGACAGGCTGAGCAGCGCCGCCGTCCCCGTTGCGGCGGCTACCGCGCGCAGGTCCGCCGGGCGGCGCGCGGTGAGCACCCACACGGCGCCCCACCCCGCGAACAGCAGCGTGTTGCGGATGCCGTCCACCAGCAGGTTGGGCGTGACGCGCGGGTCGAGGGCGCGCGCCAGCCGCCCGGCCACCGCGCTGGTGTCCGGGTCCAGCCGCAGGTAGCCCAGCGTGGCGAAAAGGACGATGGCCACGTACCCCAGCCGCGCCGCCGCCAGCCACCCGCCCCCGGGGAGGGGCGGGCGGCCGGCCGCGGCGCGCGTCCCCGCCCGCGGGTCAGGGCTCCGCGATGGCCTCGTCCAGCTCCGGGTAGTCAGGGTCGGGAAGCTCGGTGTAGACGGGGTGCGAGAGGTAGCGCTCGCCGAAGTCGCAGACGATGGAGACGATCAGCTTCCCCTCGTTCTCCGGCCGCGCGGCCAGCTGGAGCGCCGCCCAGGTGATGGAGCCCGAGGAGATCCCCGCGAAGATGGCCTCCTCGCGCGCCAGGCGGCGGGCGGTGGCGATGGCGTCGTCGTTGGTGACCGTCACCACCTCGTCGTAGATGGAGGTGTCCAGGTTCCCCGGCACGAAGCCGGCCCCGATCCCCTGCTGTTTGTGGGGCGAGGGCTCGCCGCCCGAGAGCACGGGGCTCTCCGCCGGCTCCACGGCCACGATCCTCAGCTCCGGCTTGCGCTCGCGCAGGAAGCGCCCGGCGCCCGTGATCGTGCCCCCCGTGCCGATGCCGGAGACGAAGACGTCCACCGCGCCGCCCGTGTCTTCCCAGATCTCCGGGCCCGTGGTGCGGTAGTGGATCGCGGGGTTGGCCGGGTTGTCGAACTGGCGCGGCATCCAGGCGCGCTCCCCCAGCCGCCCCGCGATCTCCTCGGCGCGCGCCATGGCGCCCTTCATCCCCTTGGGGCCCTCGGTGAGCACCACCCGGCAGCCGAGCGCGCGCAGCATGTGGCGCCGCTCCACCGTCATCGTCTCGGGCATCACGAAGATGCAGCGGAAGCCCAGCGAAGCGGCCACGTACGCCAGCCCGATCCCCGTGTTGCCGCTGGTGGGCTCCACCACCACCATCCCCGGGCGCAGGCGGCCGGCGTCCATGGCGTCGCGAACCATGGCGTAGCCGATGCGGTCCTTGACCGAGTTGTACGGATTGAACCCCTCGTGCTTGATCACCACGCGGCCGGGGAGCCCCTGCGCCAGGCGGTTCAGCTGGATCAGCGGCGTGTCGCCGACGGTTTCCGTGATGTTGGGATAGATGCGTCCGCGCGGCATGGGCTGCTCCGGGAGGGGGAGGCGGGTCATGGCGTCCGTCGAAGATCCCGCGCGCGCCACGGGCCCGCAAGAGCGGCGCCGCGGGGGCGGATTCAAACCATCCGGGCGTTGGCGCTATCCAATCCCCCGTATGCCGCGGGCTCCTCCCGCGTGCCCCATCCCAACGGAGACCCGACCATGCGCCCGCGCACCCTCCTCGCCGCCGCCCCGGCCCTCGCCCTCGTCCTTTCCTCCGCCGCCGCCGCGCAGGACACCTCCAACGAATGGCTCCAGAACTGCCGCGAAGGCCGCGGGTGGGGCTCCTCGCGCAACCAGGTTCACTGCGAGCTGCGCGAGTCGCGCATCTCCGCCCAGCCGCGCCTCACCGTGGACGGCGGCGACAACGGCGGCGTTACGGTGAAGGGGTGGAGCGAGGGCGGCATCCTGGTCCGCGCCCGCGTGCAGGCGCAGGCCCGCACCCGCGAGGAGGCGAGCGAGATCGCGCGCCAGGTGCGCGTGGAGACCAGCGGCGGCGAGGTGCGCGCCACCGGCCCCACCAGCCGCGGCGACCGCTCGTGGTCCGTGAGCTACGAGGTGTTCGTCCCCCAGCGCACCGGGCTGGACGTGGAGACCACCAACGGCGGGATCTCGGTGGAGCGCGTGACGGGCGAGATGCGGCTGCGCGCCAGCAACGGAGGCGTCAACCTGCGCGGCGTGGGCGGCAACGTGCACGCCCGCACCTCCAACGGCGGGATGCGCGTGGTGCTGGAAGGCGACCGCTGGAACGGCGAGGGCCTGAACGCCGAGACCAGCAACGGCGGCGTGACGCTGGACGTGCCCCGCGGCTACTCCGCCAGCCTGGAGACGGGAACGGTGAACGGCTCCATGAACTTCGACATCCCCGTCACCGTGCAGGGCCGCCTCAACCGCCGCATCCGCACCGACCTGGGCCGCGGCGGCGCGCCCATCCGCATCGTGACCACCAACGGCTCGGTGACGGTGCGCGGCTCCTGAAAAAGCAGCCTCACACAGAGACACAGAGGCACAGAGACGAACTTTTCTCTGTGCCTCTGTGTCTCTGTGTGAGCCACTCAGTTTCCCGAGCCGAGGTAGCCTCCGCACTCGCGCGCATTACATTGGGACACGGGCCTGCTCCCGGATAGGGTGGCGTTGCTGGACCGGCACGCCCCAAGGTAACGCTCTCTACCTTTCCCGCCAATAGGTGATTCGCATGCCACGCTGCTGGTTGATGAAGAGCGAGCCCTCCGTCTACTCCATCGACGACCTCGGCCGCGACGGCCGGACGTCGTGGGAGGGCGTGAGGAACTTCCAGGCGCGCAACTTCATGCGCGACGACATGCGCGTGGGCGACCGCGTCCTCTTCTATCACAGCAATGCCGACCCCGCGGGGGTGGCCGGGCTGGCGCGCGTCGCCCGCGCCGCCTACCCCGACCCTGCCGCCCGCGACCCCCAGAGCGAGTACTTCGACCCCCGCGCCAGCGACGAGGACCCCCGCTGGTTCATGGTGGACCTGGAGTTCGTGGAGCGCTTCCCCACCTTCGTCTCTCTCGACGCCCTGCGCCAGGCCAAGGGGCTCGAGAAGATGCTCGTCATCAACAAGAGCCGCCTCTCCGTTCAGCCCGTCACCGACGCCGAGTACAAGATCGTGGTGCGCCTGGGCCGCAGGACCTGAGCCTTCTCTCTGTGCCTCTGTGCCTCTGTGTGAGGCCAGTCTTCTTTAGGCAGCGGTCGGCAGGGCTTCCTGCTCGCCGTCGAACGAGGTGCCCGTGGCGCTCTGGATGGCGTCCACCACCGCGCGGGCGATCCGCGGCTCTTCCTTGATCGCCGACCAGTTCTCCCGCACGAAGTCCTTCAGGTTACGCACGCGGCGGTTGATGCGGATCTCCGCGTCGTCCGCCACCTGCGGCCCCACCCGGCGCACGTAGTGGAGCATGGCGTCGTGCTGCGTCCCCGCGGCGGGCGACTCG
>DASVSA010000081.1:0-3144 GCA_036388335.1 Longimicrobium sp. | reverse complement strand
AGCAACCCGTGGAAGCCTTATCCCGCTGTGCCTCTGTGTCTCCGTGCGAGCCCCGTTTTTCTCAGTCCAGGCCGTAGTCCTGGATCTTGTAGGACAACGCGCGCACGGAAAGCTCCAGGATCTCGGCGGCGCGGGTGCGGTTGCCGCCGCAGCGCTCCAGGGCGCGGGCGATGAGGGTGCGCTCAAGGGCCGGGAGGCGGCGCTTGACGGAAAGGTCGCCCTCGTCGTCGCGCACCTCGAAGAGCTCCTTGCCGCTGCGCACGTGCGTGGGGAAGTGCTCCTCGGCGATGCGGCCGCCGGAGAGGACCAGGGCGCGCTCCAGCACGTTCTCCAGCTCGCGCACGTTGCCGGGCCAGGGGTAGGCGGCGAGGACCGGGAGCACGGTGCGCGGGAGATCCGGGGCGTCGATGTGAAGGCGGCGGGCGTGCATGCGCAGGAAGTGCTCGGCCAGCAGCGGGATGTCTTCCGGGCGCGTGCGCAGCGGCGGCACGTGGATCTGCACCACGTTGATCCGGTAGAAGAGGTCGTCGCGGAACCTGCCGCTCTTCACCTCCTCGATCAGGTCGCGCGCCGTGGCGGCCAGCACGCGCACGTCCACCGCGCGCTCCCCGGTGCCGCCCACGCGCCGGATGGTGCGCTCCTGCACCGCGCGCAGCAGCTTCACCTGCAGCGCCAGCGGCAGCTCGCCGATCTCGTCCAGGAAGAGCGTCCCGCCGTCCGCCTCTTCGAACACGCCTTCGCGCGCACGGTCGGCGCCGGTGAAGGCGCCCTTCTCGTGGCCGAAGAGCTCGCTCTCCAGCAGGTTCTCGGGGATGGCGCCGCAGTTCACCGCCACGAAGGCGCGCCCGTTGCGCGGCGACGCGCGGTGGATGGCGCGGGCGATGGCCTCCTTGCCGCTCCCGCTCTCCCCCGTGATGAGGACGGTGGACGGGAAGGGCGCCACGCGGTGCGCCAGCTCCAGCACCTCGCGCATCCCCGCCGAGCTGCCCACGACGCCCTCGGTGCCCGTGAGCTGCCCCACCTCCTTTCTCAGCCGCGCCACCTCGCGCCGGAGCTGCTCGCGCTCCTCCGCCTTGCGCAGGGTGAGGATGATCTCGTCCGCGTTGAAGGGCTTGGAGATGTAGTCGTAGGCGCCGCGCCTCATCGCCTCGATGGCCGTCTCCACGCTTCCGTACGCGCTCATCATGATGACGAGCCCGCCGCCCTTCGCCGCCTGGTAGCGCTCCAGGAACTCCACCCCGCCTAGCCGCGGCATCCTCACGTCGCACAGGATGAGGTCGGGGTCTTCGGCGGCGGCGGCGCGCAGGCCGGCCTCGCCGTCCTCGGCCACCTGCACCTGGTAGCCCTCGTCGCGCAGGATCAGCAGGAGGGTGTGACGAAGGCCCGCCTCGTCGTCGATCACCAGAACGCGGCGATTGGTCACTGGTCGGCCTGGTGAGTGGGGAAGCAGACGGAGAAAGAGGCGCCGCCGCCCTCGGCGGAGGACGCCTCGATGCGGCCCCCGAATTCTGCCACCGTGCTGGCGACGATGGCAAGCCCGAGCCCCGTGCCCTCGCCCGGCGCGCGGGTGGTGAAGAAGGGGTCGAAGATGGCCTCGATGTTCTCGGGCGAGATCCCCGCCCCCGTGTCCGCGATCACCACCCTCACCACCTCCGTGCCCGGCTCGATGCGCGTCGCGTCCCGCACCGAGGCGAAGCGGGGGCGGCGCAGGTGCGCGTAGGTGATCCCCGGCGGGTCGTCCGCGCGGCGCGAGGGGATGGGCCTCTCGATCTGGTACAGCTCCACCACCGTTCTCACGCTCAGCTTCCCACGTCCGTCCATCGCGTTACAGGCGTTGTCCATCAGGTTGAGGAAGAGCTGGTCCAGCAGGTGCGAGTCGGCGTTGATGACCGTCGGCCCGTCGGCCAGGTGCACGGCCACCTCCACCTCGTTGAGCCGCTCCTGCGCCCGGAGCAGCTCCACCACGCGGAGCAGGGACTCGTTGACGTCCACCGGCTCCAGCTGGGCGGGGGCGGGGCGCGCGTAGTCCAGCAGGCGGCGGACGATGCGGTCGATGCGGCGCGCCTCGCGGTCGAGCCCGTCCACCAGCTCCGCCTCCGCGCCGCGCTTGCGCAGCAGCGAGGTGTAGCCGAGCACCGCGCCCAGCGGGTTGCCGATCTCGTGCGCCACCCCGGCCGAGAGGCGGCCGATGGAGGCCAGCTTCTCCGCCTGCACCAGGTCGCGCTGGGTGGCCAGGAGCACGCGGTTGGTCTCGTCCAGCGAGTGGACGTTGTGGGCCAGCCGCTCCTGGTTCTCCAGGAGCTGGTCCGTCATGCGGTTGATGGCCCCCGCCAGAGCCGCCAGCTCGCGCGTGTCGCCGGCGGGTACGCGCTGCTCGTAGCTCCCCGCCGCGATGGCCTCGGCCGCCTGCACGGCCTGCGAGAGCGGGCGCACCACGTGGCGATGGATGAGGTGGCTTCCCAGGAGCACGAAGGCCAGGATGTCCACCGCCAGCAGGAATACGGGCAGTGTGCGCGACTCCGGCGCCGCCGCGCGCACCACGGTGAGCGTCCACACGGCCAGGATGAGCGCCGCGCCCGCGAGGAAGGCGAGGTTGAAGAGGAGCTCGCCACGCAGAGAGCCCCGGCGCACGTCGCCGGGGCTCTGCTCGCTGCCCGCTCCGCGCGCGTCGGAGGCGCGCCGGGCTCGCGTGTTCAGGCGTCCACCGCCTCGTGCGGGCGGACCACCTCCTGCTTCTTCCGCCCGTCGCTCTCGTAGGCTTCCTTTTCGACAAAGTGCCAGAGACGGTCCACCACCGTCCCGATCGGCTCTTCGATGTGGATCAGGCCCTCGGCCATCACCTGCTCCATCGACCTGCGCAGTGCGTGCTTGCTCACCGGCTTCCTCATGGTCCCTCCCGTGAAGATGCGTGCTGGACTGCTCGGGTGCGTCGCCCGACCGTGCATTCACAGAGTAACGCCAGGTGCCGGTGTGCGCGAGGGGGGAGCGGCGGGGAACGGGAACGGGGGAAGGGGACGGCGCGAAAGTTGGGAGCGCGCTGAAAGGGCCCCCGCCCCCCCGACCCCCGCTCCCCCGCGTGCGGGGGAGGGGGGCGCACTCCAGCCGCCCAGCCGCACCCAGCTCCCCCGGCGCCGCGGTTCTGGG
>DASVSA010000080.1:0-13220 GCA_036388335.1 Longimicrobium sp. | reverse complement strand
CGCGTCGGCCGGCACGGCCACGATGGCGATGTCGATCCCCTCCTCGCGGAGGATGCGGTCCATCTCCTCGTCGGGCAGCACCGTGAGGCCGCCCCACGACGCGCCGACCTTGCCCGGGTCCGAGTCGAACACGGAGCGGATCTGGAAGCCGCGCGCCTCGAAGTCGCGGTACGAGAAGAGGGCCGAGCCCAGCTTCCCCGCCCCGATCAGCGCCACCTTCCAGGTGCGGTCGAGCCCCAGGATGGTGCGGATCTCCCGCAGCAGCTCCCGCACGGAGTACCCCGTCCCCCGCTTCCCGAACGAGCCGAAGAGCGAAAGGTCCTTGCGCACCTGCGCCGAGGTGGCCCCTCCGCGGCGCGCGAGCTCGCCGCTGGAGATGGTCTCCACCCCCGCCGCGTCGGCTTCCTGCAGGAACCTCAGGTACAGCGACAGCCGGCGAACCGCCGACTCCGATATCTTCTTCATTGTAGCGGCCCTTGTGAAATCATTCACAAGATACGCCTAGACGCTGCGACCGTCAACTACAGGGCTCACACAGAGACACAGAGGCACCGAGGCACAGAGGCACAGAGAAGAACTTAACTCTGTGCCTCTGTGTCTCTGTGTGAGGCCAGGCTGTTGGCGATGCGGATGAAGCCCTCGGGCGAAAAGGTCTCGGGCCGGTCGCGGAGGTCGATGCCCAGCTTGGCCTCCAGCTCGCCCACCTGCTCGGGAGACAGGTGGTAGGCGTCGCGGAGGATGCGCTGGAACTGCTTGCGGCGCTGGCCGAAGGCGGCGCGCGTCAGGTTGCGCAGCGCGGCCTCTTCCTCGGGCTCCAGGCGCGGCGGCTGGTGCGGCGTGATGCGGATGACCGACGACATCACGTCGGGGATCGGGCGGAACGCTTCGCGGCTGACGTTCAACACGCGCCTGGCATCGGCCACGGAGCGCACACCCACGGCCAGGGCACCGTACGTCTTGCTCCCCTCCGGCTCCAGGATGCGGTCCGCCACTTCGCGCTGCACCATCAGCACGATCTCGCGGGGGCGCGGGCGGCGCTCCAGGAGGGAGAAGAGGATGGGCGTGGTGATGTTGTACGGGATGTTGCCGATGACCTTGAGGGCCGCGATGTCGGAGGTCACCTCCTCCAGCTCTACGTCCAGCACGTCGCGGTGGATGATCTCCACGGACGGGTCACCCGCGAACTCGGCCTGGAGGCGCGCGGCCAGGGCGTTGTCCAGCTCCACCAGCACCAGGCGGCGCACGCGGCCGGCAAGGTGACGGGTGAGCGCGCCCACGCCAGGGCCGATCTCCATCACCTCGTCGTCGGGGCCGGGCTCCAGCGAGTCCACGATGCGGCGCTGGATGTTCTGGTCCACCAGGAAGTTCTGCCCCAGCGAGCGCTTGGCGCGGGGGAGCTCGTCCGGGTACGGGAGCTGGCGGAGCTCGCGGCGGCTGGTCACATCCTCACCAGCACGGCGGTGCGGTCGTCGGCCGGGATGTCGCGCGAGCCGCCGGGGCTCGCGAAGAGCGTTTCCATCAGCCGCTCGCACGGCTCGCTGCGCCGCTGCGCGATGCGGTCCAGCAGCGTGCGCTCGCCCTGCACCTCGCCCTCGCCCAGCGCGTCCGAAAGGCCGTCGGTGAAGAGGAAGAGGAGGTCGCGCCCCGGCTCCCACGGCACCTGCGCCTCGCTGTACGCGTCCAGGTCCACCATCCCCAGCGGAAGGTCGGTGGCGGCCAGGCGCTGCGGCTCGCCCTCGCCGGGGATGCGGAAGGCGTGCGAGTGCCCCGCGTTGGAGAAGGTCAGGGTGCGCTCGGCCGGGTCGATGACGCCGTAGAAGAGCGTCATGTACATCTCCGTGGTCTCCAGCTCCTCGATCACCGCCTGGTGGGTGCGGCGCAGCACCTCGCCGGGGCGGTCGCCCTCGGAGGCGTGGATGGCCACGGAGCCCATGGTGAGCGCCATGATCAGCGCCGCCCCGAAGCCGTGGCTGCTCACGTCGCCGATCAGCACCCCCAGCCGCCCGCCCGGGAGGCGGAAGAGGTGGTAGAAGTCGCCCCCCACCGATTCGGCCGGGGCGCAGCGGGCCGCCACCTCGGCGTACGAGGCGAACTGCTCCACCTGCGGGAGGAGCTTGAGCTGGAGGTCGTGCGCCAGCTCCATCTCGCGCACCATCCGCTCCTGGCGCAGGCTGTCCGCGATCAGCCGGTTGTTCTCCACCGCGGCGCCGATCTGGCTGGCGATGGCGGAAAGGAGCTTCATGTCGCCCGCCGAGAAGCCCTCGCCCATCGTGCGCCCGCTCACGTTGATCACACCCACCGTGCGCGCCTCGCCCTCCGGTGGCGTGTACGACACGGGGACGGAGAGGAAGGCGCCACGGTGCTTGGCGTCGCCCACGAAGTCGGCGCAGTCGCCGCGGTCCCACTCGTCGTCGGGGCCCAGCAGGATGGGGCGCACGGAGCGGAACACCTCGGCCGTCACGGAGCAGGGGTCGCTCACCGGCACCGGCTCGCGCTGCCCGTCGCCCCCCTCGGCGGCGGTCAGGCGCAGGAAGCCGGCGTCGGCGTCGTGCACCCAGAGCGAGGCGCGCTGGGCGCCCACGATTCCGGCCACTTCGGAGAGGATGGTCTGCGCGGCGTCGTCGAGCGAGATGATGGAGCCCAGGATCTCGCTGATGGAGTAGAGGAGGTTGATCTCCTCGTACCGCTCGGCCATCTCGCGGCTGAAGGAGCGGATCTCGTCGTCGTGCCGGCGCACGCGCGAGAGGGTGTTGGCCAGGAAGCGCGCCACCGCCTCGCCGGCCGCGTCGTCCACCCCGGGAAGCTCGGCCACGAAGGGCGTCCCCGGCACCTCCACGCCGCACGCGGGCGCCTCCGCCCCGGCGGGTCCGCACACCAGCGACCAGCCGTCGCCGGCGCGCACCCACACGCGGCCGCCCGGGTACGCACGGCAGAAGTCTTCGAGGACTTCGCGCGCGGCCCGGGGAATGGCGGGGGCGGGGGTCGGCAGGGCGATCATCGGGTACGGGTCAGCTCGCGAGCGGGCGCTGCTGCTTCTCGCGAAAAAGGGTGAGGCGGACGCAGTTGCCGCACTCGTTGAAGTCCACCGTGTCCATCAGCGAGCGGATCAGGAACAGCCCGCGCCCGCCGGTGGCCTCCAGGTGCTCGGGGAGGGTGGGGTCGGGCACGTGCGACGGGTCGAAGCCGGTGCCCTGGTCGCGCACCAGCACGCTCACGCGCTCCGGGTCCAGCTCCACCTCGACGCGCACGCGCTTCCCGGGGTCACGCCCGTTGCCGTAGATCATCGCGTTGGCCAGCGCCTCGGCGATCCCCACGCGGAAGTTGAGCGTCAGCCGCGAGCCGGCGAACTGGTACTCGCGGCAGCGGGAGACGAGGTACGATACGGCGGTGTCGATCAGGCGCAGGTCGCTGGGAAGCTCCAGCGCGAACGCGGTGGGCGCCGCCTCGGCGGCGCCAATTCGCTCGTTCATCTCAGCGGTCCGCACGTGGCGGCGCGTCGGGAGCGTGGATGGCACGTCGCGCCGCGCCGGGGAGACTTCCCCCGCCGCGGCGCCCGGTGTGCGGGGTGCCGCGCGGCGCGATCAGAAACCGGAAAGGGCCGCCTCGCGCGTGTCCGCGATGTTGAAGAGCGTATCGAGCTTGGTGAGCTCGAACAGCGTGCGCAGGTCCTCGTTGAGGTTGGCCAGCCGCAGCTCGCCGCCCTGCTCGCGGATCTTCTTGGAAAGCGACACCAGCACGCCCAGGCCGGACGAGTCGATGTACCCGGTGTTCGAGAAGTCGATGAGGAACTTGCGCTCCCCGCCTTCCAGCTCGTCGAGCACCTTCTGCTTAAGCTCCTGGCGGTTGCCGACGATCAGCTGTCCGTCCACGTCCACGACCACCACTCCGTCCTGCTTGTTCGTCTGGAAGCTCATGGCTCCTCGGTAGGGTCCACGGTTGGGTTGAAGGCCTGCGCATCCGCACGACGGGGGCAAGCCATGTGCCAGCCATCACCCACGCCACGTCGACAGGGTACGGCGCGGGGGGCGCGGGCGCAACCGAGTTGACGGCAATCTCACACAGAGGCACAGAGACACGGAGGAGGACTACGCGAGGACGTCCTCGATCACCCGGGCGGCGGTGCGGGCCCAGGCGTCCCAGTTGAGGCGCTCGTCGTATGCGCGGCGGGAGGATGACACCAGCTTTTCGTAGCGCGGCCGGTCCTCCATCAGAGCGCGGATGGTGGCGGCATAGGCGGATGGAGGGGCGTCGGGCGGGAATAGGAAGCCGCTCTCCTGATCGATCACGGCGCTCGCGACGCCACCGGTATCGGTGGCGAGCGAGGGGGTGCCGTGGCCGGCGGCTTCGCAGAACACGGCGCCGAAGCACTCCTGGCGGGTGGGGAGGAGGAGGAAGTGCGAGCGGAGCAGCAGGTCCGTGAGCGCCGCGGCCTGCGCGGGGTCGCTCTTGTCGAGGCGGGGGATGACGCGCACCACCTCCGCGTCCACGGGCCGGGCCGGGACGCATCCGCACACCACCAGGCGCGCGTCGAGACCGGTGCGGCGGAGATCCTCCACCACCTGCAGCGCGGTGTCGCCGCCCTTGCGGGTCCAGTCCACGCCCAGCAGCAGGAGCCGGCACTCGCCTTCAGATTTGCGGGCCGCGAGCCCCTCCGCCGCCGGGACGGCGTCCAGGTTGGCGCCGAAGGGAGCGATGAAGATCTTTTCCGGCGCCACGCCGTAGTCGTCACGGGCAGACGCGGCGGCCCACTCGGAGGGGTACATCACGCGGTCCGCCCGCTCCAGCGAGCGCCGCTCCATCGCGTCCGCCTGGGCCGCGTGGGCGGGCGACATCTCGCGGAACTGCGGGTAGTAGTCCCGCATCGACCGAACGGTGGAATCGGAGACGTAGACCACCGGGAGCTCCGTCTCCAGCTCAGCCAGCACCTCGCTCGCCGCCACGGCGAACACGACGTCGTACCCGCCGAGGCGCCGGCGCGCGATGCGGGCGTAGTCGCGGGCGATCGAGGGGCGGTGGTGCTGCGGGTGTGCGGTGCCGATGGTGGCGCGCTGCACCAGGTGGCGCAGGCGGTGGAGCCGGGCGCTGGGGGACGAGAGGGGGCCGATGTAGCCCACGCTCCCCACGTGCCGCTCCAGGGCCCGTGCCATGTAGAACGGGATTCCCGACCAGGCGGACCGGCCGCGGGCGTCGCCGGTGGTGACGAAGGCGATCCGGGGCCGGGTCATTGCGCCATCAGCGCCGTGATGCAGGCGACGTTGACGATGTCGTCGGCGGACGCGCCGCGCGACAGGTCGTTGCAGGGGCGGGCGAGTCCCTGCACGATGGGCCCCAGCGCCTCCGCGGCGGCCAGGCGCTGCACCAGCTTGTAGGCGATGTTGCCCGCGTCCAGGTCCGGGAACACCAGCACGTTGGCGCGGCCCGCCACCTCCGACCCCGGCGCCTTGCGGCTGGCCACGGATTCGATCAGTGCCGCGTCGGCCTGCAGCTCGCCGTCGGCGGCGATGCCGGGGTGGCGCTCGCGGAAGAGGGCGAGCGCCTGGCGCACCTTGTCCACCGACGGCCCGCCCGCGCTCCCGAGGGTGGAGTAGGAGAGGAAGGCCACGCGCGGCTCGTCGCCAACCACGCGGCGGCGCGCATCGGCGGCCGCGGCGGCGATGTCGGCGAGCTGCTCGGCAGTGGGATCGGGAACGACGCCCGCGTCGGAGAAGGTGAGCACCTCCGGCTCGCCCCGGAACGCCGGGACCACCATGTAGAACGATGACGATACGGTGCGGATCCCCGCCGCCGGTCCCACGCCCCAGAGCGCCGCGCGGATCACTTCGCCCGTGGCGTGCACGGCGCCCGCCACCGAGCCGTCCGCCTCCCCCGTCGCCACCATCAGCGCGGCGAAGAGGAGGGGGTCGCCCGCGTGGCGGATCGCGTCCTCCTCCGTCATCCCCTTCGCCCGGCGGCGCGCGAGCAGGTGCGCCGCCAGCTTCTCGCGGCGTGGATCGGTCGCGGGGTCCACGACTTCGACGCCGGCTCCCTCCAGGTCCACGGCCGTCAGCGGGCCGCCCAGCACCACCGGCCTCGCCAGCCCTTCGCGGGCGATACGGGCGACCGCCTCCAGCGTGCGCGCGTCCGCGCCCTCGGGAAACACGAGACGGCGCGGGTGGGCGCGGGCGCGCTCGTGCACCCCGGCCAGGAAGCTCACGAAACCCGCTCCTTCACCCGCCTGAGCACGGCCGGCGAGAGGAAGGGCGCGACGTCGCCGCCCAGCGCCGCGATCTGGCGGACCAGGGTGGCGGAAACGTGCGCGTGCATCGGGTCAGGGGCGAGGACGACGGTTTCCAGGGTGGGACGAAGGCGGCGGTTCATCACGGCCATCTGCGATTCGTACTCCCAGTCCACCACGCCGCGCACGCCGCGCACCACGAGCCCCGCGCCCGTCTCTCGCGCGAAATCCACCAGCAGCCCCTGGAACGCCGCCGCCTCCACGCGCGGCTCGTCCGCGAACGCCTCGCGGATCATCTCCACGCGCTCCTCCACGCCGAACATCCCCTGTTTGGACGTGGTCGGCGAGTGCGACACGGCCACGATCACGCGGTCGGCGAAAGAGAGCGCCCGGCGCACGATGTCCTCGTGGCCGAGCGTCAGCGGATCGAACGAGCCGGGGCAGAGCGCGACGCGCGGGGCGGTCATTCGGGGGCCGGGATGAAGGTGAGTGCGGTGTCCCCATAGCGGCGCGTGCGTGCGCCGGGGAGCTCGGGGATCTCGTCGTTGCGGCCGTGCTCGATGCAGAGCAGCCCCGCGAACGGGACGGCCGCGAACGCTTCCGCGAGCGCGGCGGCGAACCCCTGCGCGTACGGCGGATCGGCGAAGGCCACGTCGAACGTGCCCGCCTCCAGCCCCGCCACGTAGCGCACCGCGTCCGCGCGTACCACCTCGGCGCGGGAAGCGGCTCCGAGCGCTGAAAGGTTGGCGCGGAGGCTCTGCAGCGCGGGTGGGGCCTGCTCCACGAACGTGGCGTGCGCCGCGCCCCGCGAGAGCGCCTCCAGCCCCAGCGCGCCACTCCCGGCGAACAGGTCGAGCACGCGCGCGCCGTCGAGATAAGGATCGATGGCGCTCATCCACGCCTCGCGCACGCGGTCGGTGGTCGGCCGCGTCCCCCGCCCCGGCGGCGCCACCAGCCTGCGCCCGCCCCACTCCCCCGCGACGATTCTCACTCTGTGTCTCTGTGCCTCTGTGTGAGATGCGGTTCTCTCACTCCGCCGGGCGCACGTCCACCAGCTTCGCCTGCGCGGTGGTGCGCCCGTTCCAGGTGTTCTCTTCCAGCTTGAACGCCACGTCCAGCGGACCGTCGGTGCAGTCGCCGATACGGTCGGCCATGCCGAAGCCGATGGCTTCGAGCGTGTGGCCGAAGGCGCCCAGGGTGAGCTTCAGGTGGTTCTGGCCGACGACCCGGGGAGCGCCCACGACACCCACGCGCCGCGCCGCGAACACCGGGGTGGAGTTGCCCATCCCGAAGGGCCCGGCGTGGCGGATCATGCGCGCGAGCTCCTCGTTCGCCTGGTGAAGCTCCACCTCCAGGTCCACGCGCACCTGGGGAATGAGGTGGTCGTCTTCCAGGACGGCGCGGGCGCGCTGGTCGAACGCGGCGCGGAAGGCGTCGACCCGTTCGGGGCGGATGGAGCACCCGGCGGCCATCCGGTGCCCGCCGAAGCGCGCCAGGTGCTCCGAGCAGTCGCGGATCGCGTCGTACAGGTGGAAGCCGGGGATGGACCGCGCGCTCCCCTTCCCGTCGTTCGCCCCATCGAGGGCGATGAGGACGGTGGGGCGGTGGATGCGCTCCACCACGCGCGACGCCACGATCCCGATCACCCCGGGGTGCCACCCGTCCGCCGCCAGCACCACGCCCCGGTGCTCGTCGGGATCGTACTCCGTCTCCAGCTTGGTGAGGGCGGCGCGCAGGGTGTCGCCGTCGACCGTCTGGCGCCAGCGGTTCTCATCCTCCAGCGTGGCGGCGATGGCCGCGGCCTCGCGCTCGTCGTCGGTCACCAGCAGGCGCACGCCGCGCAGCGCCTCGCCCATGCGGCCCACGGCGTTGAGGCGCGGCGCGAGGACGAAGCCCACCTGCGACGCCGTGATCTCGCCCTTGTCGGCCAGCTTGGTGACGCGCAGCAGGGCGCGCAGCCCCGGGTTGGGGGTCTGCGGAAGGACCTTGAGGCCCCAGCGCACCAGCGTGCGGTTCTCGCCCACGAGCGGCGCCAGGTCCGCGATGGTGGCGACGGCCACCAGGTCCAGCAGCCCGTGGAGGCGCGTCTCGGGGAAGCCGAGCTCGGAAGCGAGCGCGCAGCACACCTTGTACGCCACGCCCACGCCGGCCAGCCCCTTGTCCGGATACCCGCAGTCCGCCCGGTTCGGGTTGACCACCGCGGCGGCGGCGGGGAGCGTGGGGCCGGCGGTGTGGTGGTCGGTGACGATGACGTCGATCCCCGCGGCGGCGGCGCGCTCCACCGCGTCGTGAGCCACGATCCCGCAGTCGCCCGTGAGGATCAGCGTGGCGCCGCACCGGGCGGCCTCACGGATCCCCGCGTCGGAGAGGTCGTAGCCGTCCACCAGGCGGTGGGGGACGAAGGGGAGGGCGCGGAGCCCCATCATCCCCAGCGCCCGCGTGTAAAGCGCGGTGGAGCAGATGCCGTCCACGTCGTAGTCGCCGTGCACCAGCACCGTCTCGTTGGCGTCGCGGGCACGGCGCAGGCGCGCCACGGCGTCGCCCATCCCGGCCAGCGCGGAGGGCGGGTGGAGCTGCCCCGCGTTGGGGCGCAGGAAGCCGCGCACCGCCTCCGGCTCCGCGAGCCCGCGCTGCGCCAGGACGCGGCAGAGCACGTGCGGAAGCCGCAGCTCGCTGCACAGGAGGGCTACGGCGGCGGAATCGGCGGGCTGGGGGAAGACCCAGCGGCGGGTGGCGACGGCGGCGAGCATGCCCCAAGCATAGCCAGGCCCCGGCGGATCGGGCAAGCCGCCCGCCGCAACCCGTGCGCGGGGAGGCCGCTACCAGGCGAAGAGCATCAGCACCGTGAAGAGGGCGATCAGCACGCACACGCCGATCACCACGTACTGCATGGCGCTGCGCCCGGGCCCGGGCACGGGCTCCTTGACCTGGGGAACGGGCTCCGACCCTCCTTCGAAGGGGAGATCCTTGTGGTCGTCGGGCGTAAGTCCCCCCCTCGATCCGTTGGCCACGTCGCTCGCTCCGGCAGTCGGTGTCTTCATGCGTTCGGGTGTGGCGTGGTGGAGCAACCCGCATGCCGCTTCCGCCGCGGGCGCCGTGTCCGTAGCTTGGCGGGGCTTACGCGCTCCCGGTCCCTTTCACACCCGTTCCACGACCATGCTTCCCCTCCGCGAGCCCCCGGTGCTCAACACGGCGCGGCTGACGCTGCGGCTTCCCGAGCCTGACGACGCCGAGGCCATCTCCCGCTACTTCGACGAGAACCGCGAGCACCTGGCCAGCACCCGGCCACGGATGGACGCCGAGTTCTTTACCGCCGACTTCTGGCGCGCTCAGGCGCAGGCCAGCCGCTCCGAGTTTCGCGGCGACCGCTCGCTGCGCCTGTTCATGTGGGAGAAAGCGGACCCGGGGCGGGTGATCGCCAGCGCCAACTTTACCCAGTTCGTGCGCGGCGCGGCCCAGTACTGCGTGCTCGGCTACGGCATCGCGTCGGACCGGGAGGGACAGGGGCTGATGCGGGAGGGGCTGGAGGTGGCCATCGAGTACGTGTTCCGGGAGCTGAACATGCACCGGGTGATGGCCAACTTCTTCCCCTGGAACCGGCGCAGCGGCGGGCTGCTGCGGCGGCTGGGCTTCGTGGTGGAGGGGTACGCGCGGGACTACCTGTACCTGGACGGCGAGTGGCAGGACCACGTGCTGACCAGCCTTACCAATCCGAACTGGCGGCCGGACAGGTAGTTATCTCACACAGAGGCACAGAGGCACGGAGATGAATCTCCGTGCCTCTGTGAGTCTACCGCACCCGCGGGGGCGGGAAGTTGATCGTTTCCCGCGGCATGGGCGGCTGCGGGTTGGACGGGACCGGCTCCGGCGGCGGGAACTCCTGCGGCGGAGGCGGACCCTGTGTGGGCGGGGGCGTGGCCTTCGGCTGCGGACGCGGACGCGGCGCGGGGGGACGCGGCCGAGGCTGCTGCTGAGGAGGCGCCGCGGCGGGCGGCACGGCGCCCGGCTGCGACACCGGCGGCACGGCTCCGGGCACCGTCGCGGCGGGTGGCGGGGCCGTGGAGGCGCGGCGGATGGAGTCCATCCGGATCGAGTCGCGGCGGATGGAGTCCAGCGTCGCCGAGTCCGGCGGCACGATGATGGGAGCGCCGCCCAGCAGCCGCGTGAAGGGCGCGCCGCGCGGGCGCCGCACGAAGGCGGCGCGGGTGCGCGGAGGCCAGCGCTCCACCGACGCCAGGTTGGTGAGCTCCAGCCAGAGCGTGTCCTTCAGCACGCGGCCCGCCACGTACTGCTGCACCCCGTCGCCCGCGAAGGCGATCAGGGCGAAGGCCCCGTCGCGGCGCACCTCGCCCGTGAAGGGGAGCACGTATCGCCCGGGGACGCCGTACTGCCCCGCCACCGAGTCCAGCCGCTGGGTGAGGAAGCGGAACTCCCCCGGCGGAACGAGCTGATAGTCGCTGTTGGCCTGCGCGGCGCTGTCGCGCGGCTCGATCTCCCATCCCGCGAAGACCCAGCGCCCCGCGACCTCCGGGAGCCCCGCCCGCCGCTCGGGCGAGGGGCGCTCCATGGGTGGAAGCGGCTCCACCTCGTCCTGCCCACACCCCGCCGCGGCGGCCAGCAGCAGCCCCGCCCACATCGCTCTTCCCCGTCGTCCGGCCACGCCTCTCTCCCTGTTGGGTATGGATGGTACTCACGCCGCCCGCGCATCGTCCGTGCCGGGGCGGCGGCGGATGGGGCTACGTGCGGGCGGGGCCAGGAGTTGACACCCCCCGGCACCCTCCGTAGCTTGGACGGTGCGGGGCCCGGAGCGCGGGCCCGCGCAATCCCCAAGCCGCCACGAAAGCCTGATGTCCATCACAGCACAGCCGCGGCACGAGGAGACGGACGCCGTCCTGCGCGAAGCGCTGGAGGCGAACGGGCAGCGCTTCACCGACCAGCGCTCCGCCGTGTACCGCTTCCTGCGCTGCACCGACGAGCACCCCACCGCCGACGACGTCTTCACCGTGGTGCGCGGCGAGATCTCCGACATCTCCCTCGCCACCGTGTACAAGGCGCTGGAGACGCTGGTGAGCTGCGGCCTGGCCGTCAAGCTCTCCTACGGCGACGGCTCGGCCCGCTACGACGCCCGCACCGACGAGCACTACCACTCCCGCTGCCTGCGCTGCGGCGTGGTGCGGGACGTGCACGCCGCCGAGCCCGCGTTCCACCCGCAGGTGAAGGTGGGCGACGGCTTCCGCGTGGAGGGCTTCCGCGTGGAGGTGGTGGGATACTGCGCCGGCTGCGGCCACTGACGCACCCCGCGCACCCGCGCCGACGCTCCCCGCGGGGAGTGTTTTTCGTTTCCGCCACCGAGCGCGCCACGATGCAGCCCCCCGCCCCTCCCTGTCAACCCGACGCCGCCGCCTGGCCCCTGGGCCCCGCCGGCGAGCCGCGCCCGCTCCCCCTGGTCCCGGTGGAGATCCCCGGCTTCCGTGGCGAGGTGCTGGGCGGCGACGCGCGCCTCCCTTTCGGCGAGGCGTCCGGCATACTGCGCTCCCTTCCCGACGCCGTGGCCATCCCGGCGGACGCGGAGGACGTGGCGGCGCTCGTGAGCTGGGCGGCCGGGACGCGCACCCCGCTGGTGCCGCGCGGCGCCGGCACGGGGCTGCCTGGCGGCAACGTGGGGCGCGGCGTGTCGGTGGACCTGGTCTCCCGCTTCCGGGCCGTGCTTTCGGTGGATGAGGGGCACGCGCGGCTCCTCCCCGGGTGCACGCTGGCCGAGCTGAACGCCGCCGCGCCGCACGGCCTGCACTTCCCGGTGGACCCGTCCAGCGCCGCCCGCGCCACCCTGGGCGGGATGATCGCCAACAACTCCGGGGGCGTCCACACGGTGCTGCACGGCTCCACGCGCCGCTGGGTGCACGCGCTGGAGGTGGTGCTGGCGGATGGGGAGCGGGTCCGCGTGGAGCGCGGCGTGCCGCCCGGGAGCCCCCGCCTGCGCGAGATCCTGGCCTTCGTCGACGCCGCCATCGAGCCGCACCGCGCCACAATCGAGGCGCGGTGGCCGCGCGTGCGCAAGAACTCCTCCGGCTACGCCCTGCGCGAGTACCTGGAGAGCGGCGACGCGGTGGACCTGCTGGTGGGGAGCGAGGGCACGCTGGCGCTGGTGACGGAGGCCGAGGTGCGGCTGGCGCCCGTGGCGGCGGCGCGCGGCCTGGCACTGCTGGAGTTCACGGATCTCGCCGCCGCCGCGTCGGCCGTGCAGCGCGTGCTGGAGCTGGGCCCCTCCGCGTGCGAGATGATCGACCGTACCTTCATCGACCTGGTGCGCGGCGGCGGCGAAGACCCCGGCTACCCCCTGCGCGAGGGGCTGGAGGCGATCCTCTTCGTGGAGATGGAGGGCGGGTCGGTGGACGAGGTGGAGGCGTCGCTGGAGCGCGTGCGCGGGGCGCTGGGCAGCATCGCGGACCGCGTCAGCGTGGCCATCGATCCAGCGGAGCAGGAGCGCTTCTGGCACGTGCGCCACGCGGCCAGCCCTCTGATCGCCAGGCTGGCGGGCGGGCGCATCTCCATGCAGTTCATCGAAGACGGCGTCGTCCCCGTGGACCGCCTCGCCGATTACGTCCGCCTCCTGCGCCGCGTGCTGGCCGCGAACGACCTCCCCGCGGTCATCTTCGGCCACGCGGGCGACGCGAACCTCCACGTCAATCCGCTGGTGGATGTGGGCGCGCCGGGGTGGAAGGCGCGGGTGGAGGCGATCGTCTACGAGGTGGCCGAGGGGGTGGCGGCGCTGGGCGGCACCATGGCCGGCGAGCACGGAGACGGCCGCCTGCGCGCTCCGCTCATCGAGATCATCTGGGGCGCCGAGCTCGTCGACTGCTTCCGCGCCGTCAAGCGCGCCTTCGACCCGCTCGGCATCCTCAACCCGGGCGTCATCCTCCCCCTCCCCGGCCAGCGCCCGCTCGACGCCATCAAGTTCTGAGAAAAAGCAGGCTCACACAGAGACACAGAGGCACAGAGACGACTT
>DASVSA010000079.1:0-1972 GCA_036388335.1 Longimicrobium sp. | reverse complement strand
GGTGGCGTTGCTGCGGAAGCGGAACCCGCCCGCCGCGCGCACGGCGAATTCGTTGTTGGCCACCGCTTCGATGGAGTCGGTGGTGGAGGCGTCGCCGAACACCTTGGCCCCCATGTGGCCGTTGGTGCTGGCGCGGTAGCCAAAGGCCATGGAGTAGTCCGCGTCCGCCGTGCTGGTGTAGCCCATGGCGATGGCCGCGTCGCCGTTGGACCAGTTGTTGTGCCCCAGGGTGACACCCGCCAGCCCCAGCACGTCGTTGCCCAGCCCCAGCGCGATGCCGCAGGTGGAGATGTTGGGGCTCACTCCCCACAGCTTGTTGCCGCTTCCCAGCGCCATCCCGCACTGGGCCCCGGCCTCGATGGTGTTCTGGTTGCCCACGGCGAACGAGTAGATGCCGGCGGCGGTGTTGAGCGCGCCGCCCGCCCACGAGTAGTAGCCGATGTTGCCTTCGTCCATCTGCCCGCCGATGTCGGCATACCCGGCCCGGAAGGCGCCCTTCTGCGGGTGCCACATCATGCGCAGCCCAGCTCCGCTGGCGGGGATGATCCCCACGCCCACGATGCCGATGGCCACGACGCCGCCGGCGCTGTCCACGCGGAAGCGGTCGCCCGCGGGGTTGCCCGAGCGCAGCTGCAGGAGGATGTCGGACTGCGCGGCCGCCTGGGTGGCGGAGCCGGCGAGTGCCGCGAAGAGGAGCAGGGTCCTGAGCGTGCGCTGCATCTTGCCCCGAGGGGTGGAGGAGTGGGGCGCGCGGCGGCGTTTGTCGCCGCCGCACGGCTACGACGGACGAACGCGTATGCGGAGCTTCTCGTTGCGGAGCCTCCCGCCCTGCACCACGATGCGCCCGCCGGTCACGTTGATGTTGCTGGTGACCGAGTACGTCCCCAGCACCCGCAGGTTGCGCACGTCGAAGTTGGAGAGCCCGCCGCCGATGGTGCTTCCCGGAGGGCCGCCCAGGAGCAGCCTTCCGGTGCCGGCGAACATGCCCGTGGTGCCCAGCGCCACCGAGCCGTTCACCGTGAGGTCGAAGCTGCTGAGGTTGATCGTCGGCTGCACCGTCGCGCCCGGCGTCATCGTCACGCCCGCGATGGTCTGGTTCTGCACCAGCAGCGGGTAGTTGGGCCGGTCGCCCGGGATGATCACCGAGTCCTGCACGCCGGTGGTCATGTTCTCCACCCAGTCGCCGTTCTCCGCCCACAGCGTGTTGACGTTCCCCGTCCAGGTGCGCGTCATCCCCCACACCGTCATCTGCGCTTCGCTGGCGAGGCGCCTTCCCTTGGCGTAAAGCATGGAGTTGCCGTAGGTGACGTAGGTGGGCACCCTCACCACCGAGCCGCCCGTCATCCCGCCCGCGGCCGGCATGGTGGCCGTGCCGTCGCTGGAGGCGAGGGTCACCGTATCCGGCGTCAGCGTCGCCACGTTGCCGTAGCGGTCCATGCTGCGCAGCGTCACCGTGTACGGCATCCCGTAGTGGGCGTACTCCGCCGTCCCCGCGGTGAAGTTGGCCGCGCACGGGTCCAGGGTCTCACCGGTGCGGTAGATCCCCAGCCGCGCGTAGCCGGCGGGGGCCGTGATGAAGGTGGCGGGCGAGGCGACGGTTCCCGCCGTACGCACCGTGCAGATGGTGCGCTGGCCCGGGTAGTCGACCACGAAGGGCGACTGAGCGGGGCTGCCCGGGAGCACGGTCACCGTGGTGGCGCCGAGCTGCGAGGCGCGCTCCCGGAGCCGCCGCACTCCCGCCGTGTCCTGGCTCTCCTCGATGCTCTCCGTCATCCGCGTCTCGCTGTCCTGCACCGCCAGGAACTGGGCCACCACCGCGAACACGTCGGTGGTGCTCGCCGACTGCAGCGGCAGGCGGAAGGTGAGCGTCATCACTCCCGCGTAGTCGTTGGGCCCCGTCGCCACGGGGAGCGTGCGGCTGCCCGGCGTGCTGGGGTTGCGAATGACGAAGCCGTACGGGAAGATCCCCGTG
>DASVSA010000078.1:0-2750 GCA_036388335.1 Longimicrobium sp. | reverse complement strand
CGCCCGCGACGACCACCGGTGGAGCCTGTTCACCGAGGGGGGAAGCCAAAAGCTGCTGCGGCTGGTGAACACGGCAACGGGGCACGAGTACGCGCGCTGGACGCATGGCAACGGGCTGCTGCGCTCTTACGCGCTCGCGCCGGACGACGTGGCGTCCGGGACGTCCTTCGAACACCGTGGTACGACATACGACCAGGCGGTCGCCGTCCTCGCGTTCCTGCAGGCGGGGGACCTGACCACCGCCACCCGCCTCGGCACTGCGCTGGCCGGGATCGCCCACTACAACGGCGCCTTCCCCTTCTCGTTTCACCAGATCGCACGGATCGGGGGGGACCCGTACTACCGGAGCGGCGCGGTGGCGTGGGGGGCCTACGCCCTCACGCGCCTGACGGGAGCCCTCGCAGCGTCGGCGCCGCGGGAGATCGAATCCGCGGCCCGACACGCGCTGGACTACCTCCTCAACCTCCAGGACGCGGAGACGGGCCTGGTGCGCGGTGGTTCCGGGCGGTACGCCGCGGACGACACGTTCTACCCGGACTACACGGTCGGGTGGTATTCCACGGAGCACAACATCGACGCGTGGTTCGCGTTCCGCGCCGCGGGCGAGATGTTCGACGTACCGGCCTACAAGGCGGCGGCCGCGCGGATCCGGCGCGGGCTCCGCCGGTGGTGCTGGGACGAAGCCAATGGGCGCTTCTGGCAGGGGCTTGGTGCCGACCGGACGCCGGACGGGCAGGGCGCGCTGGACGTGCACAGCTGGGGCGCGCTCCTCCTGCACGCGTGGGGGATGGCCGGCCGGGCCTCGCGCGCGCTGTCCCGCGCGGACTCCGTATACCGGCTGGCGGACCCGGCCACGGGCGTGAAGGGCTACAAGCCGTACACCCCGGCCGAGGGGTACCCCGGCGCCGCGGAGACGGTGTGGCTGGAGGGGTCCTTCGGGGTGCTCCTGGCCAAGCTCCGCACCGGCGCCGCCGGCGCCGCGGAGCTCTCCGCCGGGCTGGAGTCGCTGCAGGAAGCCGGCGGCGGCTTTCCGTACGCCACGGTCCGCGACGCCCGCTACGAGATCACCGACCGGCTCTCGGTGGCGTCGACGGGGTGGTACCTCCTGGCCGACGCGGCGGCCATCCTCTGGACGGAGCGCGACACCGCGCCGCGGCGGGTCCTCGCCACGGCCGCGCCGTTCTACGCGGACCCGTTCGGAAAGCAGGACAGCACACGCCGGGTGCAGCGCGCGGTGGGCCGCGCGGCCGAGAACCTCAAGGAGGGTTTCGAGGAGGACACGCTGCACCTTCCGCCCGGCGTCTACCGCTGCACCGCGACGATCACCATTCCGCGTGATGTGAGCGTCACCGGAGCCGAGGGCGAGACGATCCTGGACTTCTCGGAGCTGGGCTCCGGCCCCACGCTCCAGTGGGGCCCCGCGGCGGCGGGGAGCCAGGAGGGTACGGTGACCGGGGTCCGGGTGCGCCTGCCCGACGGATCGGAGGGACCGCCCGCGATCTGACGGGCACGCGGCGCTTCCTGCCGCGAACCACACGATGCAGAGATCGGCCGCCCAAGGCCCGCCTGGCACAGCGCCCAGGCCGGGGCCTTTTTTTTGTTCCCAGAAACGAGGTGTACATCCATGAAACACACGACGCGCCGGTTGGCCGGCGCGGGAGCGCTCGCGTCCGCGGGGGCGGTGCTCGCGATCGCGGCGACATCCGGCACCCCATCCGTGGACGTCGCGGAGCTGAACCCCGGCGCCGCGGTCGACCGGAGCCTGTGCCTGACGGTGTCGCTCAGGCCGGGTATCGCATCGGAGTGCGGCGACCTGCGGATCGCGCACGCGCTGCCGCAGGTCCGCATCCTGGGCGCGACGCACGGTCCCGTGCTGATCTACAACAGCCAGCACGCGAGTCCGAACCCGGTGGTCGCCGCGGACGTGCAGTCGCCGTCCGCCTGGTCCGATCCGGACAGCGTGGTGGGGGTGCTCCGGGTAAGCGGTGAGGTGCGCGCGCGCGGGAGCTGGCGGGGGAGCGGCTGGGGGGCGGGCGAGCGCCGGCGCATCGCGCTCGCGTACCGCGGCCCCGGCGAGGAGACGAACCTCCACCGCTACACGCTGGACGTGACGTTCCACCGCGGCGGCGACTCGTCGTCGGCCCGGGCAGACGGGGCGCTCGCGGTCGTCAACCGCGCCGCGAGTCCCTTCGGCGCGGGCTGGTGGCTGGCGGGGCTCGAGCGGGTGGTGGTGGACCCCGACGGGGACCCGGTGATGTGGGTGGGCGGCGACGGAAGCGTCCGCCGGTACAACCCGGTGCCGGGGGAGACCGGCCGGTGGTCGGCGCAGGCGCTCGACCGCCCGGACACCCTGGTCCGGGAGGGAGGCGGGTTCCGCCGCTCGCTGGTGGGCGGCGGCCGCGTGGTGTTCAACACCCGCGGTCAGCACACCAGCACCTTCGACCGGCTGGGGTTCCAGACCGCGTTCCACTACACGGGGGAGCGGCTGGATTCGATCCAGATGCCGGTGACCCACCGGCCCCCGGAGACGCCGTGCGACACGACGCGCATCCCGAACTCGATGTGCATCCGGATGCCGGTGGCGGTCTACCGCCACACGTACCATTTCGGGTACGGCTCGGACGGGCGGATCGTCGAGGTGCGGGCGCCGGGTGCAGCCCGGGACAGTGCGCGGATCACCCGCATCGACGGCCCCGGGATGCTCGTGCGGAGCATCACGGATCCCGACGGCACGGCAGTCCGCTTCGACG
>DASVSA010000077.1:0-5189 GCA_036388335.1 Longimicrobium sp. | reverse complement strand
CTACCGCCTGTGCGACCGTGCGGAGGCCGTGGCGAGCGATCTGATGCGGCTTCTGGACCTCGCCCGTTCGGACGCTCGAGTCCGGGTAGCCCTACAGGAGGCTCGGGACGACTTGGCGACGTGCGAAGGCGCGCTTCGCTCGGCGCACGAGCGGCTCGAATCCGAGCGCGCGATCGCAGCCGCGGCTCGCGCGAGATTGGAGGAGAACGCCACCGAGAGTAACGAACCCGCCGCGGAGTTCGCGCGGCTTACCGGCCGGCAGAGGCATCTGCAGAGGCAACTCCAGACGACCAAGGAGGCCGGAACCCGGTTTAGCGAGCGGGCTTCTCAGCGCCGCCGCGAGCTGGAGACCAAAGAGAAGATAATCCAGGAGATGGAGAGCGCGTACCGCAACGCGGCGCTGGAGCTGGAGGAGCGCGTCTGCCGCGACAGCCATTCTGCACTAATGGAGGTGGCTCAGCAGGTCCATGCAAACGGCGCCACCGCCGCGGCTGCCACCCTTTTGACGGGCCATCAGGGAACCCTTGCAGACCAGAAGACCAGCGTCCGCAGGGCGGTTGACGAGGCGCAGGCGCGGCTTGCGGACGCAGTGGGCGCAGTGCGCGGACCGCTGGGCGAGTTCCTTCCCGAGTTCGAAGCTGGAGCGCACCGCGTGCGCGTTCGCGCCCCTGGTGCGCTCCTCACTCCTGCACAACTCCTCGCCCGCTTGCAGTCGCACGAGGAGCACCAGTCCCGGGTTCTCAGCGACGATGAACGGAAGCTCTTTGAAGAATTTTTCCTGGGCAGGCTCGCTCAGCGCCTGCGGGATCGGATCGACACGGCCGAAGCTCTCGTGCGCAAGGTGAACCATGTGTTGGAGAAGCGCCCGATCTCTGGGCAGGGAGAGATCGTGCAGCTCCGCTGGACGGCCATCCGCCAGGATCCAAAGCACCTTGAGGTGCCGTACTATGCGAATTTGGTGGAGCAGCTCCGGGCCAACTTCAACTTCTTCCCTGAAGCCGGGAAAGCTGTGGTGGAGCTGTTCCGGTCCGAGGTAGAGCGGCTACTTGAGGAAGATCGCTCCGAAAACGCGGAAGAGGACTTCCGTAGCGCGTTGCGGCGAGCCATGGACTACCGCGAGTGGTTCGCGTTTACCCTGGTCGTGCAGCAGCCTAGCGGAAAGCCGACGGAGCTCACCCATCGTCTATTTGGGCAGAGAAGCGGCGCCGGTAGAGCTCTCGTGATCCTACTTCCGCTCGTCGCTGCCGTCGACGTACTTCTAAGCGATGCTCGCCCGGATGCGCCCAAATTCGTAGGTTTGGATGAGGCCTTTGCTGGAGTGGACAGTGACAACATAGACCGAATGTTCGCGGTGCTGGTCGACCTGGACTTCTCTTGGATCATGACGAACCAAGACCTTTGGGGCGTATCGCCATCTGTCCCAGGCTGCACGACGTATGAATTGATCCTCCGGGGTAACGTAGTCGCTCCGGTGCTCTTCGTTTGGAATGGGTATCGATCTGTCGGGATGCTGGGCGACACCCCTGCCTCGGCGACAGATTCGGGCGATGACGGCGATTTTTCATTGGCTTCGGCATGAAGGGGGATCCCGGTGCCGCGTTCCGCGACGATCCATCGCTGCGGTCAATCATTGAGGCCGCGATCTCTCGGTACCGCAGCTTGGGGGGACGGGGGACGATCCACTTAGAGAGTGAAGGCGAACGGACAGCCGCCCGGGGCCTCAGGTGCAAGGTAAGCCGCGCTGGGCGTATTCGCCTCGATGCGCTGGAGGTCGCGCTCCGGGCATCTGTCTTCGAGTGCACCCTACTTGAGGCTTTTGAGAGCTACCTCGGCCAGCCATTGGAAACCCGACGTGCCGAGCAGGAGCGTGCGGAGGCCGAATGGGTGAGGTTCTACGCTCGGTTGGGAGCACATCCGGACGCACATTCGGGCTTAGTACACCGTTGGCTGCGCCACGATCAGGAATACCTTCGGCTCACGTGGGGGCGTGACCGTGATGAGGCCGAACGTTCGGCCTTACTTGTGCTACGCGCGCTTGCGGCATTGCCCGGGTACGGGAGGGTTGCTTACGTGCCGGTATTGGCGGACACCCTGGTCGGGGATGCGCATGCACTCGATCCGACTACACCCGCAGGCCGTATGCTGGACCACGCGTTATTCCGCCTTAACCCAGCCACGCGTGCTCGATACCCTCTGAACGCGGAGAGCCGGGAAGCCGTCTTTTCACGGGTGGGACTGGCAAGCGACGAGGTCTCCTCAACAGTGCTGGTGGCCGGATTGGTCGGTGACGACCCCCTCCTCCACGTCCTCCGCATGCAGGGGAGCCCAGTTGCGTTGCCGCTACGCTCCCTATCGGATTGCGGGAGTGCCACTGGCTGGGGGGGAGTTGCATTTACCGTTGAGAATCCGTCCGTGTTCGTCGAGCTGTGTAACTGGGGCGAGCAGCTCCCGCCGGAATCACGACCAACTCTGGTCTGCACTAAGGGCTTCTTCAGCTTGGCGGCGCGACGGTTGCTCACCGTCCTCGTCGCCAATAAAACTACAGTTTACTACTCGGGCGACTTCGATGCGGCTGGGCTCAGCATCGCCCGTGATCTCCCTGGTCTCACAGAAGGCGGCTCCCGCCTCTGGCGTATGAGCGCCGACGATTACGCATACGCGCTCTCCCTCCGCAGCACGTATCAGCCCCGCGCACCGGGTCGTATGGATCGCCTGCACCGTAGTTTTCCGGAACTCGCCAGGGCAGTCGCTATCGGAGGAGCGGCGTACCAGGAGTCGCTCCTCCCATTGCTCAGAGAGGACTTGGCGCACCACACAAGGGTTGGAGTAGGACCGACCATCCGCGGCTGACCTCCGTAGACTAGGCGCAGGAGCATGCGCAGGTCGTGCACGATGGCCTCGAAGCAGCGCGCCGCAATCCAGCGCTGTGTCTCCTGAATGGCAAAACTGCCATTCGAATCGCCAATCCGATTCCGGGGCAACAAAATCGGCAGAAGAAGTTTTCGTCCCTCAGACGGTGGAGTTGCGGATCGGCGAACCAAGGAGAGTTAAAGCCACAGCAATTCCTCTCGACTCCAGGTTTGATTCCAGGAGGTGAGTACGCGGCGAGCCATCCACCGCAGGCGATCGTCGAGCCCGGTATGTCCGACTCGCACCAGCGCGTTGCGCTCGTCCGGTTGCATCAAGTTTGCGCAGCCACCAAAAGGTGAGCGAGCCAGTCCATAGACGGCGCATTCAAGTCCCGCGACGGTCCCTGTTCCGCTGTCCAGGTGCTCTTGTATGTAGCGGACGAGGACACGGCGCGCGCCTGGCTCGTCAAAGAAGCCGAGAATTGTAGCCAGAGCATCATGTGCGGGTGCTTCCCGCACGTCCAACAACGCTGAGGCGAACGGGCGTGGGTCGCGGAGTTGCCCGGCCAGATGCATTGCACGTCGTGCGGCGGCGGACAACCTAGGTCCCCCGCACCGCCACGACGCGTACATAGCGAAATCCAATCGCTCGATGTGGTGCTTTGGCCGGCGTTTCTGGATGTAGGCAGGATCAGCGTCGCAGCCCGCCGTCACCTTCACAGTTCTGACCATCACCATTCGCGAGGCCAGTGCGCCCGGATGAGCCAGGGTCCAAGGAACATGATCGTGGAGCTGATCCCACGCGTCCGCGCTACTGATTGCAACAACCCGCCCCCAAGATGAATCGATGGGTGCAGTATCTAACCGGTTGGCAGAACCGCCAGAGTGCGTACTTATCTGGTTTAGCGTGGCAGCGATAGTATACGCCTCTGCAATCTCTTGATCTAACAGAAGAATATCGGGATCAGTGCACGCTCTCCGCAGCTGATCCGCCTGCTCTGAAGCAGCATGCGCGAGCCAGTCTGCACGTGCCTCCAAGACCTCCAGCGGGACAGGGACATGACCAGCCGCTAAGGCGCGAGCCTCCAATAAACTGTTGAGGGCGATCTGGTGGCGATGGTATCTCGCTGCGTGCAGAGCATCAAGATAGTGCACGTAAGCCACATTTGCTTTCGTTCGATGCACATCGACAAACCGGTGCTTACCAGCCACTCCAATGGTGTCGAGCGGCTTACGCTTGCGCCGAAGCGTGTTTCGCACTGCATCGCCGACCATCCCGTGGGCAAGTCTACCCTTGCGGGTGGGTTTTAGATTCGGGCGAAGGGCTCGCGACTCTCTCAACTCGTGGAGATTCACAGGTCGTAATGCCAGGATCTGAGCCGTTCGCGCGTCCGAATTCGTTCCAGGGCGGTTTCCCTTCGCGGCTATGACTAATGCGCGAAGGTCCTCACTCCTCGAAATGATCCCTGCGTCCACTGGAGGTAGGTCGGTCGCTACTACTCTGGGATCTCGGCCGAACACGTCTTGGATCTGCACCTCCCGTTCTCGCGGGTTCAGCCGATCCCATTCGCATTTGATCGCCCACCGACAGTGCCATCCATCCCCAGCATCGAGCCGCTCCAGAAAGCCATCACGATGCAGCAGATGCAATGCAAGTGTCCACGCGTAGGGCGGGAATCCGTCGAGGCGGTAGCCTGGACGGTGCTTTGCAAACACGCGAATGCAGCGAGTAGTGAAGGGTCGTCTCCCGCACCTACCCCAAAGATCCCAAATCGCTCGCCGACGGCGGTCCATCACTAGTTCAACTTCGGAACGAACCCAATGCGGTCCATCAGGGGGTGAGTAGTACTTCAGCCGGGCGGAGCCTGTCTGGGGCCGGTCCAAGGCACGAATCCGGTTCCAAATGCGCAAGTTGCTCAGCATCACGGCAGGTGCCGTACCCCCCTTCAACTGCAACAGCGGATCTCGCTCGATTTCCTCCTCAATTATCCCGCTCGGAACTGCACTCCGCCATCGTGCGCTCGCGCGAGTCACCGCCTCCTCTACCCTTCGGAGGTCCGATTCGAATCGCGGAGGGATTAGATCCGGTAAAGTCGAGGGTGCGAAGTAGGGGTGCCCATCGGCTCGCTTAGACCTTACCAATCTCCTCTCCTCGAGCAACGTAAGATCGGACCGAACGATGTGATACTCTGGGGCTCCGCACCCAGAGTTCGCCCAACTCGCGCGTATCGCTTGAACTCCAACCATGGCCGTTGCGTCGGTGACGGCCCTCTCTGTGGGCGGCGGGGGTAATGTCTCACTTCTGGCGGTCGAAATGTCCCACTCCAGACCCTGACGCGG
>DASVSA010000076.1:0-47461 GCA_036388335.1 Longimicrobium sp. | reverse complement strand
CGCTGCCCCCCCTCCCCCCGGCCCCCTCCCCCGCAAACTGCGCGGGAGAGGGGGAGAACCGCATACGGAGCGATCGATGGTCTGGAGACAGCCGCAGCGCTTGACGAACGGGATGAAGAGGGCGGCGCGGGAGCATCGCAGGGAGCCGACGGAAGCGGAGGCGCGCCTGTGGGCGAGCCTGCGCAGGAATCAGCTCGCGGGCATCGGACTTCGCAGGCAGCACCCGGTCGGCGCGTTTATCCTGGACTTCTACTGCCCGGCCAAGCGCCTCTGCGTGGAACTCGATGGGCCGATCCACGAGCACCGGCAGGAGCACGACGCGATGCGCACCGAATCACTCGCCGCGCATGGCATCCGCGTGATTCGCTTCCTCAACCGGGAAGTGATGGACGACTTGCCGTCCGTGCTCCAGCGAATCGAGGCGTCACTGGACGCCAAATAGCGTAGTTCCCCCCTCTCCCGCGCAGTTTGCGGGGGAGGGGCCGGGGGAGGGGGGCAGCGCGCACCGCTCCCGGAAGTGTCGCTCGCGGTGGGCCCCCTGGCCCGATGCGTGCAGCCCGCGCAGCACAAACATCAAACACCGAAACCCTGAACGAGGTGGCATGGCTCAGTCCCGTGAGCGCGTCCCCGTTGTCATCGTCGAATACGACCAGATCGCCAACACCATCGCCCGGCGCATCGCGGAGATCGTCCGCGAGCGGAACCATCAGGGGCGGCCCGCCGTGCTGGGGCTCGCCACCGGGAGCACGCCCATCGGCATCTACCGCGAGCTGATCCGGCTGCACAGGGAAGAAGGGCTCGACTTCTCCAACGTCGTGTCGTTCAACCTCGACGAGTACTACCCCATGGACCCGGACAGCATCCACAGCTACCACCGGTACATGCGGGAGAACCTCTTCGACCACATCAACATCCCCAGGGAGAACGCCCACCTGCCGCCCGGCAACATCGAGCGCGAGCGGGTGGAGGAGGCGTGCCAGCAGTACGAGGACGCCATCCGCGCCGCCGGCGGGATCGACTTCCAGATCCTGGGGATCGGCAAAACGGGTCACATCGGCTTCAACGAGCCCGGGTCGGGGAAGGGGAGCCGCACCCGCCTGATCGCGCTGGACACCGTCACGCGGCGCGACGCGGCGGCGGACTTCTTCGGCGAGGACAACGTGCCCACCGAGGCGGTCACCATGGGCGTGGCCTCCATCCTCGATGCGCGCGAGATCGCGCTGGTGGCCACGGGCGAGCACAAGGCGGCCATCGTGCGCCGCTCGGTGGAGGGCGAGCCTGACCCCGACGTGGCCGCCACGTACCTCCAGGACCACCCCAACGCCACCTTCTACCTGGACCCGGCGGCCGCCGCCGAGCTCACGCGCATCAAGACGCCGTGGGTGGTGGGCGAGGTGGAGTGGAACCGCAAGCTGGAGATCGAGGCGGTGATCTGGCTGAGCCAGACCACGGGGAAGAGCATCCTGAAGCTTGACCCGGAGGACTACCGCGAGAACCACCTGAGCGCGCTGCTGGCCCGCTACGGCTCGGCCGGGCCGCTGAACGGCGAGGTGTTCAACGCGCTGATCTCCAAGATCCGCGGGCGCAGCAAGCTTCCGCAGGGGAAGCGGATCATCGTCTTCTCACCGCACCCGGACGACGACGTGATCTCGATGGGGGGCATCCTCAACAAGCTCCACCAGAACGAGAACGACATCATCGTGGCGTACCAGACGTCGGGGAACATCGCCGTCTTCGACCACGAGGTGCGCCGCTACCTGGACTTCCTCCAGCGCTTCGGGCGCGACTTCGCCAACGGCGGCGGCGAGCTGCAGGAGCTCACCTTCCGCATGGAGGCGTTCCTGGACCAGAAGCACCCCGGGCAGGTGGACATCCCGGAGGTGCAGACGATCAAGCAGCGCATCCGCGAGGCCGAGGCCGTCTCCGGCATCGAGACCTTTGGGATGACGCGCGACCAGGCGTGCTTCCTCAAGCTCCCGTTCTACCAGACGGGGAAGGTGCGCAAGGACCCGATCGGCCCCGAGGACGTGGCCATCACGCTGCGCCTCCTGGAAGAGCACCGGCCCGAGATCATCTACGTGGCCGGCGACCTCTCGGACCCGCACGGCACCCACCGCATGTGCCTGGAGGCGGTGGAGCGTGCCCTCCAGGAGTACAGCGGCGAGCAGCCCGAGGTCTGGTACTACCGCGGCGCGTGGCAGGAGTGGAGCGTGAGCGACGCGGACATCCTGGTGCCGCTCTCGGAGGAGGAGCTGAGGACCAAGATCCTGGCGATCTACAAGCACCAGAGCCAGAAGGACAAGGCGCCCTTCCCGGGGCAGGACGAGCGCGAGTTCTGGCAGCGGGTGGAGGAGCGCAACACCGGCACCGCCCACATCGTGGACCAGCTGGGCCTCCCCGAGTACTTCGCGATGGAGGCGTACGTGGTACGCAAGAACGGAAAGCCGGTGGAGCAGGAGACCATCTCCACCAGCGGGCTGGCCCGCCCGCCGCGGCACCGGCGCGCCACCGACGTCCCCGGCGCGCGCGGCGAGCTGGCCGGCGCCGGCCGGGGCTGATGGCGGGCCCCCTCTTCGCCGGGGTGGATGGCGGCGGCACCCGCACCACGCTGGTGCTCGCCGGCCCGGATGGACGCGAGATCCTGCGGCGCGTGGGGGGCGCGGGGCTGGTGGACCCGCGCGACCCCACCGCCAGCGCGCTGCTGGTGGCCGACCTGGTGCGCGCCGCCATGGCCGAGGCGGGCCTATCCGAGCCCCCCGCCTCGCTCTGCGCTGGGCTGGCCGGCGTGGGCAACGAGACGGAGCGCATCGCCGTGGAGCGTGCCCTGGCCGCCGAGGGGGTGGCGGGGCGCGTTCGCATCGTCACCGACGGCGAGATCGCGCTGGAGGGGACCCTGGGCGGCGGCGCCGGCGTGCTGGTGATCGCCGGCACCGGCTCCGTGGCCTACGGGCGCGCGGAGGATGGGCGCGTGGCGCGCTGCGGTGGGTGGGGGATGTTCGTGGGCGACGAGGGGAGCGGCTACGCCCTGGGCCGCGCGGGGATCGTGGCCGCCCTGCGCGCCGCCGACGGGCGCGGCCCCGCCACGCGCCTGCTCTCCGAGCTGATGGAGCGGATGGGCGTCGACTCCCCCAACGGCATCCCGCCCTGGGTGGGGCGCTCGGACAAGGGTGTCATCGCCGCCCTCTCGCGCCCCGTGGTGGAGGCGGCGGAGGCGGGCGACGCCGTGGCGCTGGAGATCCTGCGCCGCGAGGCGGGCGAGCTGGCGCTTCACCCGCGCGCCCTGGCCGACGTGCTGGACCCGTGGTCCGAGCCGATCTCCGTGGTGCTGTACGGCGGCACCTCCTCGTCGGCGCTCTACACCGGGATGGTGGAGGAGGCGCTCGCCGGCGGTCCGCGCGAGTTCCGCGTGCGGCCCCCGGTTGCCGACGCGGTGGCGGGGGCGCTGTCGATGGCGATGCGCGCGGCCTGAACGGCGGCCTCACACGGAGGCACCGAGACACAGAAAGAACCCCGGAACATGCGCAACGCCCTCCGCTCCACCGCGCTCGCCGCCCTGCTCGCGGCGTGCGCCACTCCGCCGCGCACCGGCCCCGCGCCCTCGGCGCCGTACGACCTGCTGATCCGCGGCGGGCGCGTCGTGGACGGCACCGGGAGCCCCTGGTACCGCGGCGACGTCGCCATCCGCGGCGACCGGATCGTGGCGGTGGGGCTGCTGCCGGGGGCGCGGGCGCGCGACACCATCGACGCCACGGGGCTGGTGGTGGCGCCGGGGTTCATCGACATGCTGGGTCACTCGGAGTACCCCCTGCTGCGCGACCCGCGCGCCATCTCCAAGATCACGCAGGGGATCACCAGTGAGATCACCGGTGAGGTGACGAGTGTGGTGCCCGTCAACCAGAACACGCTGCGTGAGCTGGATGGCGCCACCCGCGCGCTCGTTACCTGGACGGACCTGGACGGCTACTTCGCCGCGCTGGAGCGTGCCCGCCCCGCCATCAACCTGGGCACCTTCGTCACGGTGGGCTCGGTGCGGCGGTACGTGATGGGCGACGCCAACCGCCCCGCCACCCCCGCCGAGCTGGAGCAGATGCGCGGCCTGGTGGACGGCGCGATGAAGCAGGGGGCGATGGGGCTCTCCAGCGGCCTGATCTACGCGCCCGCGTCGTACGCGAGCACGGAGGAGGTGACGGAGCTGGCGCGGGTGGCGGCGCGCCACGGCGGCGGCTACGCGTCGCACATGAGGTCCGAGGGCGACCGGCTGGTGGAGGCCATCGACGAGGCGATCAGGATCGGCGAGGGGGCGGGGACGTGGGTGCAGATCCACCACCTCAAGGCGTCCGGCCGCGCCAACTGGGGGAAGATGAGGCCCGCGGTGGCCGCCATCGAAGCCGCCCGCGCCCGCGGCGTGGACGTGACGGCGGACCAGTACCCGTACGTGGCCTCGGGTACCGGACTGGACGCCACCATCCCCAACTGGGCGCACGCGGGCGGCAACGACTCGCTCCTTGCGCGCCTGCGCGACCCCGCCACCCGCGCCCGCATCCGCTCGGAGCTGGCGGGCACCGGCGTCACGGACTGGCAGATCGGCACCTCGGCGGGCGGCCCGAGCGGGGTGATGATCGCGGGCGTGACCGTGGACTCGCTGCGCCGCTACCAGGGGATGCGCCTCAACGAGCTGGCGGCGGCGCGTGGGCAGGAGGTGCCCGAGGCCGTCTTCGACCTCCTCCTGGCCGACCAGGCGGGTACGTCGGCCATCTACTTCTCGATGTCCGAGGAAGACCTGGAGCACGGCCTCCGCCAGCCGTGGGTGAGCATCGGCATCGACGCTGGCGCCCGCGCCGCCGACTCCACCGTCACCAGCCGGCCGCACCCGCGCGCGTACGGCTCGTTTCCGCGCGTCCTCTGCCGCTACGTCCGCGAGCGCCGCGTGCTGACCCTGGAAGACGCCGTGCGCAAGTTCACGGCGCTCCCCGCCGCGCGCGTGGGCCTGGCCGATCGCGGCGTGGTCAAGGCGGGGATGTTCGCCGACCTCACCCTCTTCGACCCCGCCACCGTCTGCGACCGCGCCACCTTTGAGAACCCGGTCCAGACCTCCGTCGGCATCCACCACGTGCTGGTCAACGGCACCCCGGTCCTCCGCGACGGCGCGGTGACCGGCGCGCGCTCGGGCAGGGGGCTGCGGCGGGCGCGGCTTGTTGCGGGCGACTGAAGTCGCTGCAACGACTACACGAAGTCCCCCTGCGGGGACTATACGGTTCCGGCGGATGCTTCAGCACGAGTCCGCGCAGGCGGACTTTGTGCGGTTGTTGCCACGAGTTTCCTCGCCAGGCAGGGCAGGTCGCACGCAACCTAGCCCGGGGGTTGCATGGGGGGCGGCCCCGAACCCGCACCCCGAGCCCGATGCCACGTTCGCTGCTGATCTACAACCCCGCCGCCGGCCAGCGCTGGCGGCACCCCGCTCCCGACGCCGTGCTGCGCGCGCTGAGGGAGCGCGGCTGGACGGCCGAGCTGCTCGTGACGGAGCGGCAGGACCACGCAACGGCCCTGGTGCGTGACAACCTCACGTCTGAGATCGATGCGGTGTGGGTGTGCGGCGGAGACGGCACGATGGGGCAGGCCGCCACCGCGCTTGTGGGGAGCGACGTCCCGCTCGGCATCCTCCCGACGGGCACCGTGAACGTGGTCGCCGCGGAGTGCGGGATTCCCAGCGGCGTGGGACCGGCCCTGGACGCGCTCACGAGCCGTCCGGGTCGGCGTGCGTTCAGGGCCTG
Source organism: Longimicrobium sp. (assembly GCA_036388335.1). Classification (GTDB taxonomy): domain Bacteria; phylum Gemmatimonadota; class Gemmatimonadetes; order Longimicrobiales; family Longimicrobiaceae; genus Longimicrobium. Next base: position 41,690 of record DASVSA010000076.1, on the reverse strand, counting down.
GAGGGTGGGGGAGCGCGCCGTGATGCTGGGGCTGGGCGTCGGTTTCGAGGCCACGGTGATGGAGAAGGTGTCGCTGCGGACCAAGCGCGTCCTCGGCTTCGCCGCCATTGGCGCGCGGGGGACGCTGGAGTGGGCGCGCTACGACTTCCCCGCGCTGCGCGTCACCGGCGAGGATGGCGACGGGCGCGCGTTCGACTTCCCGGCCACGCAGGCGCTCGCGACCCTGACGCGCCGCTTCGCCGGCACCCACATCGTCGCGCCGGACGCGGATCCAGAGGACGGGTGCATCGACCTCGTGCTCTTCAGCGGCCGGTCGCGGGCACGGATGGCGGGGTTCTGGCTGGGCATCCAGCTACCCGGCACGGCCCACCTGCGCATCCCGGGCGTCCGCACCCTGCGCGCGCGCCGCCTCCGCATCACCTCCGAGCAACCGATTATCGCCCACATCAACGGCGACGCGGTGGAGCACACCCCGTTCGACGCGGAGCCCTGGGGGCCGGTGCAGCTCCTCGTCCCGCCACGGTGAACGGCGGTCTCACACAGAGGCACAGAGACACAGAGAGGAAGACTTCCAGCGGTGGGATCAGGAGGACAGCGGCGGGCGGGCGTATTAGAATGTCGGGCATGATGCTGAGCCACGACGAGATGATGACGCGCTTCTACGGGCGCGACCGCACGGCGAACGGGAGCTTCCTGACCGGGGTGCTGACGACGGGGATCTACTGCCTCCCCTCGTGCACCGCGCGGAAGCCGCGGCCCGAGAACGTGCGCTTCTTCGGTACGGAGGACGAGGCGCGCACCGCCGGGCTGCGCCCCTGCCGCCGCTGCCGGCCGGACCACTTCTACCAGGAGTACGATCCGGACCTGCACCTGATGGCCACGCTCGTGGCCGACGTGCGCCGCCGCCCCGCGGCATTCGCGGACGCCGCCGCCCTCGCCGCCGCCTCCGGCATCGGCGCGACGAAGCTGAACGCGCTCTTCCGCCGCCATCATCACACCACGCCCGCCGGCTTCCTGGCCCGCGAGCGCGTGCGCGCCGCCTGCCGCGCGCTGGCGGAGGGGGACGCCGGGGTGAGCGAGGCCAGCTTCGCCGCCGGGTTCGAGAGCCTCTCCGCATTCCACGAGAACTTCCGCCGCCACACCGCGATGACGCCGGGCGAGTACCGCCGCCTGGGCACGTCGCACGAGTTCACGCTCACGCTGCCGGACGACTTCCGCGCGGAGTACGCGCTGCGGGTGATCGGGCGCGACGCGGAGAGCGTGGTGGAGCGCGTGGAGGGGAACACCGCGTACAAGGCGGTGCGGCTGGCGGGTCGCCCCGCCGTGCTGGTGATGGAGATCGCGGACGGGCGCGTGCGCTGCCGCGTGGAATCGCCGCACGTCGAGCCCGCGGCGATGCACCACGCGCACGAAACAGCGCTGCGGCTGGTGGGGTTGGCGCCGGACCCCGCGCCCTTTGAGCGGCGCCTCGCCGAGCGCGCCGACCTCCTGCCGCTGATCGAGGGGCGGCGCGGGCTACGCGTCCCCCAGACGGCGGACGCGTTCGAGGGAATCGCCTGGGCCATCGTGGGACAGCAGGTCAACCTCCCCTTCGCGTACGCGCTGCGGCGCGACCTGGCGCGGCTGTGCGGTGAGGACGCCGGGCGCGGCCTGCGGGCGCACCCGACCGCCGATGCCGTGGCGGCGCTCGACTACACCGACCTCACCGCGCTGCGCTACTCGCGACGCAAGGCCGAGTACCTGGTGGACACGGCGCGTCTGGCCGCGTCGGGCGAGCTCCCGCTGGAGAGCTTCCGCGACGCGCCGGCCACGGAGGTGGAGCGGCGGCTGGGGGCGGTGCGCGGCTTTGGGCCGTGGTCGGTGCACTACTTCATGATGCGCGCGTGCGGCTTCGCGGACTGCGTCCCCGTGGGCGACACGGGGCTTTCCACGGGGCTGATGAAGTTCTTCGCGCTGGACCACCGCCCCGGTCCAGACGAGGTGCGGGCGCGGATGGAGCCCTTCGCTCCCTTCCGCAGCCTCGCGACCTTCCACCTGTGGATGAGCCTGGGAGACCCCGCATGACGCTCTACGCGACCCGCATCGACACCCCCATCGGCGTCCTGACGGCGCTGGTGGGCGAGGAGGGCGCCCTGGCCCGCCTCCTCTTCCCCCACCAGCCCGTGCCCGTCGGCGCGAGCCCCGACGACACCCGTGGCGCCGCCGTCGCCGCGCAGATCGCGGAGTACTTCCGGGGCGAGCGGCGCAGCTTCGACCTGGCGCTGGCCCCCGGCGGCACCCCCTTCCAGCGCGCGGTGTGGGACGAGCTGCAGCGCATCCCATACGGCGGCACCGTCAGCTACCGCGCCCTCGCGGAGCGCGTCGGCCGCCCGAAGGCGTCGCGCGCCGTGGGCCGCGCCAACGCCACCAACCCGCTCCCCATCGTCGTCCCCTGCCACCGCGTCATCGGCGCGGACGGCTCGCCCACCGGGTACGCGGGGGGCATCGGGGCCAAAACGACGCTCCTGGCGCTGGAGGCGGGATGAGCGAGGCGACGCTGGACCCGGACGATTGGGAGCGCTTCCGCTCGCTGGCGCACCGGATGGTGGACGATACGATCGGTGAGCTGGCGTCGCTCCGCGAGCGGCCGGCGTGGCAGCCGATGCCGGACGCGGTGCGCGCCGCCCTCCGCGAGCCGCTCCCGCGGGCGGGGCAGGGGGAGGAGCGGGTGTACGAAGATTTCGCGGAGCTCGTGCGTCCCTATCCCAACGGCAACCTCCACCCGCGCTTCTGGGGATGGGTGCAGGGCACCGGCACCCCGCTGGCGATGATGGCCGAGATGCTGGCCGCCGCGCTCAACCCGCACATGGCGGGGTTCGACCAGGCACCCGCGCTGGTGGAGCACCAGGTGATCGCGTGGCTGGCGGAGCTGATGGGGATGCCGGAGGGGACGAGCGGCGTGCTGGTGACCGGCGGCACCATGGCGAGCACGCTGGGGATCGCCGTGGCCCGGCACGCGAAGGCCGGGTTCGACGTGCGCGAAGAGGGCCTGCAGGGCGCGCGCCCGCGCCTTCTCCTCTACGGCTCCACCGAGACGCACGGGTGGGCACGGAAGGCGGTCGAGCTCCTGGGGCTCGGCAACTCCGCCTTCCGCCGCATCCCCGTCGATGACGAGTACCGTATCGACCTGGACGCGCTCCGCCGCGCCGTGGCGGAGGACCGCGCGGCGGGCCACCAGCCGTTCTGCGTCCTCGGCACCGCCGGGACGGTGAACACCGGGGCGACGGACGACCTGCGCGGGCTCGCCGCCTTCTGCCGCGAGCAGGACCTGTGGTTCCACGTGGACGGCGCCTTCGGGGCGCTCGCCCGCTGGTCGGAGGCGCTTCGCCCCATCGTCGCCGGGATCGAGGAGGCGGACTCGGTGGGGTTCGACCTCCACAAGTGGGGATATCTCCCCTTCGAGATCGCCTGCGTGCTGGTGCGCGACCCGGAGGCCCACCGCGCCGCCTTCGCGTCCTCAGCCGTCTACCTGGCAGAAACGGAGCGCGGGGTGATTGCGGGCGGCCTCCCGTTCGCGGAGCGCGGCATCGACCTCACGCGTGGCTTCAAGGCGCTCAAGCTGTGGATGTCGCTCAAGGCCTACGGCGTGGACGCGATCGCGGGCCTGATCGAGCAGAACGTGGAGCAGGTCCGCCACCTGGTGCGTCTCATAGAGGCACACCCCGGCCTCGAGCTGCTCGCCCCCGTCCCCCTCAACGTCGTCTGCTTCCGCTACGCCCCCGCCGGCCACCCCGACGAGGTGCTGGACGCCGCCAACCAGGAGATCCTCCTCCGCCTCCAGGAAGACGGCATCGCCGTCCCCTCCGGCACGGTCGTCGCCGGCCGCTACGCCATCCGCGTGGCGAACGTGAACCATCGCACCCGCACCGAGGACCTCGACCTCCTCGTCGATGCCGTCGCGCGCATCGGCGGCGAGGTCCTCGCGATGAAGTAGTCTCCGTGCCTCTGTGTCTCTGTGTGAGCCCCGCCGTTTCAGTTACTTTGACAACGGGAAGCGCGCGGAACCGGGGACTCAGCGATACGGATGCAGAACGAAACGCAGATGCTGTCGGAAGCGAGGGCCGCCGCGGTGTGGCAGCGGGCGGCCGAGCTGCAGGCGGAGGCGGCGAAGCGCAGCGAGGCGAGCGCGACACCGCTCCATCTCCCCACCCCCGCGGAGGACTCCGGCTATCGCGTAGGGGACGTGCGCGCCGCGGCGGCGCAGGCGGGGATCTCGGCCGAGTTCGTGACCCTCGCGCTCGCGGAGTCCGAGGGGATCGATGCCCAGGGATTCAGCGGCGCGGCGGGAGAGCGGGTGGCGAGGCGCCTGCTGGGAACCAGCCAGCGCAGCATCGAGGTGGCCCGGCGCATCGTGGGCGAGCCCCCCACCGTCGTCGACGCCATGAAGCGGGTGCTTCCCGGGAATCCCTATCTCCTCACCCTTTCGGCCACGGTGGGGCCGGACCCGCTCAACGGGGGCGTGCTCATCTTCGATCTTCCCGCCTACAACGGGATGACCAGCAATCCGTTCGCGTCCAACGCGGCGATGGCGGGGGTGAAGCAGCTCCGGCTGATGCTGCGCGCCGTCGGGACGGAGGGGGCTACCCCGGTCATGGAAGTCTCCATCGCCGTGGACCTGCGGCGCGGCGCGATGCACGGCTCCGTCGCGACCGCGGCGCTGGGCGGGCTGGGTGCCGCCATCGGAGGGCTGGGAGGGGTGGTCCTGGGTGGGGGGGTGCTGGCCCTCGGAACACTGGTGGCGCTCCCCGCGGCGGCCGGGGTCGCGCTCGTGGGCGCTCCGGTCGCGCTGGGGTGCGGCGCCGTGTACCGCTACTACGTCCGCAAGCTCACGGCGGACCTGGAGGCCATCCTCCGCAGCATGGAAGCCCACGTCCGCACCGCCGGCGCGTTCGCTCCAGTACTCACACCCAGAGACCCAGAGGCACCGAGATGAAGTAATCTCGGTGCCTCCGTGTCTCTGTGTGAACCCGCTTTTCAGTCGATCAGCGTCAGGAACTCCGTCTTCACCATGCGCGTGCCGTGGCCGGAGAAGTCCACCTCCGCGCGGTCCTGGTTGACGGCGAGCACGAGGCCCTCGCCAAAGGTGCCGTGCGTGACCTCGTCGCCCGGGCGCAGTCCGGCGGGCTCGGGCGCGGCGTCGGAGGGGGCCAGGGCGAGGGCCGGCACCACGTCGCGCTCCGACGAGCCGGAGTGCGGGGTGACGCAGTTGTCGCAGTGGCCGCAGAGGAAGTCCTCGCCCGGCTGCTCGCCGAAGTATTCGAGGATCATGCGGGTGCGGCAGCGGGCGGTGCGGCAGTAGCGCACCATCTCGTCCAGCTTCTCGCGGTCGCGGGCGCGGCGCTGCTCGTAATCCACCAGCTCGCGGCTCAGGTCGGCGGCGCTCACGTCCTCGGCCATGCGCTCCCACACGCCGCCACGGTGCTCGCGCACCATCCCGTGGCGCTTGAGCAGGGTGAGGACGATGCGCGCCTTGCGCCGCGCCACGTCCGCCATCTCCGCGATCTCGTCCAGCGGGCGCTTCTCCTCCAGCGGCTGGTTGTTGACCACGCGCGCGACGGCCACCGCCTCCTGCAGGTCGGGGTACTTGCCGCCCAGGAAGTAGCCCTGCACCCCGCTGTCCTCCACCCGGTAGAACACCGTGCACCGCGAGGGGAGCCCGTCGCGCCCGGCGCGCCCCGCCTCCTGGTAGTACGACTCGATGGAGCCCGGGAAGTGGTAGTGCACCACGAAGCGGATGTCCGGCTTGTCGATCCCGAGCCCGAATGCGTTGGTGGCGATGACGGCCTTCACCTGGCCGGCCATGAAGCGGTCCTGCGCGTCGTGGCGGTCGTGGGTGGGGAGCTTGCCGTGGTAGAGGGCGAGCTCGTGCCGCTTCCCGAACTCCTCGTACAGCCGCTCGGCCTCCTTGATGGTGGCCACGTACACGATCCCCGTTCCCTCCGCGGTGCGGAGGTAGCGCTCCAGCGCCGCGTCTTTTTCCGACTCGTTGACGGTGGGGAGCACTTCCAGCGTCAGGTTGGGGCGCACCAGGTCGGCCACGTGCTCCACCGGCGCCTTCATCCGCATCTGCAGCGCGATGTCCGCGCGCACCTCGGGCGAGGCGGTGGCGGTGAGCGCCAGGATGGGCGGGCGGCCCAGCCGCTCGGCCACGGCGCCCAGCATCATGTAGTCGGGGCGGAAGTCGTGCCCCCACTGCGACACGCAGTGCGCCTCGTCCACCACGAACAGCGAGATCGCGCGGTCCAGCAGGACCTCGAAGAAGTCGCGGTCGCGGAACCGCTCGGGGGTGATGTAGAGGATCTTGCCGCCGCCCCCCTCCACGGCCTCCTCGGCCATGCGCTGCTCGCGCGCGCTCTGGCCGGAGTTGATGGTCCAGGCGTCCACGCCCAGCTCGTCCAGCTTGTCCGTCTGGTCCTTCATCAGCGCGATCAGCGGGCTCACGACAACGGTGAGCCCGGGGAGGAGGAGCGCCGGGAGCTGGTAAAGGAGCGACTTGCCCGCGCCGGTGGGCATCACCACCAGCGTGTCGTGGCCGTCCAGCACGCCCCGGATGACTTGCTCCTGCCCTGGGCGGAACTCGTCGAGGCCGAAATTCTTGCGGAGCGTGGCGAGAAGCTCGTCACGCGAGATGCCGGTGGTGGCGGTGGTCAAACGGAGCTCTGCGGGTGCGGGGTACCGGTGGTGCGTCTTCCGGGGTGTCGGGAAGGCAAGCATCGGACCATGGCGGCACCCGAACAGACGGGCTCACACAGAGACACAGAGGCACGGAGAAACAGATGTGAGGTAAGTGGTTGTGTCGCATGTACTTGGTTTGGCGGGGCGGGTGTCTGCTATGGAGGACAGGGGGGCGGGGTGCCCTGCGGCTGTGAGAGGGGCTCAACTGGTGGGAACGCTTGGATTTACAGGGGCTGGCGCGTTTTGATGGGGCGGGGGCCCGGGGCTTGCAAAGGGGATGGGCACAACTGGCCCACGGGGCGACAGTTTCGGAGAACCACAAGCAGAGGGTGACGGAATGACTATGCTTTCGCGTAAGCTGGCCGTGTTCGCCTGCGTAGGCACCCTGGGGATGTCGGGTGTCAGCGGGTGCGCTTCGCTCAACCGCACGGAGCAGGGCGCGGTGGTCGGGGCGGGAACCGGTGCGGCGGTCGGCGCGGTGATCGGCAAGCAGACCGGGAGCACGGCGCGCGGCGCCATCCTGGGCGCGGTGCTGGGCGGCGCGGCCGGCGCGGTGATCGGGCGGCGGATGGACAACCAGGCGCAGGAGCTGGAGCGGAGCCTTCCGCAGGCCGAGGTGCAGCGCGTGGGCGAGGGCATCGCGGTGACCTTTGCGTCGGGGATCCTCTTCCCCTTCAACAGCACGCAGGTGCTGCCGGCCGGGCAGAGCAACCTGGCGCAGCTGGCGCAGAGCCTCCAGCGCTACCCGGAGACCACGGTCCTGATCGTGGGCCACACGGACAACGTCGGCAGCGACGCCTACAACATGGGCCTCTCGCAGAACCGCGCGCAGTCGGCGGCCAACTACCTGGCGGCGCAGGGCATCGCCCGCAACCGCGTGCGCATCGAGGGCCGCGGCGAGTCGGAGCCCATCGCCTCCAACGAGACCGAGTCGGGCCGCGCGCAGAACCGCCGCGTAGAGATCGCGATCTTCGCCAGCGAGCAGTACCGCCAGCAGATCCTGGGCGAGTACGGGAACCGCAACCAGTAAGAAGCTGGGCTCACACAGAGACACGGAGGCACGGAGATGACTTCATCTCCGTGCCTCTGTGGCTTTTTTGTTGATTTCAATCCAGCGCGGCGAGCTGGCGGGGGATGTCTTCGAGGGAGGTGAGCTCGAAGCGCAGGCGGGCGCTGGAGTCAAGCACGAAGTACTGCGGGGTGCCGAAGCTGCCGAAGGCGCGGCGGGCCTCGCGGCGGGTGTCGTGCCACACCGGGGGCGCGTCCGGGTGGGAGTTCCAGAACTCGCGGAACGCGGGGGATGGGGGCTCTTCGGTGACGAGGATCAGGCGGGCGTCGCGCTCGGCGAGGCGGCGCGCGGTGCGCGTGATCTCGGGGAGCGCGAGGAGGGCGGGGCCGCAGCTGCGCGACCAGAAGACGACCACGGTGGGGCGGCCGGAGGCGATCTCGCGGAGGTCGCGGGCGGTGCTGTCCGCGGCCGTGACCCGGATGCCGTCGGGGAGGGGGCGCGACACCGAGCGCGCGAGGACGCCGCGCTGCATCTCTTCGGCGGCGGTGCTCACCGCGGCGCGCCAGCGGTCCGTTCCCACCGTGCCGCCCAGCCGCCGCAGCGCGGAGTCGGCGAAAGCGGGCGCGGTGCCGGGGTCGGCCGCTACCCGGGCCAGCAGGGGGAGGGCGCCCGCCGTGTCGCCGGCCGTGAGGCGCAGGTCGGCGACCGCGCGAAAGGTGCGCGGCTCCCAGCCGTCCGCCACGGCCAGGGCCAGCGTGTCCAGCCCGCCGCGCCGGTTGCCGCCCTCCACCAGCGCCGTGCCCAGGGTCGCGTACGCCGCCCGGATGTCGGCGCCCATGGAGAGGCGGTACTGCTCGCGGGTCTGGAAGAGCCCCCGCTCCTCGTCCGGCAAAGCGCGCAGGTGGGCGATGCGGGCGCGGAGGCGGCGCAGCCCCTCGTCGCGCAGCTCGGGAAAGCGGAGCAGCGTCTCGGCGCCGTCGCGACCGGGGTGCCGCACCCGCGCGCGGTCCACCCAGCGCAGGATGCGCGCGGCGGAGTCGGTGCGGGAGAGGAACGCGAGCGCCAGCTCCGCCGGCGCCTCGTGGACGGCGCCCGCCTCCGGCCACATCCGCTCCAGCTCCCCGTAAAGCCCTTCGCGCGACAGCTCCTTGCGGATGTGGCGGGCGAAAAGGTCGTCCACGCGCGTGTGGACCGCGCCCGGGTGCGCGGGCGACTGGGCGATCAGGCGCGTCCACCAGTACCGCGAGCGGGCGGTGTCGCCGAGCTCGCGCCACGCGTACCCCAGCGCCGACACGTCGTCCGCGGCTGGCGATCCCGCGGCGGCGCGCGCGTCCACTGCCGCCAGGCGTGCGCGGTAGCGCTGGACCACGCTGTCCCCATTGTCGCCGAGCTGCCGCGAGTACCACGCGGCCATCCGCCACCCCCGCGGCGACTCCGGGTACAGCTCCGTCATGCGGATGGAGGTCTCGTGCGCCGTCTCCCAGCTTCGCCCCATGTGGTCGTGCATCCGCTGCAGGAGCGCGTCCTGAAGCGGCCGGCCGTCGGCGGCGTGCACGGGCACGGCCCACCCGGCGCGCAGGTTGGTGTCCACCTCGCTCGCGGCGCGGTTCTCCACCGCCAGTGTGGCGTAGACCACGGAGTCGGGGAGGGTGAACGAGCCGCGGAAGACGCCCTCGGCGTCGCGCCGCAGGCGGGCCAGCACCGTCTGGCGGGCCTCGCGGTTGTACCCCAGGCCGTGGCGGGTGCGCAGGCGTCCGCGCAGCACCACCTCCGGCTCGCGCGCCAGGAGCGATCCGGGGCGATACTCCACCCGGATCTCGTCGCCCGGGCGGGGCGCGGCCGGGTACATCCGCAGGTCGCTCGCCGCCGCGGTGAGGTCCGTGGTGCGGGAGACCGTGGCGAGCCCGGCGCCCAGCAGGACGATGAGCACCATGGCCGCGCGCGCGGCGAGTGCGCGCCAGGAGTTGCGCGGCGCCGGGTCGGCGGCGGGGAGGATGACGCGCTCGCCCCGGGCGCGGCGCTCCACGGCCCCCTCCAGGACCTTGCCGGGCACGGGGCGCACGGGGAGCGCCGCCAGCGCGCCGTTCAGGGCGCCGAACTCCGCTACGGCCCCGCGGCACCGCGCGCAGTCCGCCAGGTGCGCCGCCACGCGCGCGCGCCCCCCGGGAGAGAGCGCGTCGTCGGCGAAGCGGGCAAGCCGGGACTCGGATGGATGGAGCATCTTCAGGTATCCCTCAGTTGCTTGCGGAGGAGTTGCTTCGCGCGGTAGAGCCGCACCTCGGAAGCGCTTTCGCTGATGCCGAGAAGGCGCCCGATCTCGGCGTGGGTGTATCCCTCGATCTCCTTGAGGACCAGCACCGGGCGGAGCGTGGCCGGCAGCCGGGCGATCAGCCGCTCCACGTCCAGCCGCTCGATCTCCCGGTCGGCGCCCCCGGGCTCGTCCACGTCGTCCAGCCGGTCCTCGCGGCGCCGCTCGGCGCGGCGCAGGCGGGTGAGCGCGGCGCGCACCGCCACCTTGCGCAGCCACCCGGACAGGCTCACGCGCACCTCGTAGCCGCGCAGCGCCTCGGGCAGCCCCACGAACACGTCCTGCACCACGTCGTCCGCGTCGGCGGCCGAGCCGGTGAGGTGCAGCGCGGCCCGGTGCAGGGGGCCCGCGAAGCGGGCGAAGAGCTCTCCAAGCGCCTCGGCGTCGCCCACGCGCACGCGGGCAAGGAGGGCGCTCTCAGTGGATGTATCGTTCACAGCGATTAGTCGCCACGAGGAGGGGAAAAGCTTACACCGGGGCTCACACAGAGACACAGAGGCACAGAGATGAATTCGTCTCTGTGCCTCTGTGTCTCTGTGTGAGCCCGTTTTTTCACATCGCCGCCATCAGCTCCAGCAGCAGGCGGGCGGCGAGCTTGGCGGTGCGGGCGTCCTGGTCGTGGGGGGGGGAGGTTTCCATGATGTCGGCGGCCACCAGGCGCGGGTCGGTGGCCAGGGTGCGCACGATGCCGATCATCTCGCGCGCCGAGAGGCCGCCGATGCCCGGGGCGCTCACGCCGGGGGCGACGGCGGCGTCCGCGGCGTCCATGTCGATGCTCAGGTAGAGGGCGTCGGCGCCGGAGGTGGCGCGGTAGAGGGCGGCCTTGGCGGCGCGCTCTGCGCCGTGGGTGGCGATCTCCTCCACCGTGGTGAGGTGGATGCCCTGCCCGGCGGCCCACTCCAGGTAGAAGCGCGAGTTGGCGAAGCGGCGCAGCCCCAGCATCGCCACGCGGCTCCCTTCGAGCACCGGCGTCTCCAGGGCGCGGCGGAAGGGGGTGCCGCTGGAGAGCGAGGCCTCGTCCGCGTACTCGCGCACGTCCAGGTGGGCGTCCACCGTGGCGAGCGCCAGCGGCGTGTCCGGGCGCGCGGCGGCCAGGCCGCGGATCAGCGATCCCGTGATCCCGTGGTCGCCGCCCAGGAAGATGGGGCGGGCGCCGGCCGCGAACACCCGCCGCGCCGCCTCTTCGATGGCCGCGTGGGCCGCCGCGCCGTTCATCGACGGCAGCGACAGGTCGCCCAGGTCCAGCACGGGCGCCACCTCGTGCTCGCCGTCCCAGCTTCCGAACGCCGACAGCCCCTCGCGAATGGCGCGCGGGCCGAAGCGCGCGCCGGGCCGCGAGGGGATGCCGCCGTCGTACGGAACGCCCATCACCACCACGCGGCCCTCCAGCGCCTCGCCCTCGCGCCAGGGGTGGAGGAGGGCGGGGGCGCGGGGGTCGCGCGGGTCGGGTTCGGCGCGGAGGCCGTGGAGCGGATCGGGCATGGATCTCTGCTTGTCAGCCGTCGATGGGGGCGGCTAAGTTACGCCGGGGGAGCGCCAGACGCACCCCTCCGCACGCAACGCACCCGCACTCATCTGATGAAGCGCATCCTGACGGGGATCCAGCCCTCGGGCACCCTCCATATCGGCAACTACTTCGGCGCGATGAGGCCGATCCTGCAGCGCCAGGGCGAGGGCGAGATCTTCTTCTTCCTGGCCGACCTGCACGCCCTCACTTCACTTCGCGACCCGGACGCCCTGCGCGCCAACGTACGCGAGGCGACGGCGGACTACCTGGCCTGCGGGCTGGACCCGGAGAAGACGGTGTGCTGGCGCCAGTCCGACGTGCCGGCGCACGCGGAGCTGATGTGGATCCTGAGCACCCTCACGCCCATGGGGATGCTGGAGCGCGCCGTGTCGTACAAGGACAAGGTGGCGCGCGGCCTGGTGGCCAACGCGGGGCTCTTCACCTACCCCGTGCTGCAGGCGGCCGACATCCTCCTCTACGACGCGGACGTGGTGCCCGTGGGCAAGGACCAGAAGCAGCACCTGGAGATGAGCCGCGACATCGCCGTGAAGTTCAACGAGGCGTACGGCGACACGCTCAAGCTCCCCGAGCCGGAGATCAGCGAGGACGTGGCCGTCGTCCCCGGGCTGGACGGGCAGAAGTTGAGCAAGAGCTACGGCAACACGCTGGAGCTCTTCCAGGACGAGAAGCCGATGAGGAAGCGGGTGATGAGCATCGTCACCGACTCCACGCCGCTGGACGCGCCCAAGAACCCCGAGGGCTCCAACATCCTGGCCCTCTACCGCCTGGTCGCCTCCCCCGGGCAGGTGGCGCAGATGGAGGACGACTTCCGCGCGGGCGGCATCGGCTACGGCGAGTTCAAGAAGCGCCTCTTCGAGGCGCTGCAGGAGTTCTTTGCCCCCATGCGCGCCCGCCGCGCCGAGATCATGGCGCGCCCCGGCTACGTGGACGAGGTGCTGGAGGATGGAGCCCGCCGCGCCCGCGCCATCGCCGACGTCACCATGGATCGCGTCCGGTCGGCGGTCGGCCTGCGCTGAAGTTCTCCGTGCCTCCGTGTGAGGTCAGTTGCTGGGCGGCGCTCCCGACCTCAGCCACGCCTCGCGCAGCCGCAGCTGCTCGGGCGTGGGATTCGGGTTCACCGTGAAGCGCTGCGGGATTCCCTTCTCATCCTCCACGAGGTCGATGCCCAGCAGGGCGTAGTACTCGCGGATGGGGAGCCGCTCGGTGCCCTGCACGTAGCGCGTGAAGAAGTCCAGCACCTCGGGCGAGGTGCGCGCGGCGATGATCTGGAAGAGGGAGTCTTCGGGGAAGGGGCGCTTGCGCCCATACTCGCGCGCCAGCTCCACCACCAGGTTGCGCAGGCCGGTGCGCCCGCCGGAAAGCTGGAGGAGGCGGATGTCCAGCAGGCCGGAGACCACCGCTCCCTTCTGGTAGATGTTGCCGTACTGCCGCGCGCCCTCCGGCGTGAACGAGGTGGCGGCGAGCCGGGCCAGCGAGTAGGTGCTGTCGAAGCGCAGTCGGTCGGTGCGCGCCTTCTGGGCCACGGCGCGCAGGTAGTCGTCCAGCGTGCGCAGGCCGCCGTCCAGCTGCATCTTCTCCGACGCCCACTCGGTGAGCCCCTCGTACAGCCAGAGGTGCTGCGAGGGGACCGGCGTCTCGAAGTTGAAGTTCTCGATGATCTCCGAGTGCACGTTCAGCGGCGTGACGATGTGGAAGAACTCGTGCGCCGCGATGTCCGTCACCGCCGTGCCCACGCCCGGGTGGTACGTCGTGTCCGGCAGCACGTACGCGGAGCTTTCGCCGTGCTCCCACGCGCCCATCGCCTGCTGCGGGCGCTGGGGCGCGAAGCGGAAGAGGAAGACGTAGCGGTCCACCGGCAGGCGGCCCAGGAACTTGCCTGCGGCCAGCAGCGTCCCCCTCATCGCCTCGCTGAGCTGCGGCGCCGTGATCCCCTTGGGCGAGTGCACGGCGATGCGCACCGGTACCCCCGTCACCTCCAGCGTGGAGGTCGAGAGGCGGCGGCCCAGGAGGAAGGGCGAGTCCACCGCGTGGTCGTAGCTGTCCGCCTCGTACCCCTCGCGCCCTTCCCTGAGCGGCGTCACCACCCGCCACCCGCGCGGATGCCGCAGCTTCACGCGCACCGGCGATCTCTGCATGCCGCGCGGGAAGCCCAGCAGCGCGTGAGCGTTGAGGAGCGCGTGGTCCGCCTCGATGGCCGAGCCCGCCATGGGGTAGATGGGGAACTCCGTAACCGGCGTGTTCCAGGTGTCGGCCACGCGGTACGAGATCTGGCGCACCCGCCGCGGATCGCCGATCACCCAGCTGTTGGTGGAGAGCTGGCGCGTGGGGATCTCCCGCCCGCGCGCGTCGACCGCGCGCAGGCCCCGCACGAAGCGCCCGATGTTCATCGTCTGGTAGGTGCCGGGCGCCGTGGCCGCGAACTGGAAGATGCTGTCCCGCGCCGGGAGCGAGTCCACCCGCAGCGTGATGCCGGCGGTGTGGGTGGATGGGTTGCGCAGGTCCACCGTGTAGCGGAGCTGGGCGTGGGCCGGGAGGCTCCACAGGGCGGCGAGCGCAACGCCGGCGCGCAGAAGGTGTCGCATGATCGTGGGCGGGGATGGGGGAACGTGGGGGCACCGCGTAGCTTACCCTCCGCGGTCCTCCCATCCAATACCTCGGAGGTTGGCGATCGATTAAGCTCTTTCTCCGTGTCTCCGTGTGAGATTGGTCCGCCTTGTGCTACCGACGCGGCATCACCCGCGCAGCACACCCGAGACGGAAGGAAGCGCATGCAAGACGAGAATCAGGACCCCAACCGGAACCTCCACCACGCGGAGGCCTACACGTCGGACGACACGACGATCGTGGGCGCCAAGACCTCGACCGAGAACCTGCGCGCCAACCCGGCCGGCGAGCCGCCCCGGGGCCGCGAGCCAAGAACCTCGGTGTTGACGCTGGTTTGCGAGAACTGCGGCAAGGACTACTTCTTCGAAGACGAGCAGCCCGAGCCGGGGATGACCTGCGAGAAGTGCGGCGCCTCCGTCTTCCGCTCGTTCCACACCGAGGTCGGCGACGAAGCCGCCGACGACTTCCGCGACTCCACCGAGCGCGACCTGGACCCGGACGACCCCGAGGGCGACGTGCTGCCGGGCGACATCCTGGACCTCAACCGTCTCTAAGATGCACGACACCGCGAAGCCCGCCCGCGCCCTCTTCGTGGGCTCGGGCGTGGCGCTGGTCACGCCCTTCGACGACGGCGGCGTCAACGAGTCCGTGCTGCGCGAGCTCGTCCGCTTCCACCTGCGCGAGGGCACCGACGCGCTGATCGTCAACGGGAGCACGGCCGAGGCCCCCGCCATGTCCGCCGCCGAGCAGCGCCGGGCCGTGGAGATCGTGGTGGACGAGGCGGGCAAGCGCGTCCCCGTCATCGCCGGGGCGGGCGGGAGCGACACCGCCGCCGTGGCCGGGCTGGCGCGCGCTGCCCGCGAGGCCGGCGCCGACGCGCTCCTCATCGCCCCGCCGCCCTACAACAAGCCGCCGCAGCGCGGGATCGTGGCCCACTTCCGCCACGTCATGGACGCCGGCGACCTCCCCGCCATCGCCTACAACGTACCCGGCCGCACGGCGTGCAACATCCTGCCGGAGACGGTGGAGCTGCTGGCCGAAGACGAGCGCATCGTGGGGGTCAAGGAGGCGAGCGGCGACATCTCGCAGGTGGCCGAGGTGTGCCGCCGGGTGGCCGGCGAGGTGGCCGTGTACAGCGGCAACGACGACCAGGTGGTGCCGCTGATGTCGCTGGGTGGGGTGGGGGTGATCTCGGTGCTGGCCAACGTGGCCCCGCGCGACATGGCGCGCATGGCCCACGCCTTCCTGGAGGGGAGCGTGGCCGAGGCGCGCTCGCTTCAGCTGGCCTATCTCCCGCTGATCGCGGCCATCTTCCGCGAGTCCAACCCCATCCCCATCAAGGCCGCGGTGGAGATGCTGGGCTTCGCCGTGGGCCACCCGCGCCTCCCGCTGGTGGAGATCTCCGACGCCGCGCGCGCCGAGCTGCGCGACGCCATGGACGCCATGGGGCTCGATGCCGTCGAGCGCTGAGCCGCTGCGCATCGTGCTCAGCGGCGCCACCGGGCGCATGGGCACCGTCCTGGCCGACCTGATCCACCAGGACGACGCGCTGGAGCTGGTGGCCGGCATCGGCCGCATCCCCGAGCGCGGGTGCGACGTGGGGTGCCCCGTGGTGGAGACGCCCGAGACCGCCGGCGCCTGGATCCGCGAAGCCGACGTGGTGGTCGACTTCTCCTCGCCCGACCTCCTGCGCCGCCTGGTGGAAGGGCAGGGGGACGAGATGGCCGGGAAGGCGCTCGTCGTCGGCACCACCGGCCTGGGCGACGAGGGGGAGCGCCTGCTGGACGCGGCGGCCCGGCGCTCGCCCGTCCTCCTGGCCGCCAACTTCAGCGTGGGAGTCAACCTCCTCCTGGCGCTGGCCGAGCGCGCGGCGGCCGTGCTCGGCCCCGACTTCGACGCCGAGATCGTGGAGGCCCACCATCGCCGCAAGGCCGACGCGCCCAGCGGCACCGCGCTGGCCCTGGGCGAGGCCCTCGCGCGTGGGCGCGGCGTGTCCCTGGCGGACGTGCGCGTGGACGGGCGCAGCGGCCACCCGGGGGAGCGCACGCGCGGCGAGATCGGCTTCCACGCCGTGCGCGGCGGCGACATCGTGGGCGAGCACCGCGTGATGCTCATCGGCGACCGCGAGCGCATCGAGCTGGGCCACTTCGCCCAGGACCGCGCCCTCTTCGCCGAGGGGGCCCTGCGCGCCGCGCGCTGGCTGGCCGGCAAGCCCGCCGGGCGCTACACGATGCGCGACGTGCTCGGGCTGTCGTAACCCCGTCTCAGAGCTTCTCCACGACAACCCGGTAGCCGGTGCGGCGGAGCTCTTCGCCGCTCACCGTGAGCGTTCGGGCAAGCGTCGCTTTCTCCGCCGCCGCATCGACGACGTAGATGAACAGGCGCACGCCGTCTCCGCGCTTGTATCCCTCCACCTGGACTTCACGGCGTCCGCCCGCCGGCACGAGGCGCTCGGGGCGATCTCCCACCCGCCATTCCGGGGCCGGGTCCATGAGGTGAGAAGCCTCCAACTCGATAGCGTGGTACATGACCGCCCGGCCCGTCCGGTTCTCCAGCGTCAGGTCGCCGCCTGCCTGGCTGGTGGCGACGCCCTGCGCGCACGCGGCCAGGACCAGCGGGAGAACCGCACAAAGGAACGACCGCATTCACCCTCCTGCGTGAGAGATACAGGCCCCCCGCGACAACGAGCGAGCCACGGGATTTCATACAGCGCGCCTGCCGGACGCCTCAGTCACCAAATCTCACACAGAGGCACAGAGACACAGACAGAAAACTGCAACTTCGGCGA
Organism: Longimicrobium sp.; assembly: GCA_036388335.1. GTDB lineage: Bacteria > Gemmatimonadota > Gemmatimonadetes > Longimicrobiales > Longimicrobiaceae > Longimicrobium. Next base: position 24,739 of record DASVSA010000076.1, on the reverse strand, counting down.
CGCGGTGCTCGTTAGGAATGGAAGCGGCCCTCTGGCCCCTGTGCCACTCTGGGCGGCTGGCGGCCTCGCCCTCCTCCTCGCCGCGTCGCTGCCAGCGCACGTGCAGCGCTTCGCCAGGGGATTCGCTGACGGACGCAAGTCCGCCGCGCTCGCTTCGTCCATCGAGTACGTACAGGGCCGCGCCGTCCCTACGCAAGCGGACTACGCGGCGGGCATGCTCTACACCTCTTTCGCGCGCGGACTGCCGATCCTGCTGATCCTGGTGGCGATCTGCCAGATGCGCCAGTGAACAGCAAGGCACAGAGTCACTATGGGAACAACTCCTCCGTGTCTCTGTGCCTCTGTGTGAGCCCTGCTGTATGTTACATGCGGTTACGCCGTCGTTACACCTGCCGCCCTCACTCCGCCTATGGACGACTTCCTCCTGCGCATGGGCATCCCCGCGGCCGTGCTGGCCGCGCTGCACCTGGACACGCTCGGCCGGCTGATCCTGTCCGCCGTGCTGGGCGGGGCGGTGGGGATGGAGCGCGAGGTAAGCGGCAAGCCCGCGGGGCTGCGAACCAACCTGCTGATCTGCGTGGGCGCGGCGCTCATCACCGAGATGTCCGTGCTGATCACGCAGGCCGCCGACACGGGCGTGCGCGGCGACCCGGGGCGGCTGGCGGCGCAGATCGTCTCCGGCATCGGCTTCATCGGCGCGGGGACGATCCTTCAGTCGCGCGGGAGGATCATCGGGCTCACCTCCGCCGCCACGCTGTGGGTGGTGGCGGCGGTGGGGATCGCGGTGGGGGTGCACGAGTACACGGTGTCCATCGGCGCCACGGTCCTCATCCTCATTACGCTCTTCCTGCTGCGCCGCGTGGAAGACGCGCTTGCCCGCCGCCGCGTGGACCGGCGCTACCACGTGGCCATCGTCCCCACGCTGCACGCCCTCGCGGACCTCGAAAAGGCGCTGGAGACGCTCGGACTGCGCATACGAATGGAATCCATCGACAAGGACGGCGACCTGTTCCACCTGGCGTTCCGCGCCACGGGGCCGCTGGACGGTCACGAGCGCGCGGTGAGGCTGATGACCACCGATCCGCAGGTGCGAAGCCTGGGGCGCGGATGAGGCGCCTGGTGGTGGACCTCAACGACCGGCGCCCGCTGGTCGCCATCCCCGATTGGTCGGTGGAGGCCATCCGCGCCGCCGTGCCGGACGACTGGGAGGTGGTGGTGGTGGACGATGTGGCCGACGCGACGGGCGACGGCGGCGAGCCCACGCCGGCCGCCCTGGAAGCCATCCGCGGCGCCGAGGTGTACCTGGGGTACGGGATCCCTCCCGCGCTGTTCGCGGCGGCGGGCGGCGGGCTGCGCTGGGCACACTCCGGCGCGGCGGGGGTGGGCGGCTCGCTTCACGAGGCCATGCTCGCCTCCGACGTGGTGCTCACCAACTCCGCCGGCATCCACGCGGAGCCCATCGCGGACACGGTGCTGGCCTTCATCCTCCACTTCGCGCGCGGGCTGGACTGGGCGATCCGTCTGCAGGCGGATCGCCGCTGGGACAAGGGCCCGTGGGAGGAGGCGGACGCCCCCGTGCGCGAGCTGACGGAGCTCACGCTGGGCGTGCACGGGCTGGGCGGGATCGGCCGGGCCGTGGCGCGGCGGGGGACGGCGCTGGGGATGCGCGTCGTCGCCACCCGCCGCCGGCCGGGAGACGCGCCCCAGGGAGTGGAGCTGCTGACCGGCGACGACGCGCTCCCGCGGCTCCTGGAGCGGAGCGACGTGCTGGTGGTGACGGTGCCGCGCACCAAGGGCACCGAGAGGAGCATCGGCGCGGCGGAGCTGGCGCGCCTGCCGGACGGGGCCACGGTGGTGCTGATCTCGCGCGGGGGGGTGGTGGATGAGGACGCGCTGGCGGAGGCGCTCGGGTCCGGGCGCATCCGCGGGGCGGCGCTGGACGTGTTCGCGCGGGAGCCGCTGCCGCCGGAATCGCCCCTGTGGGGCCTTCCCAACACGCTGCTTACGCCGCACATTTCGGGAGCCTCTCACCTCTTCTGGCGCCGCGAAACGGAGCTGATCGCCGAGAACATCCGGCGGTACCTGGCGGGCGCCCCTCTCCTCAACACCGTCGACAAGCAGGCGGGATACTGAGCCGTGGACACCATGACGCAGGGCGCGCCGGCCGGCGACTTCCAGGAAGCCGTCGGGCGCATCATCCACACCGCGGTGCAGCGCGGGGCCAGCGACCTCCACATCAAGGCCGGCGACGTCTTCCGCGCGCGCATCCACGGGGCCCTCGTCCCGCTCACCAAGCAGCGCCTGAGCCCGGAGCAGACGCGCGCCATCGCCCTTCAGCTCATCCCGCGCGAGCGCGACCGGGCCAACATCGACGAGCTGAACGACTACGACTGCTCGTGGGGGATCCCGGGCGTGGGGAGGTTCCGCGTGAACATCCTGCGCCAGCGGGGGAGCTTCATGATCGTGATGCGGGTGATCCCCATCGAGATCCCCACCTTCGAGGCGCTGGGGCTGCCGCCGGTGCTGGGCGACATCGCCGCCAACGAGCGGGGGATGGTGCTGGTGACGGGCGTCACGGGCTCCGGCAAGAGCTCCACGCAGGCGGCGATGCTGGGGCACATGAACCAGACGATGCGCCGCCACGTGGTGACGCTGGAAAACCCCATCGAGTTCCTGCACCGCGACGTCAACTGCTCCATCACGCAGCGCGACGTGGGGATCGACACGGACTCGTTCCGCGTGGGGCTGCGGGCGGCGCTGCGGCAGGACCCGGACGTCATCCAGATCGGCGAGATGCGCGACGCGGAGACGATCGACATCGCGCTCAAGGCCGCCGAGACGGGCCACCTGGTCATCTCCACCGTTCACACGCGCGACGCGGCGTCCACCATCTCGCGCCTCGTGGCCACCTTCCCGCCGGAGGAGCAGTCGATGGCCCGCCTGCGCTTGGCCGAGTCGCTGCAGGCCGTGGTGTCGCAGCGCCTACTGCCGGCCAAGGGCGGCAAGGGGCGCGTGCTGGCCGCCGAGGTGATGGTGGTGACGGGCACCATCCGCGACTGCATCGCCGATCCCACGCGCGTGGAGGAGATCCGCGAGCACATCGCCGAAGGGCGCACCACCTACGGGATGCAGACCTTCGACCAGTGCCTGATGGAGCTGGTGCAGGCCGACCGCGTGGACTTCGACGTGGCCAAGGCCGCCGCCACCAACCCGGGCGACTTCGAGCTGAAGATGAACATGCTCGACGGGCGGTCCGGGGCCACGACGCGTTCCTACTTCTAGTCTCGCACAGAGGCACCGAGAGGATCTTTGGGAGCAGAGATAAGGGTGGCGCTGCTGGTGCTGGCGCAGGTGGCGGGGCTCCTGCTGATCCCGTTCGGGCTGCCGGGGATCTGGCTGCAGGTGGTGGCGCTGGGGGCGTTCGCGTGGGCCACGGGGTTCCAGGACGTGAGCCTCTTCACCGTGCTCTTCGCCGCGGCGCTGGCCGCGCTGGCGGAGGCCGCGGAGTTCGTGCTGGGCGGGCGCTACGCCGAGAAGTATGGCGGCAGCCGGCGCGCGGCGTGGGGAGCCATCCTGGGTGGGATCGGGGGCGCCATCCTGGGCGTGCCCATCCCCATCGTGGGGAGCGTGATCGGCGCGTTCGTGGGCTCCTTCGTGGGCGCGGCCGTGCTGGAGATGAGCCACCGCGGCGAGTGGCGCGGCTCCGTGCGCGTGGGCTGGGGCGCCTTCATCGGCCGCCTCGTAGCCACCGCCGTGAAGTCGGGGATCGGTGTGGCGGTGCTCGCCATCGCCCTGCTCTCCGCCGTCTTCTAGTCTTTTCTCCGTGCCTCTGTGTCTCCGCGTGAGATTGCCGTCGATGTTAGCCGCCGTCCGCCAATACCTCAGCTCGCCGCCCAACCTGCTCACGGGGCTGCGCCTGGCCTCCATCCCGGCGCTCTGGGTGGTGGCGATGCTGGGGCGCGACCACCTGCTGGGGTACGGGCTGGGGCTGGCGTTCGCCACGGACCTGATCGACGGGCCGCTGGCGCGCAGGATGGGGCGCACCACGGAGATCGGGAGCCGAACCGACTCCTTCGCCGACCACCTGCTGGCGACCTCCACCGTGGTCTGGCTCTTCATCCTGCGCCCCGCGTTCTTCCAGGAGCACGCGGTGCCGCTGCTGAGCTGGGCCGCGCTGGCGCTCTTCACGCTGGGCGTGGCGTGGGTGCGCTTCCGGCGCTTCGTGGACCTTCACCTGTACTCGGCCAAGGTGGCGGTCTTCCTCGCCTACACCATGGCCGTGGTGATGCTGGCCACGGGCCACTTCCACGAGTGGCACTTCCGGGTGGCGTTCGCGGCGGCCGTCTTCGCGGCGCTGGAATCGCTCGCCATCCTCCTGGCCTGGCCCGACCCCGACGAGCACCGCGGCTCCATCTTCCTGCCGCGCCAACGCTGACCCCGCCCCGTGGCCCTCGCGCGGCGGGGTTCATCTTTGTAGGTTGTCGCTCGCCGGCCCCGTCCTCCTCCACCCGCAAGGCGGCCATGATCCTCAAGCGCTTCTACGACGAAAAGCTGGCCCAGGCGAGCTGGCTCGTGGGCTGCTCCGGCCACGCCCTGGTGGTGGACCCCGCGCGCGACGTGGAGCCGTACCTCCGCGCCGCCGAGGAGGAGAAGGTCCGCATCACCCACGTCACCGAGACTCACATCCACGCGGACTTCGTCTCGGGCGCGCGCGAGCTGGCGGAGCGCACGGGTGCGCAGCTCCTCCTCTCGGGCGAGGGCGGGGCGGAGTGGAGCTACGGCTACGACGCCACCCTGCTCCACGACGGTGACCGCTTCCAGATCGGCAACGTGCGCGTGCAGGTGATGCACACGCCGGGGCACACCCCCGAGCACCTGTCGTTCGTGGTGACCGACAACGGCGCCGACGCGCCGATGGGCGTCTTCACGGGCGACTTCGTGTTCGTGGGCGACGTGGGGCGGCCCGACCTGCTGGAGCGCGCCGCCAACATCGCCGGGACGATGGAGGCCGGGGCGCGCACCCTCTTCCGCAGCCTGCGGCGCTTCGTGGCGGAGGTGCCGGACTTCGTGCAGCTGTGGCCGGGGCACGGGGCGGGCTCGGCGTGCGGCAAGGCGCTGAGCGCCATCCCCACCTCCACGCTGGGCTACGAGAAGCGGTTCAACTGGGCCCTGCGCCACGCGGACGAGGACGCCTTCGCCGCCGAGGTGCTCGCGGGCCAGCCGGAGCCGCCGATGTACTTCGCGCAGATGAAGCGCATCAACCGCGACGGTCCGCCCCTCCTGGGCGAGTGGCACCGCCCGCCGCGCCTCTCCGCCGGCAAGGTGCACGAGCTGCTGGCCGAGGGCGCCACGCTGGTGGACACGCGCCCGGCCGCCGAATGGGCGCGCAGGCACATCCCCGGCACCCTGAGCGTGCCGATGGGGAAGAGCTTCGCCACCTGGGCCGGCTCGGTGCTCCCCTACGACCAGCCCTTCTTCCTGATCGTCGACGAGTCCGTGGCCGACGAGGCGGTGCGCGCCCTCGCGGCCATCGGGCTGGACGCGCCCGGCGGCTACGCGACTCCCGACGTGGTGGATGCCTGGACCGAGGAGCATCGCGCCGCAGGCGTCCTCCCCCGCATCGCCCCCGACGACGCGGACGAGCGGCGGGTGAAGGGGCTCGTGGAGGTGGTGGACGTGCGGAACGGCTCCGAGTGGGCCGCCGGCCACATCCCCGGGAGCCGCAACGTCCCCCTGGGCCGCCTCTCCGAGCGCCTCACCGAGCTCCCGCGCGACCGCCCCCTCGTGGTCCACTGCCAGTCCGGCGCGCGCGCGGGCGTGGCCATCTCCCTCCTCCGCGCGCGCGGCTTCACCGACGTGCAGCACCTGGAGGGCGACTGGGCCGAATGGAGCCGCTCCGGCCGCCCCTCCGAGCTCGGCGCGGGAGAGACGCAGCCGGCGGGGTGAGGCTCGGGCGCACCGCGTGCGGTGGATGGTACGATCATGGACACGGGCGGGCACCGACGGGATACCAGCTCCGGGGGAGGTGTTGCGGGCGAATCAATTCGCTGCAACAACTACACGAAGTCCGCCTGCGCGGACTGGGCCTCCGGCCCGAACAGAAGACCTGTAGTCCCCGCAGGGGGACTTCGTGTGGTCGTTGCAGCGGTTTCAACCGCCCGCTGCGGTGTCGGCGGCGCACACCCGTTCTCCCGGATCCGTATGAATCCCCACGGCTGGAACGCCGGGAAGCCCGCCTGAAGGCGGGCTCGCGCGGACAGGTTGGTGTCCAGTTCGCGGGTTCGTCGGCGCGGAGGGCACGGTCAGCCAAGTGGGGCTGCCCCTACAGGAGCGGTGCGCGGGGCGGCGGTTGGAGCGTGCGGGAGGCACGGGCGCGATGAACCGCGCTCCTACAAGGCCGCGGGAACGGTCGAGCCCAACGTCGCACCGACACAGAGGATGCGCCCCCTCCCCCGCACGCGGGGGAGGGGGACGGGGGGTGGGGGCCTTCGGTGGGGCATTCCGCGAGGCCGCCAACAGGCCGCGTTTCACGCGCCACGAGAAGCTTCTTCTTCTACATTCCACGGCACGAGCTTTGCTCCTGCCGCACGCAATTAGAGGCCCGATGGCGCAGGCACGGGCCTGGAGAGCGGTTCCCGATCCCCACCAACCCCGCTCCGCATGCTGAGCTCACCTCCCCCGAACGAGGCCCCCGAGGCCGCGGCCCTGCGCGGCCGCATCTTCACCGACCTCGACCGCCTCGCCTTCGCGCTGGAGATGGAAGCCGCACAACAACTGGACGCGGGACAGGAAGAGCGGGCCCGCTGCACGCACGAGCTGCGCCTCGGCGTGCGGCTGGCGCAGCGGCTGGTGGCCGGAGTGTACGCCGACGAGGTGGACAACCGCCTCGCCCGCTGGGCCGGGGAGTACGAAGCCCGCCTCGCCCCATCGCCCGGATGAGCCCCGCCGCCCCCGACCACCGGGTGCGCGCCCACGGAGCCCGGCCCACGCGGCCGGCCAGCCGCGGCGCCCGCACCGGCGCCGCGCATGGCACAACCCGCGAACGCAGCCGAGCCCTCCCGTCCGCTTGCGACGGGAGGGCCCGGCGTGCATCGTGGCGCCGGCTAGGTGCGCGCCGCGGGCACCGGCGAGAGGGCGCCGTAGCGCTCGGCCATCTGCACCGCGAAGTGGGCGAACTCGCCCACGTCGCGCGGGGGCGAGGTATGGTCGGGGCGCAGGCCCACGCTGCCGGGGGTGAAGCACAGGGTGACGCACACGTCGAAGGGCTCCAGCGCCTTCATCACCCGGTCGAACCAGCGCTCGTAGCCGGGGATGTGGCTCTCGGCCCAGGAAAGGCCCGTGCGCACCTGGCGGACGCCCAGGCGCTCGAACCAGCGGACGGCGAGGTCCAGGGTGCGCTCGTCGTTGTACTGGAACCACTGGCAGATCCCGAACTCCGGGTCCCACGAGCTCAGCGCGCGCTTGGGGGTGCCGTCCCAGCGGAGCAGGCCGAAGTGGAAGTGCCGGAAGTACGAGCTGCCCTCGGCGCGCTTGTGGCGCGTGGTGGCCTCGTACACGGGGGCCAGGTCCAGCAGCGTGTACCAGAACACCTGCTCGCCGGCCAGCAGCGAGCGCATGCGGCGCAGGCCCCAGGCCGCCGCGCCCTCGCTGGCGAAGGACGAGACGCCGGTCTCGGTCACCCACACCGGCATGCCGAACTCGGCGCGGACGGCCTCGATGCGCTCCGGCCACTCCTCCATGGGCCACAGGTTCCAGTCCAGCGGGAAGCCGTGCAGGGCGAGCACGTCCACCGCGTCCAGCGCGCCCAGCTCGCGCATGCGGCGCAGGAAGCCGTGGTCGATGGGGGAGATGCCGCCGAGCACCAGGGGGCGGTCCCACCCGGCGCCGCGCAGGGCGGCTGAGGTGCGGCGCACGAGGTCCGCGTAGATCTCCCAGCCGGGGTCCAGCAGGAAGTCCCAGTGGGAAAGGTTGTTGGGCTCGTTCCAGATCTTGAAAGAGGTGATCACCGCTACCGGAGGTGTTGAGTGTCGGCTCGGACGACGTTGGTGACGGGAGGGGCGGGTTTCGTGGGGAGCCACCTGGTGGACGCGCTGCTGGCGCGCGGGCACCGCGTGCGCATCCTCGACAACCTCGATCCGCAGGTCCACGGACCGGAGCAGCGGCGCCCCGCCTGGGTACCGGACGACGCCGAGTTCCGCCTGGGCGACATGCGCGACGCCGACGCGGTGCGCAGCGCGCTGGAGGGCGTGGAGGTGGTCTATCACCTTGCCGCCGCGGTCGGTGTGGGGCAGTCAATGTACCAGATCGCGGATTACACGGCAACGAACACCCTGGGCACCGCCCACCTCCTGCAGTCGCTGGTGGACGAGCGCGGCACGGTGGAGCGGCTGGTGGTGGCCTCGTCGATGTCCATCTACGGCGAAGGCCGCTACCGCCGCCCCGACGGGTCGGACGGGCAGTCGCCCATCCGCACGGTGGAGCGCCTTCGCGCGCAGCAGTGGGACCCGCAGGACGCCGACGGCACGCCGCTGGTGCCCATCGCCACCGACGAGGGGAAGCCGCTGGATCCCACCTCCATCTACGCCCTCACCAAGGCGGACCAGGAGCGGATGGTGCTGCAGATCGGCGCGGCGTACAACATCCCCAGCGTGGCGCTGAGGTTCTTCAACATCTACGGGCCGCGGCAGGCGCTCTCCAACCCGTACACGGGGGTGGCCGCCATCTTCAGCGCGCGGCTGCTGAACGGCGAGCCGCCCATGATCTTCGAGGACGGCGAGCAGCGGCGCGACTTCGTGTCGGTTCACGACATCGTGCAGGCCCTGCTGCTTGCCGCCGAGGAAGAGGCGGCCGTGGGGAAGGCTTTCAACGTGGGGAGCGGGCGGGCCGTGTCGGTGCGCGAGGTGGCGCAGACGCTGGCGGAGGTGATGGGTGTGGAGGTGGAGCCGCAGCTCACGGGCAAGTACCGCGTGGGCGACATCCGCAACTGCTACGCGGACATCTCGCTGGCGCGCGAGGTGCTCGGCTACGAGCCGCGGGTGACTTTTGAGGCCGGGATGGAGGAGCTGGTGGAGTGGCTGAGGGAGCAGGAGCGGCCCGAAGACAAGGTGGAGAGCCACGCCGCCGAGCTCGCGGCGCGCGGACTGACGCTCTAGGGGAGGGGGATGATGAAGAAGGGTACGCGCGACTTCGTGCTGATCACCGGCGGGGCCGGCTTCGTGGGCTCCAACCTGGCCGACGCCCTCCTCCGCGACGGGGAGAGGGTGATCGTGGCCGACAACTTTTCCCGCGCGGGGGTGCGCCTCAACGCCGCCTGGCTCCAGGAGACGCACGGCGAACGGGTGCGCATCGAGAACGTGGACGTGGCCGACGCGGCGCGGATGCGCGCGCTGGTCCGCGAGAGCAAGCAGGTGTTCCACCTGGCGGCGCAGGTTGCGGTCACCACCTCGCTGCTGGACCCGGGGCTGGACCTGCGCACCAACATCCTGGGCACCTTCAACGTGCTGGAGGCCGCCCGCACCATGCTGAACCCGCCGTCCATTCTCTTCACCTCCACCAACAAGGTGTACGGTGGGATGGACGAGGTGGCGGTGGAGCTGGCCGACGGCGCGTACCGCTACGCCGACGGCCGCGCGGGCGTCACCGAGGAGCAGCCGCTGGACTTCCACTCGCCGTACGGGTGCAGCAAGGGCGCGGCCGACCAGTACGTGCACGACTACGCGCGCATCTTCGGGCTGCGCTCCGTGGTGTTCCGCATGAGCTGCATCTACGGAACGCGCCAGTTCGGCACCGAAGACCAGGGGTGGGTGGCCCATTTCGCGCGCGCCATCCGCGCCGGCGAGGCCCTCACCATCTACGGCGACGGGCAGCAGGTGCGCGACATCCTGTGGATCGACGACCTGGTGAGGGCGATGCGGCTGGCCATGGACCGCATCGACGAGGTGTCGGGCGAGGTGTTCAACGTGGGCGGCGGCGCGCGCAACGCCGTGTCGGTGCGCGGCGTCATCGACCGGCTGCACGAGATCTCGGGCACCGAGGTCCCCGTCAACATGGCCGACTGGCGCCCCGGCGACCAGCGCGTCTACGTCTCCGACACCTCCAAGCTGGAGCGCGTGCTCGGCTGGCGCCCGGAGACGTCGTGGAAGGCCGGCCTGGAGAAGCTCGTCGCCTGGCTGGACGACGCGAAGCTCGACACTTCGCTGGCGGAGGTGGAGGAGCCGGCGCTGGCCAAGGTCGCTAACTGATACAGGGCTCACACAGAGGCACGGAGACACAGAGAGAGGATGACGGATACAGCGATTTCCACGATGCGCGCGGCGCGGCTGGAGGGGCCGGGGCAGATCGTGATGGAGGAGACCTCGATCCCGGAGCCCGGGGCGGGGGAGGTGCGCATCCGCCTGGAGGGGTGCGGGGTGTGCGCATCCAACCTGACGCCGTGGGCGGGGGCGGAGTGGATGAAGTACCCGCTGGAGCCCGGCGGGATGGGGCACGAGGGGTGGGGCGTGGTGGATGCGCTCGGCGAGGGTGTCTCGGGCGTGCGCGTGGGAGACCGCGTGGCGGCGCTCTCGTACAGGTCGTACGCGGAGTACGACCTGGCCGCGGCCGACGCCATCGTCCCGCTGCCGGCCGCGCTGGATGGGCAGCCGTTCCCCGGCGAGCCGCTGGGGTGCGCGATGAACATCTTCCGCCGCAGCGGGATCAGCGCGGGGCAGACGGTGGCCATCGTCGGCATCGGCTTCCTGGGCGCGCTCCTCACGCGCCTGGCCGCCGACGCCGGCGCCCGCGTGATCGCCATCTCGCGCCGCCCCTTCTCGCTCGACGTGGCGAAGGAGATGGGTGCGCACGAGCTGATCCCCATGGACGACCACTGGCGCATCATCGAGCGGGTGAAGGAGCTCACGGGCGGCGTCTTCGCGGACCGCGTGATCGAGGCCGTGGGCAAGCAGTGGCCGCTGGACCTGGCCGCCGAGCTCACGAAGGAGCGCGGCCGCCTGGTCGTCGCCGGCTACCACCAGGACGGTCCGCGCCAGGTCAACATGCAGCTCTGGAACTGGCGCGGCCTGGACGTGATCAACGCCCACGAGCGCGACCCCCAGGTGTACCTGGACGGCATCCGCGCCGCCGTGGACGCCGTCTCCTCCGGCCGCCTGGACCCGTCGCCGCTCTACACGCACCGGTATTCCCTGGACGAGCTCGGCCGCGCCCTCGACGACACGCGCGACCGCCCCGACGGCTTCCTGAAAGCACTGGTCACGATGTGATCTTCTCTCTGTGTCTCCGTGTCTCTGTGTGAGTCTTATTTTTTAGCTTTGTAGATCCTGGGAGAAGCAATTGACCGACGCCGTGCTGGCGAGCCACACACGCACTGACGCACTCACGCACTCACGCACTCCCCGCCTCGGCTTCCTCGGCGTCGGCTGGATCGGTCGGCACCGCATGGAGGCCATCGCCCGCGCCGGGTTCGGCCACGTTGCGGCCGTATCCGATCCGTCGCCGGAGATGACGGCGGCGGCGCGGGAGACGGCGCCCGATGCCGAGGTCGTGGACGGGCTGGACGGGTTGCTGGAGATGGGGCTCGACGGGATCGTGATCGCCACGCCCAGCGCTCTGCACGCGGAGCAGTCCATCCGCGCGCTGGCGGCGGGGGTGGCGGTGTTCTGCCAGAAGCCGCTGGGGCGCACGGCGGAGGAGGTACGCAGGGTGGTGGATGCCGCGCGCGCCGCGGACCGGCTGCTGGGCGTGGACCTGTCGTACCGCTTCACCGAGGGGATGCGCCAGATCCGCGACCGCATCGACGAGTTCGGGCGCGTGTACGCCGTGGACCTCACCTTCCACAACGCGTACGGGCCGGACAAGCCCTGGTTCTACGATCCGGCGCTCTCCGGCGGCGGGTGCGTGATGGACCTGGGCGTCCACCTGGTGGACCTGGCGCTGTGGACGCTGGGCTTCCCTGCGGTGGAGTCGGTGGATGGCAGGCTGTTCGCGGGCGGCGAGCCGCTGAGGGACGCGGCCACACAGGTGGAGGACTACGCGGTCGCCACCATCGGGCTGCGGGGCGGCGCGGCGGTGCGGCTGGCCTGCTCGTGGCGCCTCTCCGCCGGACAGGACGCGGTGATCGCGGCGGACTTCTACGGCACGGGCGGGGGCGCGGCGCTGAGGAACGTGAACGGGTCGTTCTACGACTTCACGGCCGAGCTCTTCCACGGCACCTCGCGCGAGACGCTGGCCACTCCGCCGGACGAGTGGGGCGGGCGCGCGGGGGTGGATTGGGCGCGCCGCCTGGCAGCGGGAGAGCGCTTCGATCCCGCCGCTGAGCGCCTGGTGGAGGTCGCGCGGGTGCTCGACCGCATCTACGGGCGATGAGGATCCTCCTCACCACCGACACGCTGGGCGGGGTGTGGGACCACACCGTGACGCTGGCCTGCGAGCTCAACACCATGGGGCACGAGGTGCTGGTGGCGGCCATCGGCGAGGTGCGCGACGAGCGGCTGGCCCACCTCCCGGCGGGCGTGCAGGTCACGTCGCGCAGCTACCGGCTGGAATGGATGTCCGGCGCCGCCCAGGACGTGCGCGCCGCCGCCGAGTGGCTGCGCGGGCTGGCCGAGGTGTGGAGCGCGGACGTGGTGCACCTCAACCAGATGGCGTACGCGGCGTTCGGGTTCCCCGTCCCCGTCGTGGCGGCGGTGCACAGCGACGTCCTCTCCTGGTGGTCGCACGTCCTGGGCGGCGACGCGCCGATGGACGAGTGGGGCGAGTACGCCGGGTGGGTGCGCGACGGGCTGCGCGCCGCCGACGCGCTGGTGACGCCCACGCAGTACCAGGCCACGCTGCTGGTACGCCACTACGACGTGCGCGGCGCCCGCGTCATCTACAACGGCGTGGACTTCCCGCACGAGGAGCCGCAGCCGCGCGCGGAGTTCTCCGTGCTCAGCGTGGGCCGCCTCTGGGACCGCGGCAAGGGCGTGGACCTGCTGGACGACACCGCGGGTCTGCTGGGGCCGGACTTCCCGCCGGTCCACGTGCTGGGCGAGACGGTGGCGCCGCACGGCGAGAGGTACGAGCCGCGCCACCTGCAGTCGCACGGGCGGGTGGAGCGCGCGGAGGTGGATGCGTGGATGCGCCGCGCCTCCGTGTACGTGGCCCCCTCGCGCTACGAGCCGTTCGGGCTGGCGCCGCTGGAGGCCGCGCTGCATGGCTGCGCGCTGGTGCTTTCGGACATCGGCACCTTTCGCGAGCTGTGGCACGGGTGCGCCGAGTTCGTGCCCGTGGACGACGCGGAGGCGCTGGCGGACGTCCTGCGCCGCCTGCGCGACGACCCCGCGCGGGTGGCGCGGCTGGCGGCGGGGGCCCGCAAGCGCGCCCTGCGCAGGTACACATCCGGCCGCATGGCCGAGGAATACGCAGCACTTTATCGGCAGCTCGCGCAGCGGTACGCCCTCCGCGACCGCGCGCAGGCCGCCACGTCCGCGGCACCATGAGATTCGTCTTCTTCGTACACAGCGCCACGTCGGACTGGAACCACGGCAACGCCCACTTCCTGCGCGGGCTGATGAGCTCGCTGGCGCGCGGCGGCCACACCGTGGTCTCGTACGAGCCGCGCGGCGCCTGGTCGCTGGAGAACCTGCTGGCCGACCACGGGATCGGGCCCGTGGTGGAGTTCGCCCGCGCCTATCCCGAGATCGACGTGCGCACCTACGACCCCGCCGCCCCCGCGCTGGACGAGGCGGTGGCCGGCGCGGACGTGGTGCTGGTGCACGAGTGGAACGACCCGGCCGTCGCCAACGCCATCCCCGCGGCTGCGCGCCGGGCGGGCGCGGCGGTGCTCTTCCACGACACCCACCATCGCCCCTGGAGCCAGCCGGAGGCCATCGCCCGCTTCCACCTTGCGGCGTTCGACGGCGTGCTGGCGTTCGGGGACGTGCTGCGCGAGGTGTACCGCGAGCGATTCGGCGTGGAGCGCGCGTGGACGCTTCACGAGGCGGCCGACGTCGAAAGGTTCCGCCCGCTGGACGTGCCCAAGACGGACGACGTGGTGTGGATCGGCAACTGGGGCGACGAGGAGCGCACGCAGGAGCTGCGCGACTTCTGGCTGGCGCCGGCCGCCCGCAACCGCGACCTGCGCTGGGCCGCGTACGGGGTGCGCTATCCAGAGTACGCGCTGGCCGAGTTGCGCGAGGCGGGGGTCGAGTGGAATGGATGGGCGCCCTCGCTGCGCGTGCCGGAGGCGTTCTCGCGGGCCCGCGCCACGCTTCACGTCCCACGGCGCGCGTACGTGGAGGCGCTGGCGGGGATCCCCACCATCCGCGTGTTCGAGGCGCTGGCGTGCGGCATCCCCCTGGTCTGCGCGCCGTGGAGCGACGCGGAGGGCCTCTTCCGCCCCGGCGACTACGCGGTCGCCGAGACCCCGGCGGAGATGGAGGCCACCCTGCTGCGCCTGGTGCGCGGCGACGACGAGGCGCTGAGGCAGGCGGAGCGCGGGCTGGAGACGATCCTCGTCCGCCACACCTGCGACCACCGCGCGGACCAGCTTCTCGACATCGTGAGCTCGCTCGGTGCCGCGGGGAGCACCGGAAACGCCATCAACAACGTGGAAGCCGCATGAACCTCACCTTCTTCGGCTCGTCCCTGGTCTCGTCGTACTGGAACGGCGCCGCCACCTACTACCGCGGCCTCCTGCGCGCGCTCCACGAGCGCGGGCACCGGATCACCTTCTGCGAGCCGGACGCGTACGGGCGCCAGCAGAAGCGCGACCTGGCGGAAGACCCGCCGTACGCCCGCGTCGTCGTCTACCACTCCGAGGCCGAGCGCGACGCGCTGGTGGAGCGCGCCTTCGCGGAGAGCGACTGGGTGATCAAGTGCAGCGGCGTGGGGGTGTGGGACACGGAGCTGGAAGCCGCCGTCGCCGCGCGCGCCGGGGGCGAGGTGATGACGGCGTTCCTGGACGTGGACGCGCCGGCCACCCTGGGCCGCATCGCCGCGGACCCGGCGGACCCGTTCCGCGCCCACATCCCGCGCTACGACCACGTGCTCACCTACGGCGGCGGCCCGCCGGTGGTGGCCGAGTACGAGCGGTGGGGGGCCCGCGCGTGCACCCCCATCTACAACGGCCTCGATCCCGAGGAGCACCGCCCCCTCCCGCGCGACGGCGCGCCGAAGTGGGACCTGCTCTTCATGGGCAACCGCCTCCCCGACCGCGAGGCCCGGGTGGACGAGTTCTTCTTCCGCGCGGCGGAGCTGTGCCCGGAGGCGCGCTTCGCCCTGGGCGGCGAGGGGTGGGGCGACCGGGGGATGCCGGCCAACGTGGAGTACCTGGGGCACGTCCCCACGGCGCGCCACAACGAGGTGAACGCCGCGGCGCGGCTCGTCCTCAACGTCCACCGCGAGAGCATGGTGAGCAACGGCTTCTCCCCCGCCACGCGCATGTTCGAGGCGGCGGGCGCCGCGGCGTGCCAGGTGACCGACGAGTGGGTGGGGATCGAGGAGTTCTTTGCGCCGGGCGAGGAGATCCTGGTGGCGGCCAGCGCGGAGGACGTGGCGGCGCTGGTGAGATCCACGAGCGACGACGATGCGCGGCGCATCGGCGAGGCGGCGCGGCGGCGCGCGGTGGCGGAGCACAGCTACGCGCAGCGGGCGGCGCTTCTCGACTCCATCCTGCGGGCCCCCATCGGGAGCGCGGCATGAAGCTCGTAGTCTTCGGTCTCTCGATCTCCTCCAGCTGGGGGAACGGCCACGCCACCACCTACCGCGCGCTGCTCAAGGCGTTCGCGGCGCGGGGGCACGAGGTGGTCTTCTACGAGTGGGACGCCCCCTGGTACGGCGGCGCGCACCGAGACCTCCCCGAGCCGGGCTACTGCCGCCTCGTCCTCTACCCGTCGTGGGACGAGGCCGCCGCCGACGCCCTCGCGGAGGCGCGCGAGGCGGACGCGGTGATCGTGGGATCGTACGTCAACGAGGGGCCGCGGGTGATCGACGCGCTGGCCGGCGCCGGCGTGGACCCGCTCTTCTTCTACGACATCGACACGCCGGTCACCGTGGCCGCCCTCCGCAGCGGCGGCGCCGAGTACCTGCGCGCGGACCAGGTGCCGCTCTTCACGCGCTACCTGTCGTTCACGGGCGGGCCCTTTCTGCACGAGGTGCTGGAGGGGGAGCTGGGCGCCCGCGACGCCCGCCCGCTGTACTGCTCGGTGGATGAGGCGCGCTACCGCCCCGCGCGCCCGGACCCCGCGCTGGAGTGCGACCTGGCGTACATGGGCACCTACGCCGCGGACCGGCAGCCGGTGCTGGACCGCTTCCTGGTGGACGTGGCGCGCAAGCTTCCGTCGCGCCGCTTCGTGGTGGCGGGCCCGCAGTACCCGGAGGAGATCCGCTGGCCGGCCAACGTGCGCCACATCCACCACCTGGGCCCGGCACAGCACCCGGCGTTCTACTCGAGCGCGGCCTGGCAGCTCAACGCCACCCGCGCGGACATGGTGGCGGCCGGCTGGTCGCCCTCCGTGCGCCTGTTCGAGGCCGCCGCCTGCGGCGCCGCGATGATCTCCGACCGCTGGCCGGGGATCGAGGCGTTCTTCACCCCCGGCCGCGAGATCCTCCTCCCGGAAAGCACGGAGGAGGTGGCCGCCATCGTGGCCCACACGCACGACGACGACCGCCGCGCCATCGGCCTCGCCGCGCGCGAGCGCATCCTGGCCGAGCACACCGCCCAGCGCCGCGCCGCCGAGCTCGAGTCCCTGGTCTCCCTGTGTCTCCGTGCCTCCGTGTGAGCCCCTTAGCTTCCCGTAAGCTCACACGATCAACCCTCGTGCCCCGCGTCGCCATGTCCCTGAACCACCTCCGTGCCGCCGCCCTTGCCGCGGCACTCCTGCTCGCCGCCGGGTGCGGCGGCGCCACGCGCACGGCGGGCCCGGCGCCCAGCCCCACCGCGCGCCTGGAGCCCGTCACGTGGGACCGCACCTCGTCGCCGGACTCCATCGCCGCGTGGGCGATGAGGGGGTGCCGAACCGCCGGGGCGCAGAGGCCGGCGTGCCTGGAGCAGGCGCTCGTCTCCGCCATCGCCCCCGCCGGGGTGGACCGGGTGATGGGCGCGCTCGACCGCCTCTTCGCCGCGGACACCACCCTCAACCGCCACGGGCACGTGTTCGCGCACGGCATCGGCATCGCGGCGTACACGGGGAGCGCGACGGTGAGCCAGACCTTCGCCAAGTGCACGCCGGGGTACCAGTCCGGGTGCTACCACGGGGTGATCCAGGCCTTCTTCGCCGACGCGGGCGCGGGCGGAGCCACCCCCGAGCGCCTCAACCAGCTGTGCGCGGACTACCGCACCCCGGAGGGGCGCTGGCTGCAGTTCCAGTGCGCGCACGGGGCGGGGCACGGGTTGATGGCGGTGAACGGCCAGCACCTGATTCGCGCGCTGGAAGGGTGCGACCTGTTCACCAACGCGGGGGAGCGGGAGGGGTGCTACGGGGGCGCGTTCATGGAGAACATCGTGAACGCCACCAGTCCCCATCACACCTCCACCACGCAGATCGCCGGGACCAAGCCGGCCGCGGGCCACGACGAGCACGCGAACCACGGCGGCGGCCACGCGCACGCGCAGCAGGAGGCGTTCAAGGCGCTGGACGCGGAGGAGCCGCTCTACCCCTGCACGATCGTGCAGGAGCGGCACCGGGGCGCCTGCTACGCGATGCAGACCTCGGCCATCCTCTTCCGCAACCGGGGCGACTTCGCCGGCGCGGCCAAGCAGTGCGAGCGCACGCCCGAGAACATGCGCCGCACCTGCTTCGTGAGCCTGGGCCGCGACGCCGCCGCCTACGCCGCCCGCGACCACAACCGCGCCGTGGAGCTCTGCAAGCTCGCCTCGGAGACCCGGCTCTCCTGGTGCGTCATCGGCACGGCCAAGAACCGCGTCGACGTCACCTCCGACGCGGCCGACGGCCTGGCCTACTGCCGCGCCGTCCCCGCCGACGACGCCAAGCGCTCCTGCTACCGCGCCGTGGGCGAAGAGCTCGCCGCCCTCTACGGCACGCCCGCCCAGCGCGAGCGCGCCTGCAGCGGCGCCGAGGCCGCCTTCATCAACGAGTGCCGCTCCGGCGCCCAGGTCCCGGCTCGCGAATAAAAAGAGCCTCACACAGAGACACAGAGGCACAGAGACGACTTCATCTCTGTGCCTCTGTGTCTCTGTGTGAGCCCTGCTTTTATCGCTGCGCCCCGGAATCCAGCTGGCGGCGGAAGTCGGCGTCTTCCTGCAGCGCGGCCACGTTGCGGTCCACGCTGTGGAGGTGCTCCTCCAGCAGGGCGAGGCGCTGCTCCATGAGGGCGACCTTCTGCTCCTCGCCCTGGATCTCCTTCATGCGCGCGAACGCTTCCACGATCGGCTTGAGGGCGAAGCGCGCCGTGACGCCCACGATGGGCACCAGCACGACCATGATGCCCAGGGTGACGGCAACCAGTCCAGTAAGGGCTCCAATGTCCATCGTCTGAGTCTCCGGGGGAGTGGTTCGGGGAGGAGGGGTGCCGCAGGCCCTACGCAAGCCGGGCGGGCGAGGATTCAGGCCTCCGAGGGGAGGTTGAGCCCGGCGATGCGGGGGAGGACGCCGCGCACCAGCGCCGCCAGCCGGTCGCGCACGCGGGCGCCGACCTCCATCACCTCGTCGTGCGAGAGGTGGGTGCCGCCCAGGCCGGCCGCAAGGTTGGTGATGCACGAGATGCCGAAGCAGCGGATCCCCAGCGCCCGCGCCACGATCACCTCCGGCACGGTGGACATCCCCACGGCGTCCGCGCCCAGCCGGGCGAGCATGCGGATCTCGGCCGGCGTCTCGTAGCTGGGGCCCAGCAGCCCCGCGTATACGCCCTGCGACACGGGGATGCGCAGCTCCAGCGCCACCTCTTCGGCGATGCGGCGGAAGCCGGCGTCGTAGGGGTCGCTCATGTCGGGGAAGCGCTGCTCGCCCGGCACCACCGCGCCGATCAGCGGGTTGGTGCCCATCAGGTTGATGTGGTCCGCGATGATCATCAGGTCGCCGGGCGTCATCCCCGGGCGCACGCCGCCGGCGGCGTTGGTGAGGAGCATGACCTCGGCGCCCAGCGCGGCGAGCGCGCGGATGGGGAGCGCCACGTCCTGCGGGCGCCAGCCCTCGTACAGGTGGAAGCGGCCCTGCATGGTGGCCACCTCCACCCCGTTCCAGCGCCCCACCACCAGCGCCCCCGCGTGCCCCGCCAGCTCCTGCGTACGCCGCGGGAACCCCGGGATGTCGTCGAAGGGGATGCGGACCGCGTCCTCGATCTCGTCCGCCAGCCCGCCCAGCCCCGACCCCAGCACCAGGATCGCGTGAGGCGCGCGCGTCACCCGCTCGCGCAGAAACGAGATCGTCTCGTGGATGTCGTACCCCGTCATCGCTCCTCCGGATAATGTGAGACGGGCAACTTGGGCGGGCCGCCGCGCCGCGTCAACGGAGGCGCGCCCTCTCCACGAACCTCACGGGCCCCGCCGCCCGCGGCACCTGCACGATGGAGAGCGGCACCGTGCTGGTGATGCCGCCCGGCTCCGGCCGGCTCGCGCGGCTCTGCAGGATCACCGCCGACACCGTGTCGCCGCGGAAGTAAACCGAGTCGATGGAAACGTACCCGCCCGGCAGTGCCCCCTGCGTGGCGAGCAGCACCAGCCGCGTCCCGAAGTCCACCGGCCTCACCGCGCGCTCCGGCAGCCCCGCGTACTCCCTGACCGCCGCCCACTCCGCCGCCGTCCTGACCACGCACCTGAGCGGCACCTGGAAGCGCGTGCCTCCCCGCGCGTACCCCGTCCACGCCAGCGCGGGCTGCGGCCTGGTCCACCGGTACTCGCGCGGCGCGTACGGCTCGGTGGGCGGCGCCCCCGCCTGCTCCCCCTGGCAGAACCCGCGCAGCGCCTCGGGCACCGCCGCGTCCCCCGCATCCGGCGCGAACTCCACCACCCGCGGCGGCTCCGGCGGCGCCTCGCGCGGCGGAGGGGTACAAGCGGATATCACACAGAGGCACAGAGGCACGGAGAAGAACCGTCCTCTGTGCCTCCGTGTCTCCGTGTGAGGCATCTGTTTCGTCACGCCGCGGATTTGCCGGGTACGCTCGGCGGAGGCAGGAGCCGGCCGCGATATGCCTCCTGCAGCTTCATGTAGTGCTCCACGAGGCGCTCGGGGTCGTGCCCGAACCGAGCGGAAATCTCGCGGCGGACTTCCCGCACCTCGTCAACGAGGGGATCAGGCGTATTCATCGTCTCCTCCGAGCAGCTCCAGCGGGGTCACGAGAGAGGGCACGTGCAGGCCCAGAAGCGTATTCACGCGACGGACGTGCCCGAACTTGTTGGCATTCGCGAGGTGCTGGCAGTTCCAGGTCGCCAGGAAGTCGCATCGATGGTAGGAGGCGAGCGCCAGGTGGAGCGCGTCGCCTCCGGGGTCCGCCGGCATCAGCTTGTGGCGGATGTACTCCCGTACGATCCCCAGGACAGTGCCGTCGATCATCAGGAGCGGCAGGTGGCCGATGAGCGAGAGGCGCTCCGCGCTCCGGTCCGCCCGGCCGGCGGAGAGCTCCTCGATGACGGCGGGGCTCGTGACCAGGTTGTAGCGGGGCGGCGCGCTCGCCCACCACTGGCGTGTCCATTCCCGCCGCGCCACCATCGTGGGGGCGGTGCGTACCTCGAAGTAGGCGCTCGGGATCGTGGTTTCCACGTACACTCGCGGCTGGCTCATCCCTCGAAGATAAGCTGGTCCGGCCGTAAGCGCATCGCTCCGCCACAATGGCCGATGCCCTGCCAAAAGCACAGGGAAAACACGCTTTTGCGCGGCACGGGCGTTGCCTTTCCCAGGGGCAACGCGCACTCAGAAGTGCGCCGGATTCATCCACACACAACTACTGTCAGGAGAGCCCATGGCGAAGGTCATCGGGATTGATCTTGGGACCACCAACTCCGTCGTCGCCGTAATGGAAGGCGGCGACCCGGTGGTCATTCCCAACGCCGAAGGCGGGCGCACCACCCCGTCGGTGGTCGCGTTCACCAAGGACGGGGAGCGTCTGGTGGGCCAGGTTGCCCGTCGCCAGGCGATCACCAACCCCACCAACACCGTCTTCTCCATCAAGCGCTTCGTGGGCCGCAAGGCCGGCGAGGTGAGCGAGGAGCAGAAGAAGGTGCCGTACAAGGTCACGTCGGGGGCCAACGGGATGGCGCAGGTAGAGATCCCCAACACGGGGAAGACCTACACGCCGCCCGAGATCTCGGCGATGATCCTCCAGAAGATGAAGCAGACCGCGGAGGACTACCTCGGCCAGACCGTGACGCAGGCCGTGATCACCGTTCCCGCGTACTTCAACGACGCGCAGCGGCAGGCCACCAAGGACGCCGGCAAGGTGGCGGGCCTGGAGGTGCTGCGCATCATCAACGAGCCCACGGCCGCCGCGCTGGCGTACGGGCTCGACAAGAAGAAGGACGAGAAGATCGCCGTGTACGACCTGGGCGGCGGCACCTACGACATCTCGGTGCTGGAGCTGGGCGAGGGCGTCTTCGAGGTGAAGGCCACCAACGGCGACACCCACCTGGGCGGCGACGACTTCGACCAGCGCGTCATCGACTGGCTGGTGGAGGAGTTCCGCAAGGACCAGGGGATCGACCTCTCCAAGGACCCGATGGCGCTTCAGCGCCTCAAGGAAGCCGCGGAGAAGGCCAAGATGGAGCTGTCGACCACCATGTCGACGGACATCAACCTCCCCTTCATCACCGCGACGCAGGAAGGCCCCAAGCACCTGAACGTGACGCTGAGCCGCGCCAAGTTCGAGTCGCTGGTGGACGACCTGGTGCAGCGCACCATCGGGCCGATGGAGAAGGCGCTCAAGGACGCGGGGCTGAAGCCGGGCGAGATCGACGAGGTGATCCTGGTGGGCGGGTCCACCCGCATCCCCAAGATCCAGGAAGTGGTGAAGAGCTTCTTCGGCAAGGACCCGCACCGCGGCGTGAACCCGGACGAGGTGGTCGCCGTGGGCGCCGCCATCCAGGGCGGCGTGCTGGCCGGCGAGGTCAAGGACGTGCTGCTGCTGGACGTGATCCCGCTGTCGCTGGGGATCGAGACGCTGGGCGGCGTGTTCACCAAGCTGATCGAGCGCAACACCACCATCCCCACCAAGAAGTCCGAGACGTTCTCGACGGCCGAGGACAGCCAGACGACGGTGGAGATCCACGTGCTGCAGGGCGAGCGCGAGATGGCGATGTACAACAAGACCATCGGCAAATTCCAGCTCACGGGGATTCCGCCGGCACCGCGCGGCATGCCGCAGGTGGAGGTCACCTTCGACATCGACGCGAACGGCATCCTCCACGTGTCGGCCAAGGACCGGGCGACCGGCAAGGAGCAGAAGATCCGCATCGAGGCCTCCAGCGGGATGAGCGAGGCGGAGATCGAGCGGATGGTAAAGGACGCGGAGAGCCACGCCAGCGAGGACAAGCAGCGCCGCGAGGCCGTGGAGGCCCGCAACCAGCTCGACTCCATGGTGTACCGCGTGGAGAAGGACTCGCAGGAGTGGCAGGACAAGCTGGACGAGTCCGCCAAGACGGCGCTCAACGACTCGCTGGAGCGTGCCCGCAAGGCGCTCAAGCAGGACGACCTGGGCGAGGTGCGCGGCGCCACCGAGGCGCTTCAGCAGGCCTTCGCGGCGGCCGGTGCCTCCATCTACGCGGCGCAGCAGGCCACCGCGGACGTGGGCGCCGACGCCGGCTTCTCGGGCGGCGCCACGGGCGGGGCGGGCTTCGACGACGACGCCACCGCCCGCGCCACGGCCGCCAACGACGACGTGATCGAGGCCGATTACGAGATCGTCGAGGACGACAAGAAGTAAGTATCACACACAGACACGGAGGCACAGAGAGAGAACATCTTCTCTGTGCCTCCGTGTCTCTGTGTGATACTTTGTTTGGGAACCCAGCGGGCAGCACGGGTTATCCCTTGGGGAGCACTCGTACCCCCTTCGCTCGAGCGTGACGATGCCCTTCTCCAAGCCCCACGCCGCCGGGCTCACGGCCGGCGCCTTCCTCGGCGGGGTCCTCCTGGCCTCCGGCCTCCAGTTCACCCCCGGCACGCAGGCCTCGTCGCTCCTGCAGACGGGGGGCACTCCGTCGCGCCAGGAGGTGCGCCCGGTGGCCGAGCTGAGCCAGGCGTTCATCACCATCGCCGAGTCGGTGACCCCCGCCGTGGTCGCCATCGAGACGGAGCGCACGGGGGGGCGCCGCGCCATGTCGCGGGAGAACATCCCCGAGGAGCTGCGCGAGATGCTCCCCTTCGACATCCCGGAGCGCGGGGGCCGTACGCCGCAGCAGGCCAGCGGCTCGGGCTTCATCATCAGCGCCGACGGGTACATCGTCACCAACAACCACGTGATCGAGGGTGCCAGCAAGATCGTGGTGGTGCTGAGCGACAACCGCCAGCTCCCCGCGCGGCTGGTGGGGCGCGACCCCAACACCGACGTGGCGGTGATCAAGGTGGAGGGGGGCAGCTTCCCCTCGGTGCGGCTGGGGACGAGCGACGGCACGCGCATCGGCGAGTGGGTGCTGGCAATCGGCAACCCGCTGGACCTGGGGACCACGGTTACTTCCGGGATCATCAGCGCCAAGGGGCGGCCCATCCGCGTGCTGGGCGAGGGGGGGAACGGCGGGCGCTGGGCCATCGAGGACTTCATCCAGACCGACGCGCCCATCAACCCCGGCAACTCCGGCGGGCCGCTGGTGAACCTGCGCGGCGAGGTGGTGGGGGTGAATTCGGCCATCGCGTCGCCCACCGGCTTCTACGCCGGGTACGGCTTCGCGGTGCCCATCGACCTTGCCCGCAAGATCGCCGACGACCTGGTGAGGTACGGCAAGGTGCGCCGCCCCGTGCTGGGGATCACCCTCAAGGACGTCCGCCCCGAAGACGCCGAGGTCTTCCGCCTCCCCCGCATCGCGGGCGTGGTGGTGAACGACTTCGCGCAGGGCGCCCCCAGCGCCGCCCGCGAGGCCGGCATCCGGCAGGGCGACGTGATCGTGGGGGTGGACGGCACGGCGGTGGAGCGCACGGGGCAGCTTCAGCGCATGGTGGCCACGCGCCGCCCGGGCGAGACGGTGACGCTGGACGTGATCCGCGGCGGCGACCGGCGCCAGATCCGGGTGCGCCTGGCCGAGGCCCCGGCCGACGCCGAGCCCCGCGCCCAGCGCGTGGAGGCGGCCCCCGTGGACAGCGTGCTGCGCAACGACCTGGCGCGCCGCCGCCTGGGGATCACCGTGGAGCCGCTGACCCCGGTGCTGGCCAAGCAGTACGGCCTCCGCTCCACGCAGGGCGTCATCGTGGCCGAGTCCGACCGCTTCGGCCCGGCCGGGCGCCAGGGGATCGGCCGCGGAGTGCGCATCGTCACCGTGGACGGCCAGCCCGTGAACGACGTCGCCTCCTTCCGCCGCCTGGTGGAGCGGAAGCGCGCCGGGCAGGTGGTGTCGCTCGTGCTGGAGTTCAACGGCGGCAGCCAGGGGATCGAGAACGTGCGGCTCTCCGAGTAGAGAAAGACGGCCTCACACGGAGACACGGAGGCACAGAGAAGAACTTATCTCTGTGCCTCCGTGTCTCTGTGTGATATTGCTGTCCGATTGACCCCCGCCGGGATCGTGGGTAAGTTTGCCTGCTGATCCCTGGGCGAGAGTGGCGGAATGGTAGACGCGCCAGACTTAGGATCTGGTGGCTTCGGCCGTGGGGGTTCGAGTCCCCCC
>DASVSA010000075.1:0-19893 GCA_036388335.1 Longimicrobium sp. | reverse complement strand
AGCGCTCGGCGAGTATCCGGTCGATGATCACCTCGCGTCCCCCGCTCTCCCCCTCGGCGCCGAACCCGCGCCCCGCCACGAAGCGGATCCCCATCGCCTTGAAGTAGTCTCCCCGCGTCAGCAGGATGTCCACCATCGGCTCGTCCAGGTCCGCTTTGCCGGTGTTTCCCGGCGCGCCGGGGAAAGCCGCTCCCCGCTGGTCCGCGCCGGCGGAGAGCGGGAGCGCCGACGTGGCGCCCACCGCCGCCACTCCGGGGACCGTGGAGAGCTCGTGCTGGATGCGGGCGAAGGCCGCGAGCACCGTGGAGGCGGAGTCGTAGGCGGCCCCGGAGAGCGGAACCTTGAAGGTGAGCACGCCCGACGGATCGAATCCCGCGTCCGCGCGCAGGAGCCGCTCGAAGCTCCGCGTCACCAGCCCTCCGGCGCTCAGCAGCACCAGGGAGAGCGCCACCTGCAGCACCACCATCCCGCGCCGCATGCGCCCGTGCCCACCGCCGCCGCCACGTACGGCCGCGTTCCTCATCAGCCCGGCGAGCTGAATCCGCCTCGTGGCCAGGGCGGGGACGGCGCTGGCGGCAAGCCCCAGCCCCGCGCCCACCAGCGTCACCGTCAGGGCGATGCGCCAGTCCACCGCGATGGACTCGCGCATCGGCAGGTCGTCGGGGGCGAGGGCCACCAGGGTGCGCGTCCCCCACACCGCGGCGAGCGCGCCGCACGCTCCCCCCAGCGCCCCCAGGATCACGCCCTCCAGGAGCGTCGCCCGCGCGAGGGCCGAGGGATGGGCGCCGAGCGCGCGGGAGATGGCGAACTCCCGCTCCCGCTGCGCCGCCCTCACCAGGAGCAGCGTCCCCATGTTCACGCCCAGCACCACCACCAGCAGCACGCCCGAGAGGCCAAGGGCCACCAGCGCCGGCCGCACGGGGGCGACCAGGTCGTCCTTGAGGCCGCCCGCGTGAAGGCGGAGCCCCTCCCCCTCGAAGTCGCGGCGGTCCACAAGCTTTCCCACGGCGCCCACGGCCGCCATCACCGTGGCGGGCGGCGTTCCGGGCCGGGCGCGGATCAGCCCCGCGAATTGGCCGTGGCCCGGGTTGGTGGCGGCGAGATCGACTTCCAGGGTGGTGTAGGCGTCCGCCCGCTGCGCGGGGGCGGGGGACGCGTGCCGCACGAAGCGGAAGTTGCGGTCCATCACGCCGATCACCCGGTACGGCACCCCGCCCAGCCGGACTTCCCGCCCGATCACGCCCCGGTCGGCGGCGAACTGGTCGCGCCAGAGATCGTGACCCAGCACGATGGTGCGGGGGCTCCCCGGGCCGAACTCGTTGGACGCGGGGCCACGCCCCAGCGCGGGGTTCACCCCCAGGAGCGGGAAGAACCCCGGAGAGGTCGACAGGACGGCGATCTCGCGGGGCTCGGTCCCCTCCACGCCGGTCAGCGTGACCTGGTCGCGATCCAGGGCCACCGCGCCCTCCACGACACCCTTTACCTTCGCGAGCTCCGCGACGTCGGTTCCGGCGAGCCATCCCCGGTTCATCCCGATCCACGTGTAGTCGCGCCACACGTAGTACAGGTCGTCCGGCTGGCGGTACGGGAGCGACGCCAGGAGAACCCGGTCCACCACCGCGTACACCGTGGCGAAGGCGCCCAGCCCCATGGCCAGCAGTCCCACCATCGACAGCACGAAGACGGGCGCGCGCGACAGGCGGCGCAGCACGCGCTGCGTGTCCTGGCCGAAGCTCCCGTTGCGCGGCCACGCCACGGCGGGGCGCACCCGCTCGCCCAATCCGTTGCGGAGCGAGTCGGCCAGGGCGCGCACCCACACCCACGCGAGCGCCGCCACGCCGCCGGCCCGGATCGCATCGCGGCAGCGGTCGCGGTACGCCTCCCGCACCGCGCCGCCCAACTCGTCGCGGAAGTCGGAGGGGTAGAGGTGGAGCAGGATGCGGATCCAGCGCTCCGAGGCCATCAGCCAGCGCGCCTCGTTCATGGCGCCACCCCCTCCAGCAGGCCGCCCAGCCGTGCCGCTCGCATCAGCGCGGCCAGGCGCCGGGCCTCCGCGCGCGCCACGCGCAGCCCCAGCGGGGTGATCCGGTAGTAGTTCCGCCGCTCGTCGCCCGCATCGGGAGCTTCCCGCCGGTCGGAGGGCTCGATCATCCCCTGCTGCTGCATCCGCCGCAGCGCCCGGTAGAGCGTTCCCACGTCCGGTACGATGATGGCGCCGCGTGCCTCCGCGTCCTGGATGATCCCGTACCCGTGGCGCTCCCCGGCCGCCACGCTCAGCAGGATGTCGAACTCCACCGGCCGCAGCGGCAGGAAGCGCTCGATGGGTCTCTCCCGGTCCATTCCCATGCGGGACTCCAGTCAGGTTGGTGCATGAACGTGCGCGACACATATATGCGTCGCGCATGTATACATTGTCAACAGAATGGGCTCACACGGAGGCACGGAGACACAGACAGGCTAGCTCCGGCGGAGCTCCCAGATGCGCACGGTGCTGAGCGCCTCTTCGCGGCGGTCGATCTCGGTGGTGCGCCAGCCGGCGGCGTACACCAGGTTGCGGAACTCGGGGAGGTAGACGCGCCCGGGGTCGGCGATCAGGGCGCGGCCGCCGGGGGCGATGAGGCGGGGGAGGAGATCGGCCAGGAGGGTGGCGTTGCGCGGCTCGTAGAGGACGTCGGCGGCGACGACCAGGGGGTACGTCTCGCCCCGCGGCGGGTGGCGCCAGTCGAGGAGCGCGGTGCGCAGCGGGCCCAGGCCGTTGCGATCCGAGTTGACGCGGGCGAACCGGAGTGCGTCATCATACCAGTCGGTCGCCAGCACGTCGGTGCCCAGGCGGCGCAGGGCCAGGGCGGGGAGGGCCACGCCGCACCCCAGCTCCAGCGCGGCAGGCTCGGCGGGAGGGGTGTCCAGCAGGTGGCGGGCGAGGGCGCGGGCGGATGGCCACAGCTCCGCCCAGTACGGAAGCCGCTCGTCGGCCTCGAACTCCCGCTCGTCGATCAGCTCGTCCGCGGCACGCGGCAGCAGGAGCGAAGCGCTCAACGCCGCGTGGTCGAAGCGCTCCTCGCGGAGCTCGAAGCTGCCGCGCAGCTCGGCCTCGGTCGCCGTCACCCGTTTCCCCTTCGTTGCATGGCAAGCTTGCTCCCGCGCGGCGGCGGGGCGTACCTTTCCGATCCAGGGCCGGGAGCTTCGCGCCCCCGCGCCGCCCCGTCAACCCGCGCGAGACCCCGCATGGCCCAGCGTCGATCCTTCGAAGGCCGGATCCGGCGCGCCCTGGTCCTCTTTTCCGTGCTCCCCACCGTGGCCCTGCTGGCCGGGGGAACGTACGTGGTGCTGCGCACGGCCTCGCTCAGCGACACGGTGCAGGCGTGGGAGCGCGTGGCGGACAGCGGCGGAGGGCTGATCCGCGCCGCCGAGGCTTCGCGCGACCCCGAGCTGGTGGCGGCGGCCCGCGCCCACCGGGCGGAGCTGGAGCAGTCGGTGACCAACGCCCGGCGCTGGGAGTGGGTGCTGCGCCGCGCGGTGGTGTGGTTCACCGTGGCGGGGGCGCTGGTGGGGCTGATCCTGGCGGCGCTGGCGGTGCGCGCTTCGCGGCAGATGGGGCACCACCTCTCCAGGCCGGTGGACGAGCTGGCCGGGTGGGCGGGGCGCGTGGCGCGTGGCGAGCCGCTGCCGGACACGGACCCGGCGGCGGAGGGGGGCGACGAGTTCACGGTGCTGCGCGACGCCTTCCGCCGCATGGCCCGCGAGCTGGACGAGGCCCGCGCCCGCGAGCTGGAGGCGGAGCGGATGAGGACGTGGGTGGGGATGGCCCGCCGCGTGGCGCACGAGCTCAAGAACCCGCTCACCCCCATCCGCTTCGCCCTGCGCACGCTGGAGCGCGGCGCCGGGGCGTCGTCGGCGCCCGAGCGCGAGGCGCTGGAGACGCTGGCGGAGGAGAGCGCGCGGCTGGAGGAGCTGGCGCGGGCCTTCGCCCAGTTCGGCCGGCTCCCCGAGGGGCCGCCCAGCGACGTGGACCTGCGCGAGCTGCTCGAATACCTTCTGCGCACCCACCTGCCGGCCGCCTCCGCGCCGCGGCTGCGGGTGCCGGTGGAGCTGCCCATGGTGCACGGGCACTACGACGCGCTCAGCCGCGCCTTCGCCAACCTCCTCCTCAACGCGGGCGACGCCGTGGGGCCCGACGCCCGCCCCGGCTCCGTGCAGGTGGTGGCGCGCGCCGCCGAGGGGTGGGTGGAGGTGAGGGTGCTGGACGCCGGCCCCGGCATCCCGCCGGAGAACCTGGAGCGCATCTGGGAGCCGGACTTCACCACCAAGTCGCGCGGCACCGGGCTGGGGCTGGCGCTGGTGAAGCAGGCGGTGGAGGCGCACGGAGGCCGCGCCTCCGCCCGCAACCGGCCCGAGGGCGGCGCGGAGTTCCGCGTGGTGCTGCCGCTCGCCCCCGACGCAGTCGCCGCGCAGCCCGCCTGAGCTGTATGCCTCACACAGAGGCACAGAGTCACAGGGAAGAGCTTTCACCCACCGGTCGCCCCGCCCCATGCAATCCGTCCTGATCGTAGACGACGAGCCGAACATCCGCCGGATGCTGGGGGCCCTGCTCCGCGCCGAGGGATACGAGGTGCGCGAAGCCGGCTCCGGCCGCGGCGCGCTGGCCGAGGTGCGCGGCGAAGAGCCGGACGCGGTGATGATGGACCTCTACATGCCCGACGCCACGGGGCTGGAGGTGCTCCCCGAGCTGCGCAAGGCGGCGCCGGACGTGCCGGTGCTGATGATGAGCGGGCGCGCCTCGCTGTCGGACGCGGTGAAGGCCACCAAGCTGGGCGCCTTCCACTTCGTGGAAAAGCCGCTCGCCCCCGAGGCCGTCCTCCTCTCCCTGCGCTCCGCGCTGGAGCTGCGGCGCACGCGCGCCGTCAACCGCGCCCTGCGCGCCGAGCTGCGCGGCGCGGACGGGATGGTGGGGTGCACCCCGGCCATGGAGGCGGTGAGGAGCATCGTGGAGCGCGTGGCCCCCACCGACGCGCGCGTGCTCATCACGGGCGAGAGCGGGACGGGGAAGGAGGTGGTGGCCACCGCCATCCACGAAAAGTCGCAGCGCCACTCCGGGCCGCTGGTGCGCCTCAACTGCGCGGCCATCCCGCGCGACCTGGTGGAGAGCGAGATGTTCGGCCACGAGAAGGGCGCCTTCACCGGGGCCACGGAGCGCCGCCGCGGGCGCTTCGAGCTGGCCAGCGGGGGCACGCTCTTCCTGGACGAGATCGGCGACCTGAGCCTGGAGGCGCAGGCCAAGCTCCTCCGCGCGCTGGAGGGGGGCGAGGTGGAGCGGGTGGGCGGGCACGAGCCCATCCGGGTGGACGTGCGCATCCTGGCCGCCACCAACAAGGAGCTGCGCGCCGAGGTGGCGGCGGGGCGCTTCCGCGAGGACCTGTTCTTCCGCCTCCACGTGATCCCCATCCACCTCCCCCCGCTGCGCGAGAGGAAGGAGGACGTGCCGCTGCTGGCCGAGCACTTCCTGGGGCGGCACGCGGCCAACGGCCTGCGTCCGCCGCGCCTCCTCCCCGGCGCCATGGACGCGCTGGTGAGGCACCCCTGGCCCGGCAACGTACGCGAGCTGGCCAACATCCTGGAGCGCCTCTCCATCCTCCACGCCGACGGCGAGGTGGGCCCGGCGGAGATCCGGACGCTCCTGGCCGGCGGCGGCCCGCCCCCCGTGGACGGCGGCCCCGCCTATCGCGACGACGACGACCGCCCCCTGGCCGACCGCCTGGACGTGTACGAGCGCGAGCTCCTCAACGGCGCGCTGGAGGCGGCCTCCGGCAGCGTAGCCGAGGCCGCCCGCCGCCTCCAGACCGACCGCGCCAACCTGTACCGCCGCATGCGCCGCCTGGGCATCGACCGCTGAGCCTCCCGTGAGCCACGCAGTTGCCGGAAGCCCGCGGATGATACACCTTCCATCGTAACACGCGTCGTTGTGACACGGGTTCCGGGAGCAGAAAGTACGCTCATGTAAGCCAAGTCCATACACGACGCGGCTTTGCCTTGGATGCGACACGGGGCATGCGGCCTGCCTTGGGATCGGCCACAAACGTAGGTCAGGAACTGCTTTCCAAGCATCTGGAGGTACCATGCGCAGCATCCGTGCGCTCGGCCTGGCCATCGCGCTGCTGAGCGCAATCCCCGCCCTGGCGCAGCAGGACACCGTTCCGCAGGCCATCACCTTCGTCCGCGTGCCGGCCGAAGTGGCGGAGCGCGTGGCCGCTTTCTACAACGACCCCGCCACCCTCCACTTCGACGGGCGCACCCGCATCCCGGCGGACGGCACCGTGTCCGGCAACGTGGCGGTGCTGGACGGGCCGCTGGCCGTGGCCGGGCGCATCGACGGCGACGTGGTGGTGATCAACGGCGACCTGGAGCTGGTGCCGGGCGCAGTGGTGGGCGGCAGCATCACCGTGGTGGGCGGCGAGATCGTGGGCGGCGACAGCGCGCGGGTGGAGGGCGAGATGGTGGCCTACTCCGCGCCTCTGGAGTACACGCGCCGTGGCGACCTGCTGGTGATCAGCGAGCCGCAGGTGGTGTTCGACACGGTGGACGACGGTTCGCAGCGCGAGCGGCGCCGCGCGCGCACGCGCCTGGTGCTGGCCACGGAGGGGAGCTACAACCGCGTGGAGGGGCTCCCCATCACCTTCGGTCCGGTGGCACAGACGGGGTGGAGCAACCCCTTCCGCCTGCGCGCCCGCGCCATCTTCCGCACCGAGGCGGGCTCCAACTTCGGTGTGGAGCGCTGGGGCGGCGACGTGCTGGCGGAGCAGTTCCTGGGCGGGAACCGCCTGCTGCGGGTGGGCGGCACGGTGAGGTCGGTGGTGTCGCCCATCGAGGGGTGGCAGCTTCCCAATGTGGAGAACAGCCTCTCCACCTTCATCTTCCACCGCGACTCGCGCGACCACTACCAGCGGCAGGGGTACAGCGTGTTCGCCACGCTGGCGCCGCGGCGCTCCCCGTTCACCGCCACGCTGGAGTTCCGCGCCGAGCGGCACCTCCCGCTCGCCGCGGGGAACCCGTGGACCATCTTCCGCAACAGCGAGCTGTGGCGGCTGCAGCCCTTCGCGGCCCGCGGCGACCTCAACTCGCTGGTGGCGCGTGTGGGCTGGGACGCGCGCAGCGACGACGACGACCCCTCCGCCGGCTGGTACTTCGAGGGCGAGCTGGAGCGCGCGGTGCGCAGCACGCTGGGGCAGCCGCAGCTCATCGTCACGGAGGTGTCCGGGCCGCTGGCGGGGGTGGTGACCGCACGTCCGGAGCGGCGCTACGGGCTCTTCACCCACGGCTTCGTGGACCTGCGCCGCTACAACCGCATCAGCCCCACCGCCCGCCTCAACGTGCGGGTGCTGGCCGCCGGCGGCCTGGATGGCGGGCGCCTCCCCCCGCAGCGCGAGCACGCCATGGGCGGTGAGGGCTCGCTCCCCGGCTTCGGCCTCCTGTCGCTGGACTGCGGCGCGCGCGGCGAGGTGGTGCGCGTGCTCCCGACGCAGGGGCGCGAGCCGGCCGAGCAGGGCTTCTACGGGTCGTACGGGTGCGAGCGGATCGCG
Organism: Longimicrobium sp.; assembly: GCA_036388335.1. Taxonomy (GTDB): domain Bacteria; phylum Gemmatimonadota; class Gemmatimonadetes; order Longimicrobiales; family Longimicrobiaceae; genus Longimicrobium. The sequence goes on along the minus strand of DASVSA010000075.1, from coordinate 12,319 downwards.
CTGGTGCAGGCCGAGTACCGCGGCAACGTGGACTTCCGCCTCGACTTCAGCCGCCGCACCGACGAGCGCGGCGGCGTGTCGGAGAGCCGCCTGAGCGGGGTGTGGGACGGCACGCTGGGCTGGGTGTTCTTTGCCGACGCCGGCAGCGGCTGGGGGGCCGACGAGGTGGGCGGCCTGCGGCAGGACGCGGTGGACGCCGGCGCCGGCATCCTGCTGGGACGGCTGGGGGTGTACGCCGCCATCCCGGTGGCGGCCGACGGCCGGTTCGTGAGGCCGAGCAGCGGCCCCAACTTCTTCGTACGGCTGAACTCGCGCTTTTGACTTCGCTCTTCCGCGGTACCCTGTGGGTGCTCCTCCTGATGGCCGGGGGGCTGTTGATCCCCGCTCCGCTTCGTGCGCAGCAGCGTACTCTTTCGGTGGGCGTGGCGAGCCCGTCCGCGCAGTGGCGCCCGGTGGTGCGGGTGAGCGGCCCCCTGCGCGAACGCGACCTGCGTGAGGCCCTCGCCTCCGGGCTCCCCGTGCGGCTTCACCTGCGCGTGGAGCTGTGGAGGCGCGACGTGCTGGACCAGCTGGAGGGCACGCAGGAGATCTCCCTGGCCGTCCTGCGCAGCGCCCTGGACGAAGGATACGTGGTGGAGGACGGCCGGGTGCAGCGCACCCTCCCCTCCCTGGCCGCCGCCGAGGCGGCGCTGCAGGTGGCCTTCGCCCCCACGCTCCGCCCCCGCAAGCGAGGCCGCTTCTACTACCTAGCCACCCTGGACGTGGAGACCCTCTCCATGTCCGACCTCGACGAGCTGCGCCGCTGGCTCCGCGGCGAAGCCCGTCCCGCCGTCGCGGGCGAAAAGCCCGTCGGCCGGGCGGTGGAGCGCGGTGTCCGCCGCCTCTTCGTGAAGATGCTGGGCCTCCCGGCCCGGCAGTGGCGCGCCCGCAGCCCCTCGTTCGCCGTCTAACTACAGGGCTCACACAGAGACACAGAGGCACGGAGATGACTTCATCACTGTGTCTCGATTTCGTTGACACGCGACGCGTTGCGCGTTACATCTGTGCTCCGACACCGCAACGGAGCCCCCATCGATGATCGCCAGCTTCAGCGACGGGGGTACGGAGGACGTGTTCAACGGCGTGCGCAGCCGGGCGGCGAGCAAGACCATTCCGGCGGAGCTGGCGAAGCAGGCGCAGCGGAAGATGGCGATGATCGACGCCGCAATCCGGCTGGAGGACCTCGGATTTCCGCCGGGCAATCACCTGGAGGCACTGAGGCAGGACCGGGCCGGGCAGCACAGCATCCGCGTAAACGACCAGTACCGGGTGTGCTTCACATGGACGGCGGCTGGGGCAGAGGACGCAGAGGTGGTGGATTACCACTGACCTGGTAACTATGGAGGGCGCTTCAATGACGCTGCGAGTACCCACGCACCGGGAGCCGGAGCACCCGGGCATCATCCTGCTGGAGGAGTTCATCCGGCCGCACGGCCTGACGATCACGAGGGCGGCCGAGCTGCTGAAGATGAACCGCCAGCGCCTGGACGCGGTGGTGAACGGGCGCCGCTCGGTCACGCCCGACACCGCGCTCCGCCTGGAGCGGCTGTTCGGGAGCTCGGCGGGGTTCTGGCTCAACCTGCAGCAGGTGTACGACCTCTGGCACGCCATGCACGCGCCAGGGGTGCAGGAGCTGGAGGAGATCCCACGCCTGGCACCCGTCGGATGAAGGGGGCGCTCAGATGGAGGCACGGAGAGCTCATCTCTGTGCCTCTGTGTCTCTGTGTGAGCCCTGTTGACATCCTACAGGAGGCTCCGTAGTATTTCCCCTAGACACTCGACAGGGGGACTCCGATGGCTCCACAACACGAGGTACTGCAGGGGACGCTGGACCTGCTGATCCTCAAGACGCTCGCGCTGCAGCCGATGCACGGGTGGGGGATCTCGCAGCGCATCCAGCAGATCTCCAACGAGGTGCTGCAGGTCAACCAGGGGTCGCTGTATCCGGCGCTGCACCGGCTGGAGCGGAAGGGGTGGATCGCGGCGGAGTGGGGGGCGTCGGAGAACAACCGGCGGGCGAAGTTCTACCTCCTCACGCCCCTGGGGCGCGAGCAGCTCGCCACCGAGGTGGATGGGTGGCGGCGCTTCGCGTCGGCGGTGGACCTCATCCTGGCCACTCCATGATCCGCGCCTACCTGCGATCGCTCTTCCGCCGCGGCCGCGTGGAGAGCGAGCTGAACGACGAGCTGAGCTTTCACCTGGAGATGGAGACGCAGGCCAACCTGCGCCGCGGGCTCGATCCGGCCGAGGCGCGGCGGCGGGCGGTGCTGGACTTCGGCGGGGTGGAGCGCCACAAGGAGGCGTGCCGCGACGAGCAGGCCGCGCGCCCGCTTCACGACCTGGGGCGCGACCTTCGCTACGCCGGCCGCTCGCTGCGCCGCAGCCCCGGGTTCACCGCCGCCGCCGTGCTCACGCTGGCGCTGGGGATCGGGGCCACGACGGCCGTGTTCAGCCTGGTGGACGGCGTGCTCCTGCGCCCCCTGGCGTACCCTCAGGCGGAGCGGCTCTACACACTCTTCGAGGCGCAGCCGCAGGGGCAGATGCGCTCCGCGTCGTACCCCACCTTCCAGGAGTGGCGGCGGCGCGCGGCACCCTTCGCGAGCCTGGCCTTCGTGCGCGGCGAGGACGTGCTGGTGCGCGGCAGCGAGGGACCGCAGCGCTTCGTGGGCGCCTTCATCAGCGGCGACTACTTCCGCGTGATGGGGACGCGGCCCCTGCTGGGCCGCACCCCGTCCGGCGACCGCGAGGCGGTGCTCTCGCACAAGCTGTGGAAGCAGTACTTCGCGGGCGAGCGCTCGGCCGTGGGGCGCACCATCTCCACGCGCGAGGGGCCGTTCACCATCGTCGGAGTGATGCCGCCGGGCTTCGTCGCCCCCATCTGGGCCGACATGTGGATCCCCGTGGGTGGGCTCCCGCCCGAGCAGGCGAAGCTGCTCGCGGACCCGCGGATCCACGTGGACAGCGAAGTGGTGGCGCGGCTGGCGCCGGGGATGACGGAGGCGGGCATGCGCACGCGGATGAACGCGCTGGCCGCCGGGCTGGTGGCGGAGGGCGCGGGCGACGCGGGGTGGACGCAGGTCGGCTTCTTCTCGGCGCGCGAGCAGGCGATCGGGCCCGGGGTGGAGGGGCGGCTGGCGGTGCTGGGCGCCGCGGTGGCGCTGGTGCTGCTGATCGCCTGCGTGAACGTGGCCAACCTGCTGCTGGCGCAGGCCACCGCGCGCCAGCGTGAGCTCGCCATCCGCACGGCGCTGGGGGCCGGGCGCGGACGGCTGGTGCGGCAGCTCCTGGCCGAGGGCGCGCTGGTGGGGCTCGCGGGGGGAGTGGTGGGCGCCGCCGCCGCCGTGGCCGCGGTGGGCTTCCTCCGCACCCGCGCTCCCGACGCCCTGCCGCGCCTGGCGGAGGTGTCGGTGGACGCGCGCGTGCTCGCCTTCGCGCTGGCCATGTCGCTGGGGACGGTGCTCGTGTTCGGGCTGCTGCCGGCGCTGCGCGGCTCGCGCGGCGACCTGGCGGGCGCGCTGCGCGGCGGCCGGGGCGGGGCGGGGAGGGCGGCTACCCGCGGGCGCGCGGCGCTGGTGGTGGTAGAGGTGGCGCTCTCGCTGATGCTGGTGGTGGGCGCCGGGCTCCTCATCCGCGGGCTGGGGCGGCTGCAGGCCACCGATGCCGGTTTCGACCCGAACGGCGTCGTCACGCTGCGCGTGTTTCCGCCCGCGCCGCGCTACGCGGACGAGGCGGCGGCGCGCGAGCTCTACCGCCGGCTGCGCGAGGCCGCCGCGTCGGTGCCGGGCGTGCGCCACGCCGCGCTCGCCAACCACATCCCCATGACGGGCGGCAGCGCCGTCACGCGCGTGCAGACCTCCGGCCCCGCACCGGCGGAGGGGGACATGGTCTTCTACCGCTCGGTCTCGCCGGAGTACTTCTCGGCCATGCGCAGCCGCCTCCTGCGCGGCCGCTTCATGCAGGACGCCGACCTGGCGGGCCTCGGCGGCGGCGTGGTCATCACCCGCTCCCTGGCGAAGGCCTTCTTTCCCGGCAAGGACGCAGTGGGCCAGAGCGTCACGCTCACCCGCGCGGCGCAGGGCCGGCCCGGGATGGGCGACCCCATGGCCGCACGCGTGGTGGGCGTGGTGGAGGACGAGCGCCAGTTCGACCTGGTGACTGATCCACCCCCCACGGTCTTCGTCCCGTACAGCTGGGACCCGTGGACCCACATCGTCGTGATCGCCCGCACCGACGGCGACCCCGCCCGAGTGGTTCCCGCCCTGCGCCGCGCCGTCCTGGCGGTGGAGCCGGAGATCCCCGTGGCCGGCACCGGCCCCTGGATGGGCTTCCGCACGCTGCGGGAGACGATGGCCGGCACGCTGGAGGGGCAGCGCCTCAACGCCATCCTCCTCGCCGTCTTCGCGGTGTCGGCGCTGGTGCTGGCGGCGGTGGGGATCTTTGGGGTGATGGCGTACGTGGTGGCGCAGCGCACCCCCGAGATCGGCGTTCGGCTGGCGCTGGGCGCGCGCCCCGCCGACGTGGTGCGGTGGGTGACGTGGCAGACGCTGCGGCTGGCGGGCGCCGGGCTGGTGCTCGGCTTCGCGGGCGCGATGGCCGCCACCCCCATCCTGCGCAGCGAGCTCTACGGCGTGAGCGCCACCGACCCCGCCGTCCTCCTTGCCGTCCTCGCGGTGTTCGGGGCCGTCGCCTTCCTGGCCGGCTACCTCCCCGCGCGCCGCGCCGCGCGCGTCCCACCCATCACCGCCCTGCGCGCGGAGTAAACGGCGGGCACACAGAGGCACAGAGGCACAGAGATGAATTCATCTCTGTGCCTCTGTGTCTCTGTGTGAGCCCCGTGGTTCAGACCGACGCGTACATCTCGATGGGCGGGCACGAGCAGACCAGGTTGCGGTCGCCCGCGGCGTTGTTCACGCGGCCCACGTGCGGCCAGAACTTGCGCTCGCGGCTCCAGGGAGCGGGGAAGCCCGCCTGCTCGCGCGAGTAGGGATGCGCCCACTCGTCCGCCATCACCGCGCCCATGGTGTGGGGCGCGTTCTTGAGCAGGTTGTCGCGCCGGTCGGCGATCCCCAGCTCCACCGCGCGGATCTCCTCGCGGATGGAGATCATCGCCTCGCAGAAGCGATCGAGCTCCGAAAGCGCCTCGCTCTCCGTGGGCTCGATCATCATCGTCCCCGCCACCGGGAAGGAGACGGTGGGGGCGTGGAAGCCGTAGTCCATCAGCCGCTTGGCCACGTCCTCCACCTCGATGCCCGCGCTCTGCTTGAGCTGGCGCAGGTCCACGATGCACTCGTGCGCCACCGTGCCCTGCGTGCCGCGGTAGAGCACCGGGTAATGCTCCTGGAGGCGCTTCGCGATGTAGTTGGCGTTGAGGATCGCCACGCGGGTGGCCTGCGTGAGCCCCTCGGCGCCCATCAGGTTGATGTACACCCACGAGATGGGGAGGATGCTGGGGCTCCCCCACGGGCCGGCCGAGACCGCGCCGTGCTCGCGCCCGTCCACCGGGATCACCGGGTGGCCGGGGAGGAAGGGAGCCAGGTGCTCCGCCACGCAGATGGGCCCCATCCCCGGGCCGCCGCCGCCGTGCGGGATGCAGAACGTCTTATGAAGGTTGAGGTGGCACACGTCCGCGCCGAAGTCGCCGGGGCGGCAGAGCCCCACCTGGGCGTTCATGTTGGCGCCGTCCATGTACACCTGCCCGCCGTGCCGGTGGACGACGTCGCAGATCTCGCGGATCTCCTCCTCGAACACGCCGTGCGTGGACGGATAGGTCACCATGAGGGCGGCCAGGTTCGCCGAGTGCTGCTCCGCCTTGGCGCGCAGGTCGTCCACGTCCACGTTGCCGCGGGCGTCGGTCCCCGTCACCACCACCTTCATCCCCGCCATCACCGCGCTGGCGGGGTTGGTGCCGTGCGCCGAGCCGGGGATCAGGCACACGTTGCGGTGCGCCTCGCCGCGCGACTCGTGGTAGTCGCGGATGCAGAGCAGCCCCGCGTACTCGCCCTGGCTGCCGGCGTTGGGCTGCAGCGACACGGCCGCGAAGCCCGTGATCTCGGCCAGCTGCGACTCCAGCTGGCGGAAGAGCTCGCGGTACCCTTCCGTCTGCTCGCGCGGGGCGAAGGGGTGGATGCGGCTGAACTCCGGCCAGCTCACCGGGAACATCTCGGAGGTGGAGTTCAGCTTCATGGTGCACGACCCCAGCGGGATCATGGAGTGCGTAAGCGACAGGTCGCGCGACTCCAGGCGCCGGATGTAGCGGAGCATCTCCGTCTCGCTGCGGTAGCGGTTGAAGACGGGGTGCTCCAGGTACGGCGTGGTGCGGGCCAGCGGCATCGTCTCGTCGCCCAGGCCATCCGCCACCTCGCGGGCGGTGAACCCCACCGGGGAGCCGCGGTTGAGGGAGATGAGGATCGTCTCGATCTCCTCCTCGCCCGTCGTCTCGTCCAGCGCGATGCACAGAGAGGTGTTGTCGATGGCGCGCAGGTTGATCCCGCGGTCGCGCGCGGCGGCCATGATCGTCTCCACGCGCGAGCCCACGTCGATACGCACCGTGTCGAAGTAGTGCTCGTGCACCACCTTGTAGCCCAGGCGGCGGGCGCCCTCGGCCACCACGCGGGCAAGCGAGTGGACCCGCCCCGCGATGGCGCGGATCCCGTCCGGCCCGTGGTACACGGCGTACATCCCGGCCATCACCGCCAGCAGCACCTGCGCGGTGCAGATGTTGGACGTGGCCTTTTCGCGGCGGATGTGCTGCTCGCGCGTCTGCAGCGCCATGCGCAGCGCCGGCTTCCCCTCGCTGTCGGTGGAGACGCCGATGATGCGCCCCGGGATCTGCCGCTTCAGCTCGTCGCGGCAGGCGAAGAAGGCCGCGTGCGGGCCCCCGAAGCCCAGCGGCACCCCGAAGCGCTGAGTGGTCCCCACCACCATGTCCGCCCCCCACTCGCCCGGAGGCGTGAGCAGGGCCAGCGACAGGAGGTCGGCGGCCACGATGACGGCGGCGCCCTCCTCGCGGGCGCGCTGCACGAAGGCGCCGTAGTCCACCACCGCGCCATCGGTGGCCGGGTACTGGAGCAGGAAGCCGAAGACGTTCGTCTTGAAGTCGAACGCCTCCGCGTCGCCCACCACCACGTCGATGTCGCGGGCGGCGGCGCGGGTCTTCACCACGTCGATGGTCTGCGGGTGGCAGTGGTCGGAGACGAAGAAGGTGTTGCGCTCCGCGCCGCCCGCCATCCCGTACGCCATCGCCATGGCCTCGGCGGCGGCGGTGCCCTCGTCCAGCAGCGAGGCGTTCGCCACGGGAAGGCCCGTGAGGTCCACCACCATCGTCTGGAAGTTGAGGAGCGCCTCCAGGCGGCCCTGCGCGATCTCGGCCTGGTAGGGCGTGTACTGCGTGTACCACCCCGGGTTTTCCAGGATGTTGCGCTGGATCACGGGGGGGACGATCGTGTCGTGGTACCCCATCCCCAGGAACGAGCGGAACACCTTGTTCTTCGACGCCATCTGGCGCAGCTCGGAGAGGAGCTCGTACTCGCTCCGCTCCGGGCCGAGATCGAGCGCTCTCTCCATGCGGATGGAGGCGGGCACGGTGTCGTCGATGAGCGCGTCCAGCGACTCATAGCCCAGGGTGTCCAGCATCTGCCGGATCTCGCCCTCGTCCGGCCCGATGTGGCGGCGGACGAAGGTGTCCGTGTGCGCGAAAACCGATCTATTCACGGCAGCGACTCCGTTGGAGCTTGCGGGGGATGAAGAGCGAAAAAGTAGCCGGTGCGTCAAGCTGTGGCAAACCCTGCGGCGCCGTCACGCCGCGCGGCTCCGGCGCGTTCTTCCGGCGTCCCGTACACCGATCCGCCCTCCAGGAGCCCGTATGAAGCCGCGCGCCCTCCTCCTTCTCCTCCTCACGGCCGCCCTCGCCCCGGCGGCACACGCGACCCCGCCGGACGCCGCGTGGCGCACCCGCGAGACCGCCCGCATCCAGGCGCACCTGCTGGGAGCCGAGCGGTTGATGGAGACGCGCGACGTGTCTCACCTGTCAGCCGACCAGCGCGAGGCGCGCGGGCGTGCCCTGGCCGCCCTGCGCCGCTACCGCGCGGCGGGCCGCTTTCCCCACAACCACCAGCGGCCGGAGCGCACCCCGGTGTTCGTGGACGAGCACGGCACCCCGTGCGCCATGGCCTACCTGATCGCCGAGTCCGGCAGCCGCGCGCTGGTGGAGCGCGTAGCCGCCACCGCCAACCTCGCCCGCATCCGCGAGCTGGCGTCGGACCCGGAGCTGACCGGATGGCTGCGCGCCAACGGGATGACGGTGGCCGAGGCCGCGCGCGTGCAGCCCGCCTATGGCGGCGAGGGCGTCGTGGGGCCCACTTCGGACGAGTTCGTGGCCCCCTACGCCGTGGCCTCGGGGGTCACGACCGCCGCCAACGTGGGCCTGATGTACCTCAACCACCGCGCCTCCACCCCCGGATGGCACCGCACCTGGGGCGGCATCGGCATCCTGGGCGGCGCCCTGCAGACCGCCATGGGCGCCGCCGCCTGGAGCGACAGCGACTACCGCCCCTTCGCCCTCTTCAACGCCGGCTTCGGCGCCGCCTCGCTCGTCATGGGCGCCCGCGGCCTCCTGCACCCCGACCGCGAGGAGCCCCGCGTGGCTCCCGTCGCCACCCGCGACGGGGTGGGCCTGATGGCATCGCTGCGCTTCTGAAACGAGAAGGCACGGAGAACGCCCCGCTGTTCTCCGTGCCTCTGTGCCTCTGTGTGAGCCCGCCGTTCAGGGCGCCCCCGACCGTGCCTGCACCACCAGCTCGTTGAGCGGCACCGCGGCTGCAAAGGGCTCGTAGAGCGCCTCCGTGAGCCGCCGGTCGGCGATGCCGAAGCCGAAGAGGGCGAGTGCGCCGCACTCCACGGCCGTCTCCAGGTCGTCGGTGGCGGCGTCGTCCAGGGCCCAGGCGTCGGCCCAGGCGTTGGCGGCACCCAGGGCGCGCTGCCCCTCGGGGTCTTCCTCGGCCTCGGGGAAGTTCTCGGTCACGCCGTGCGACACCAGCGACGCCGCCTCCTCGAACAGGGGGGTGACGGCCGCGTCGCGGAAGCGGGCGAGGACGTTCCTCCAGCCCTCGTCGCCCATCACCTCCAGCTCACGGGCGAAGTGCGCCACCAGCCAGCGGTTGCGCTCGCGCAGCGCTTCGGGGGTGGGGGGCACCTCTTCGCCCACGTGCCCGCACCCGGCCAGGCCGTGCCAGGCATCGGCCAGCCAGTCCATGAGCCGCTCGGCGGTCATCGTCTCGGGGGTGCGGTTGGGGCAGGTGGGGTCGTCGCAGTCGCACTCGATCCCCTGCATCAGGTCGAACGCGTTGCCGAAGTCCACCAGGGCGCGCCGCAGGTCGCGGATGGCGCGGTTGCGGGCGTCGGTCTCGGGGCGGTGCGCGGCACCGGGAAAGCTCATCACGGTTCACAAATCGAGTGGGGTGCGGCGGACGATGGGCCGCCGCGCACCTCCCGGTACGTCGCAACGCGGCTGGTGTTCCCCTCGGGCGATGCTTGCCGGCCCCGCCGGGGGCGCGTATCGTGTCCCGCGAACGGTCATCCCCTATTTTTCGCGCGAGGAACCAGCGATGGCGAACGTCCTGCAGAATCTGCGATACACGGAGAAGCACGAATACCTGAAGCCCGAAGCCGACGGCGTGTTCTCGGTGGGGATCACCGACTACGCGCAGGGCGAGCTCGGCGACATCGTGTTCGTGGAGCTCCCCAAGGTGGGCGCGCGCGTGGAGGCCATGCAGTCCTTCGGCACCATCGAGGCCGTGAAGGCCGTCTCCGACCTCTACTCCCCCATCTCGGGCGAGGTGGTGGAGGTCAACGACGCCCTGGACGCCGACCCCGGCAAGGTCAACAACGACCCCTACGGCGACGGCTGGATGATCCGCGTCCGCGCCGACGACCCGTCGCAGGCCGACGGCCTGATGGACGCCGCGGCGTACGAGAAGCTGATTGGATGAACGGCGAGTGCGTGAGTGCGTGAGTGCGTCAGTGCGTTCAACAGCAGTTCAGCGCACTCACGCACTAACGCACTTCTTTTTTCCCGGAGGCCCCTTCCGCATGTCCCGACTGACCTGGCACGGCCACTCCTGCTTCACCCTCGAGACGGGCGACGGCACGCGGATCATGTTCGATCCGTGGCTGGATGAGAACCCCGCGGCGGACATCAAGACGGACGCGGTGGGGAAGCTGGACTACATCCTGGTGTCGCACGGGCACTCCGACCACTTCGCGGACTGCGTGAAGCTGGCCAAGCAGACGGGCGCCACCGTCGTCTCCACCTTCGAGCTGGTGGCGTTCTGCCAGAAGCAGGGGGTGGAGAAGGGGCACGGGATGAACATCGGCGGGGCGCACAGGTTCCCCTTCGGCCGGGTGAAGCTCACCCCCGCCCTCCACACCGGCAGCATCGACGGTGACGAGGAGGGGGCCTTCACCACCGACTGCTCCGGCTTCCTCCTGACCCTGAACGACGGCCGGCGCCTCTACCACGCCGGCGATACGGCGCTGATCACCGACATGCAGCTCCTTCGCGGCCAGGTGGACGTCGCCCTCCTCCCCATCGGCGACAACTACACCATGGGCCCCGAGGATGCCGCCCGCGCCGTGGAGTTCATCGAGCCCACGACCGTCGTTCCCATGCACTACAACACCTTCGACCTGATCCGCCAGGACCCCGAGGAGTTCCGCCGCCTCGTAGGCTCCCGCGCCACCGTCGAGGTGCTCGAGCCCGGCAAGTCGCTCGACATCTGAGAACGGCAGGGCTCACGCGGAGACACAGAAACACAGAGAAACTGCCGCTGGCGGATTGCAAGCGGGGGCGGCCTAAAGGGGCGCCCCCGCTGCATTTTACGCCAACCGCGGATCGACTTTTGCGGGCCCAGTTGTGCCCGGCGCGGGGCGCGGATAGCCTTGGCGGATGCTGCCATCCGTCTACATCGAGACCAGCATCGTCAGCTACCTCGTGGCCCGGCCCAGCCGCGACTCCCTCATGGCCACGCGACAGCTCCAGACCCGCGACTGGTGGGCGAACCTCCGCAGCGGGTACAAGTTGTTCACGTCGGAACTCGTGGCAGTAGAGGTCATGCGTGGGGAACAGGAGATGGCACGCCGGAGAGCCCAAGCATTGTTCGGGATCCCGTTGCTGGTTGCGCATCCTGAGGTAGACGAGTTGACGAAGGCGCTGATTGGCCGCGGCCCATTGCCACAGAGAGCAGAATCGGACGCGTACCACATCTCGCTCGCGACTGTGAACGGTCTCGACATCCTGTTGACCTGGAATTGCAGGCACATAGCGAATCCACGGATGTACGCGACCATTGCCAAGGTGTGCCGCGGCCGTGGGTTCGAGCCGCCAATCCTGTGCACTCCCGACGATCTCATGAGGAGGTGACCGTATGCCGCACGACGGCAAGATCAACGTAAACGATCCTGACTACGACGACCCGATCCTCGCGGAAATCCGCCAGATCCGCGACGAGTTCTCGATCCGCTTCAACGGCGACATCGACGCCATGAGCCGCTACTTGGCAGAGCAGCGGCAACTAGAGCCGGTCAAGGGTTTGATCGAAGCTGGGCGGAAGAACGCCTGAAGAGCGGGCTCACACAGAGACACAGAGGCACAGAGATAGCGTTTTCTCTGTGCCTCTGTGTCTCTGTGTGAGGTCCTTACAGGATCTGAAGATGAACTGGCGGCTGATCGACACACCACCGGCGGCGGGCGCGTGGAACATGGCGCTGGACGAAGCGCTCGCCGAGTCGGTGGCGGAGGGCGGGGCGCCGGTGCTGAGGTTCTACCGGTGGAGCCCGCCGTGCCTGTCGCTGGGGCGCAACCAGCCCGCGGCGGGGATGTACGACCTGGAAGCCATCCGCGAGCGCGGGTGGGACGTGGTGAGGCGGCCCACGGGCGGGCGCGCCGTGCTCCACCACCGCGAGCTCACCTACTGCGTGGCGCTCCCCGACACGCTGCTGGGCTCCCCGCGCGAGGCGTACACGGCCATCAACCGCGCCATCGTGGCGGGGCTCCGGCGGCTGGGGGTGGACGCGGCCGTGCAGGGCGACACCGGGCGGCGCGCGCCCGTCCCCTCGCTGGCGCCGTGCTTCGCGGAGCCGGTGCAGGGGGAGGTGGTGGCGGGGGGGCGCAAGCTGGTGGGGAGCGCGCAGCGGCGCATGGGGAGCGTGCTCCTTCAGCACGGCTCGCTGCCGCTGGAAGACGACCAGGGCGCGGTGGCCGCCCTCCTGCGCCAGCCCGCCGGGG
>DASVSA010000074.1:0-7206 GCA_036388335.1 Longimicrobium sp. | reverse complement strand
CGACGGGCGCGCAGTACGCGGCCAACGCCACGTGGTTCATCAACAACGAGCCGGTGATGTTCCAGAACCGCCGCTTCGTCAAGTACGGCCTGCCGCGCGTGCTCGGCGTGAACGAAGTCACCCGTGTGGGCGACTTCCAGGGTGTGCCGGTGTTCGCCGAGGCCGGCCAGACGCGGCCCGACGTGATCTACGTGCCCGTCCGTCCTGGCTGCGAGTTCCAGCCGTACCAGACGGAAGTCAAGACCGGCGGCGTCCGCGGCTGATCGCGGCGACCTGACGGTGCAGTGACGCGGTCGGGGGGGTGCCATCGGGCACCCCCCCGATCTTTTGACTGCGAGGCTCACCAGGAAGCACAGAGACAAAGAGGAGAAGCGCGGTGCAGAACGCGGAGGCGTTGAAGAGGGCGGCGGCTGAGCGGGCCGCGGAGTGGATCGAGGACGGGATGGCGCTGGGGCTGGGCACCGGCTCTACGGTACGCCACCTCCTGGACGTGATCGCTGAACGGCGCGCGCGGGGAGAGTGGGGTGGGATCGTGGGCGTGCCCACCTCCGAAGACACGGCGGCGCGCGCGCGGCGGCTGGGGATTCCGCTTGCCAGCCTGGCGGAGCACCCGCGCCTCGACCTCACCATCGACGGCGCGGACGAGGTGGACCCCGAGCTGCGGCTCATCAAGGGGCTGGGCGCGGCGCTGCTGCGCGAGAAGGTGGTTGCGTCGGTATCCGAGCGGCTGGTGATCGTGGCCGACGAGTCGAAGGTGGTGGAGCGCCTGGGGACGCGCGCGCCCCTCCCGGTGGAGGTGGACCCCTTCGCGGAGCCGGTGCTTCTCGACTACTTCCGCTCGCTGGGCGCCGAGCCCGAGCCGCGCCGCGCGGAAGGGGGCGAGCCACGGGTGACGGACGGCGGCAACCACATCGTCGACTGCCGCTTCCCGGAAGGGATCGCGCACCCGGAGGCGCTGGAGGCGGCGCTCCTGGTGCGCCCGGGCGTGCTGGAGACGGGGCTCTTCCTGGGGATGGCTACGGCGGCCGTAATCGCCGCCGCGGACGGGGTGCGGGTGATGGGGGAGGGGAGATGAGCCGGGTCAAGATCGCTCCCTCCATCCTCTCGGCCGACTTCACGCGGCTGGGCGACGACATCCGCGAGGCCGAAGCGGCCGGCGCCGAGTGGATCCACGTGGACGTGATGGACGGGCACTTCGTCCCCAACATCACCATCGGGCCGCTGGTGGCCGCGGCGGCGCGGCGGGCGGCCAGGGGCGTCATCGACGTGCACCTGATGATCGAGCAGCCCGAGCGCTACGTGGCCGCCTTCGCGGAGGCGGGGGCGGACATCCTCACGGTGCACGTGGAGGCCACCCGCCACCTCCACCGCACGGTGCAGCAGATCCGCGAGCTGGGGATGCGCGCGGGGGTCACTCTCAACCCCGCCACCCCGGCCGAGGCGCTCTCCGAGATCCTCCCCTACGTGGACCTGGTGCTGGTGATGTCGGTGAACCCCGGCTTCGGCGGGCAGTCGTACATCCCCACCAGCACCGCCAAGGTGGCGACGATCCGCCGCATGCTGGACGAGCGAGGGCTGGGCGAGGTGGAGCTGGAGGTGGACGGCGGGATCACACCGGAGACGGTGGGCGCGGTGGTGAGCGCCGGGGCCACGGCGCTGGTGGCCGGCTCGGCCATCTACAACACGCGCGCCACGGTGGCCGAGAACGTGGCCCGCCTGCGCGCCGCCATCGACGCCGCGCTCTGACCCCTCCACATCCAGCCTCCCGCGGTATTATCTTCTCCCGCGGGAGCGCGCCCGGGTGGTGAAACCGGTATACACAGGGCACTTAAAATGCCCCGCCTCGCGGCTTGCGGGTTCGAGTCCCGCCCCGGGCACTGTTCCCAACACGGCGTCGCGGATGGTGCTGGGCCCGCGGTTCTTGCCAGGCATCGCCCGGACGCCGGGTGTAACGCACACGGCTGCATACAGGAAGACGCCCGCCAGGATCCTGGTTCTGACGGGCCTCTTCGTGTTTCCGCCCGCGAGCCGCGCGGGTGATGCCGCTCGTGAAGCCGCTTGCCGTCAGCACGCTCGCCGCCGGGCACTCGCCCGCCAGCGCCACCCGCCAGGGGTGCTCGCCGATGCTCGACGGGATGGCTTTGCGCGGACCGCGAGGACGCGCCGCGAGCTTCTCTCCGCGCCTCCGCGACAAGCCCGCTGCTCTGTCAAGGGTTGCGGCGGGTTGATTGTTCTCTAACTTGTTGATCCTCCGCGCTATCCTCCTCTCACGGCTTCGCAAAGCCCGCCACGCGATCGAACAGGGTCAATGCTCCGCTGCCTGCCCGCCGCGCAGTGCGCGGCACACGCCCCCGCGACGCTCCTCGATCGCCGGTTGCCCGCCAGAAGCCGCGTGAGACGGGCGATCGGCCCGCGCTGACCGGGAACGGGGCGATGGATGCAGAGACCTCCCCGGGGGGTGCCGTAGATTCGCTCTGCCGGGAGTACGGGTACCCCGCGGAGGTGAGGGCTCTCCTGGACGAGACGGTGCAGATCCTGGCCGGGCTCCGCCCCCACTCGGTGCTGCTGCACGGCAGCGCCTCGCGCGGCGAGCTCACCTGGTGGCGCGACGAAGCGGGCCAGGTGCAGCTCGGCAGCGACATCGAGATGTACGTGGTGGGGGATTCACCGCCCGGCGGGGCGGGTTGGGCGGGCGCGGCGCGGGCGCTGAGGGCGGTGGAGGAGCGTGTGAACCGTGCCGGGCCGCGGCTCTTTCACCTGGATGCCAGCCTTACCACGCTCGATCGGCTGCGGCGCCACCCGCCCACCTTTCGCTGCTGGGACGTACGCGCCACCGGCCGCACCCTGCTCGGCGCCGACGTGCGTGGGGAGCTCCCTTCGCTGGACGCCCGCAGCATCGACCTGAGGCAGCTCAACGAGGTGCCCATCCACCGGCTCTGGGAGATGGTATTCCGCGTTCCGGCGGCCCTGGTGCGAGGCGCGGGCTCGTGCGAGGAAGCGCGGACGGCGCGCTACACGTGGGCGAGGCAGGCGCTGGACCTCACCACCTGGCTGCTGCCCCACGCGGGCGTGATGATCCCCACCTTCCAGAAGCGGGTGCGCGCCTGGCGCACCGAGGTAACCCGGCCGCTGCTGGCCCGGTACTTCGCGCCGGGCTCGGCGGAGCTGCTGGAGCGCAGCCTGCAGGGGAAGCTCCGCCTGCGCTTCGAGCAGGAGCCCGCGCAGCTTCACCTGGAGGTGCTGGAGTCGTTCCGCGCGGGGCTCCGCATGCTGCTGTCGCTCCCCGTCGCGGCTTCGGACTTGGAGATCGCCCGCGCGGCGGTGCGGCAGGGGAGGCGGGTGTGGCCGGTGGAAACGCCCCGCCGGCGGGCGTACGAGGCCTACCTGGCGGTCCGCACCGGAGCGGTCGCGCGGCCACACCGCGCCATTCCGTGGCTGCTGCGGCCCAAGCGCCCGGAGCAGCTGAGCTTCCTGCTGCACCTGAACGCCGCCCTGGCCGCCCTGCTGCACGGGCGCGGCGCGGCGGAGAGCCTGGAACTCGCCGAGCGCTCGCTCGCGAGGCTCTGGCCCGGCTTCCGTGCGGCGGGCGGGAGCGACCAGGAGCGGTTCCTGGTGGCGCGGTGCGGCTACGTGGACTACCTGGTCGGAAGCAGCCGCTGGTTCGGGCCACGACACGCTTATCTCTACTCGGTCCTGGAGGAGCCGTGCGGCCGAGCCTGATCGTCTTCATCGACTGCCTGCCGTTCTCGTACCTCCCGGAGCGGTTTCTCCCCGAGCTCCCGGGGCGCGCCTCGGTGCGTCCCGGGTTCGGGTACAGCGTGAACCTGGTGGCCGAGCTGTTCGCGGGGATGACGCCCGACGAGCTCGGCTTCCTGAACATATTCAACTACAAGCCCGGCAGCTCGTGGCTGCGCGGGTGGGCCCCGGCCCTGCGCCTGCTGTCGCCGCTTCGCCACGCGTACTACCTGGACCGGGTGGCGCACCGCGCGCTCGCCCGGGTGGTGGGGTACACCGCCAACATCCCGTTTTCGTATCTGGGCGCGTTCGAGCCCACGGGGAGCTACCCGTTCTCCCCGTCGTTTCCCCATCCCACCCTGCTGAGCTCCCCCGGGTTCCGCGGCACCCTGGTGCTGCACTCCCAGCTCAGGAACGTGGCGCCCCCCGGCCGGGACCGGGTCCTGGTGGAGCGCGCGCTCGGCGCGGTGCGCCCCGGCGAGGGGCTGTTCGTATCGCTTCCCGACCTCGACGCGCTGGTCCATTCCACCGGAGTGGGCTCGCCCGAGTTCCTGGCGCGGATCGAGGACTACCGCGTGTGGCTGGGCGAGCTGATCGCGGCTTTCCGCCGCGCCAACCCGGACGGGTACGTGGCGGTGGTCTCGGACCACGGCGCCGCGAGCGTGCGGGGCTCCCACGACCTGCGGGTGGAGCGGCACTTCGGCCGGCCGCGGCCCGACCGGTACATGTACTTCCTGGACGCGACGCTGGCGCGCTTCTGGGTGCCGGACCCGGGGCTCAGGAGCGAGATCGCGGCGCACCTGGGCGAGGAGCCCCGGGGGGTGCTCGTCAGCGAGGAGGAGCGTAGCGAGTACGGCGTCGCCTCGCGCGCTTTCGGCGACCTCATCTGGGTGGTGAACGAGGGGCTGGGGATTTCGCCCAGCTTCCTGGGGCGCGGTACGGGGAAGGGGCTGCACGGGTACCACCCGGCGCTTCCCAGCCAGCAGGCGGTGTTCCTCGCCTCGGAGCAGCTGCCGCGGGCCAGCTACCGCACCACCGCGGTGTACGGCGAGCTGTGCCGGGCCACGCGGGCGGCGCCGGTGCGCCGGTGAGCGCGCCGCCGGTGCCGGCAGGGTCCCTACCCGCCGCGAACGGGCGCGGCGTGACGCTGGTGCTGCCCGGCCCCATCTCGTACGACGGGTGCGCGTATCGGATCTTCAAGCCCTACGGGCAGCTCGCCAGCAGCCTGTGCGGGCACTTCGGCTCGGTGACCGTGTGCGGACACGTCCTCCGGCCGGGGCACCCGGGGTTCCGGACCGACGATCCGCTGCTGGACCCGCGCGTGCGGGTGGAGCCGCTCCCCACCCCGCCGTCCGGCTCGGCGAAGATGCTGCCCGCGCTCTGGCACCATCTCCACAGCGCCGTTCGCGTGGTGCGCCGTATCCGCCGCTGGGACGTGGTGTACGCGTTCATCCCCAGCTACCAGGGCGGGGTCGCCTACACGGTGAACCACTTCTTCCACCGGCGGCCCGCCGCGGTGTACCTCGCCAACGACTGGGAGGAGATCGCGCCCTACACCTTCCGGTGGGGCGGAGTGCGCGGGCTCCTCTTCCGCCCCTACCGCTTCCTCCTCACCCGCTGGGAAGCGTGGATGATGCGGACGACGCGGCTGGGCCTGACCGCCGGCCGCGCGCTGCTGGGCAAGTACGGGGGCGGGGGGAGGCCGGTGTACGAGACGGCCCCCATCCTGGAGATGAAGCCGCCCGACATGGTTCGCCGCGACGACACGTGCGCGGCGGGCCCGGTGCGCCTGCTGTACGTGGGCGGGCTGAACCGGCGCAAGGGTGTGCCCGTGCTGCTGGAAGCGCTCCAGGAGCTTCGGCGCGAGGGGCGGGAGGTCACCCTGGACATCGTGGGCGAGGGTCCGGAGCGGGCCGCGCTCGCCGTTCAGGCCGCGCGCCACGGCCTGGGCGGCCACGTGGCCTTCCACGGATTCGTCGCACCGGGCGCCGGGCTCTTCGGCTTCTACCGGCGGGCCGACATCTTCGTGCTTCCCACGTACAGCGAGGGGTTTCCGCGGGTGATCTACGAGGCGATGGGACACAGTCTTCCGGTGGTCGCCAGCGCCGTCAGCGGGATCCCCTTTCTGCTGCGGGACGGGCACGAAGCGCTGCTGGTGCCCCCGGGCGACGCGCGGGCGCTGGCCGGCAGCCTTCGCCGCGTGATGGACGACGGGGAGCTCCGGCGCTCGCTGATCCGCGAAGGGTTCGCGCTGGTCGGGCCCATCATGGCCCGCGACCCGGCCGCGCAGTTCGCGCAGCTGTTCCGCGAGCACCTCAGCGGAGCCGAATGACGTACGCGACCGCCACCCGCGGGGCCGTTTCACGCCCGGCGGCCGCCGGCCCCGTTGCGTGGGGGCCGGCTCCGCGCGGGCTGCCCGCCTGGCTGGCCGTGCTCTGGGCGGCCGCGGTGGTGGCGACGCTGGCGTTCGCCGCCGTCGGCGGGGTGCACCACGCGGTGGTGGGGGTCGCCGCCGGCGTGGCGTTCATGGCCGTCGGGGCAGGATTGGTGGCGCTGATGGCGCCGAGCGACCGGGCCTTCGCGACGCGGCTTTTGGTGGGCGGTTTCCTCTCCCGGTACGTCGCGGCACCCTTCATCACGGGTGCCGTGGTGGCCGCGGGGCCGCCGGGGCGGGAGGGAGGAAAGGACTACCTGCACTGGGAGGCGAGTGGCTGGGCCGTGCTCCTGTCCCTCGTGGTACCGCAGAGCGCCGGGCCCGCCGGCGAGGGGGACCTGCTCGCCCGGTTCCCCAACCCGTTCGCGTCGCTGGCGGCGGCGCGCGAAAGCTGGGTGGACGAGGTGGGGGCCGGCAGCGCGGGGCTCACGCGGTACCTGTACGGGAGGAACCTCCTCCTGGCGCCGCACCTTCTACTCCCCGCGATGGTGCTCCCCTTCATCCTGCCCCTTCCGGGCACCACGGGTGGCGTGATGAGCATCGGCACCTTTCTGATGCCCGGGCAGGTCCTCTGGCTCCTTTTGCTCCCCCCGCTGCTGGCCGGCATGGCCGGCGCGCTGCGCGAGCGTGTCGCGGCCAGGATGTCCGTGGCCGGTCTGGTGCTGGCCCTGGCGCTGGGGGTCGCGCTCGCCGGCTACATCAGCAGCCCGCGGTACCTGGCGCAGGGTGTTCCGCTCATGCTCGTGCTGAGCGGCCGGCATCGGATACCTGCGCAGACGCCTGCTGCTCTACGTTTCCATGCTCCCGTGCTCCGTGGTGGTGTTCTGCCTGTACGCTCTTGTCGGGGGGCGTGAGTGGGCCATGTGATCGCGAAGACGAGGCGCTCCGCCGCCCCCGCCGCGGACCGCCCGCTGCGGATCGGGGTGGACCTGCTGTCGCTGCGGCCGGGCGTGAACGGCGGGGGAGAGACGTATCTGCGCCGGCTGGTGGACGGGCTGCGGAAGGTGGACTCGCACAACAGCTACGTCCTCTACGTC
>DASVSA010000073.1:0-7753 GCA_036388335.1 Longimicrobium sp. | reverse complement strand
GCGCTTAACTGCAGTTCAACGCACTCACGCACTAACGCACTCACGCACTTCTTGTGCGCCGCCGGGCGGGCGGGCATATTCGCCGCTCTCACCCCCACCGGAGCCACCCGCTGATGCCAGCCGCCCCCTCGTACCGCGTCTACCCGGCCATCCCGCTGCAGCCCGTGGAGCGCGACACCATCCCCAAGCTGTTCCTGCGCGGCGTCGACCGCTTCGACCGCCCCGCCGCCCTGCGCTACAAGGTGGGTGGCGCGTGGAAGGAATGGTCGCACCGCGAGGTGGAGGAGCAGGCGGCGCGCCTGGCAGCCGCGCTGGAGGGGTGGGGCGTGCGCGCCGGGGACCGGGTGGCGCTCCTTTCGGAGAACCGTCCCGAGTGGGCGATCACCGACTACGGAGTCACCGGGATGGGCGCCGTCGACGTCCCCATCTACCCCACGCTCCCCGCGGGCCAGGTCGCCTACATCCTCAACGACTGCGGGGCGCGGGCCATCATGGTGTCCACGCGCGCGCAGCTCGCCAAGATCCAGGAGATCCGCGGCGAGCTCCCCGCGCTGGAGCGGGTGGTGGTGTTCGACGACGCGGGCGGGGAGCCGGGCGTGGTGTCGTGGGACGAGGTGCAGGAGGAGGGGCGGCGCGCCATCGAGGCGGGGCGCGTGGGGAATTTCCGCGAGCGGGCGCTGGGGGTGAAGCGCGACGACGTGGCCACGCTCATCTACACCTCGGGGACCACGGGCGACCCCAAGGGAGTGATGCTCACCCACTTCAACCTCTGCTCCAACGTGGCCGGCTCGCAGCAGCACGGCCTCTCGGACGTCATCCTCACCGGCGACCGCACGCTCTCCTTCCTCCCGCTCAGCCACGTCTTCGAGCGGATGGTGGACTACCTGTACTGGGACGTGGGCGCGTGCATCTCGTACGCGGAGAGCTTCGACAGGGTGGTGGACAACATGGGCGAGGTGGCGCCCAACATCGCCGTCGCGGTCCCCCGCCTGTTCGAAAAGATCTACACCCGCGTCACCGGCGCCACCGGGGTGAAGAAGGCGCTCGTGGGCTGGGCGCTCGGGGTGGGGACGCGGGTGGCCGACCTGCGTTTCGCGGGGAAGGAGCCGGGCGGCGCGCTGGCCTTCCAGTACCGCCTGGCGGACCGGCTGGTCTTCTCCAAGCTGCGGGCGCGCACGGGCGGGAGGATGAGGAACTTCGTCTCCGGCGGCGCACCGCTTTCGCCGGACGTGGCCAAGTTCTTCTTCGCCGCCGGGCTCCCCGTGTACGAGGGGTACGGGCTCACCGAGACGTCGCCCGTCATCGCCGTGAACAAGCCGGGGAAGGTGAAGCTGGGGACGGTGGGCGCCATCATCCCCGGCGTGGAGGTGGCGATCGAGCAGGAGACGGGCGAGATCCTCACCCGCGGGCCTCACGTGATGAAGGGCTACTGGAACCGTCCCGACGCCACCGCCGAGACCATCGACGCCGACGGCTGGTTCCACACCGGCGACATCGGCGAGGTGACGGCGGACGGCTTCCTGCGCATCACGGACCGCCTCAAGAACATCATCGTCACCGCCGGCGGCAAGAACGTGGCGCCCGCGCCCATGGAGAACGTGGCGCTCCTTTCCCCCTACGTCGCGCAGATCGTGATGCTGGGCGACCGGCGCCCCTTCACCACCTTCCTAGTGGTGCCCGAGTGGGAGAACCTGGAGACGTGGTGCCGCCAGCAGGGCCTGCCCGCCACCGACCGCGCCGCCCTCGCCGCCGAGCCGCGCGTGCAGGAGCACCTCACCCGCGAAACCGTGGGCCGCCTGACGGAGTTCGCCCACTACGAGGTCCCCAAGCGCATCCTCGTCATCCCCGAGGAGTTCACCATCGACGCCGGCCTGCTCACGCCCAAGCTCAGCATCAAGCGCAAAGCGGTGGAGCAGCGCTACCGGGACCGCATCGAGGAGATGTACCGGGGGCGTGTGCCGGAGTAAGCCAGCATCGATCCGGCTCCCCGTGTCCGGCGGTGCGTGAAGGACGTGGTCAGACTCGGTTCGCCCGTTTACCTGGCGACTCCGCGTGTTTCTGGAAGGTGGCGTTACCGGCCGCCGGGCCGTGCGCCCAGCCGTCCCGGTGAGGGCTCGGCTCGCGCCCCACGCCGCGCGGCCAGCAGCGTCGTCGCGGCCGATCCGCCTCCCAGCAGGGCGAACAAGCCTGTCATCGCTGCTGCTTTCGCGGACAGGAGCGTTGCGGACGCGAGCACGGTGAAGCCGATGGGGAGGATCATCGCACCGATGGCTCCCCAGGCCGCTACGCGGCCGAGACGCAGCTCCTCGACGCGGCCACGGCGCCGCTCCGCAAAGAGGAGGACGCCCGCGAAGAGGAGCCCGCTCACTCCCCCGGCGACCGCACACACCACCGCCGGCTCGAGCACCGCGCGCACAGCGAACGCAGCACCGGCCCGCGAAAGCAGCCCGAGCGACGCGGCATCCGAGGCGCCGAGAGCCGCGCCGATCAGGGCCCACGCGCCTGCCCAGGTGAGCCCCGTGTTGAGCAGACCGCGAACGCGGCGTGGTAGACGTATCATCTTTACCTCCCTGCCTTGAGAGAAACGAAAAACATTACAACCGCGCCGAAGAGAGAAGCCGCACTGCGATACGGGGGGCGCCGGCGATAGGTCCGGGAAGGCGGCGCATCCGCGGAACGGCTCCCGTCAGGCCCGTCTCACTCGGCACGCAGCGCCACGGCGGGGTCAACGCGGGTCGCGCGCAGGGCGGGGAGATAACTTGCGGCCGCTGCCGTGATCAACACGACCCCTGCGGCAATCCCCACCGCGAGCACCTCCCCGATGCCGATTCCGAACGCCAGCCGCTGAATCAGGACCATCGCGCCCGCGGCCAGGAGCGACCCGATGGCCACGCCCTTCGCGGCGATCCACAAACTTTCTCGGATGACACTGGAGCGCACCGAGCGGCCAGTCTGGCCCAGAGCCATGCGGACACCGAACTCCCGTGTCCGCGTTCCGACCATGTAGGAAATCGTTCCGTAAAGGCCGGTGGCGGCAAGCAGCAGGCCGACGACCCCCAGAGCGGCCGTAAGGAGTGCCGCAATCCGCTGTGGAAGGACGTTCAGCGCGATGTGCGCGTCCATGGTCATGACATTGGCGACGGGCACCCCGGGATCTACCTCACTGATCAACCGGGGCAATGTCTTCAGCGCAGCGTCCGGAGCGTGCTTCAGCCTTGCCAGAAGGGTGACGTCGGCGGCGTACTCTTGCGCAAGGGAGAAATAAACGAAGGGCTGAGGGGTTTCGGATATCGAGCCGTACTTCCCGTCTCGGGCCACACCGATCACCTGATAGAGCCGGCCACCCAAGCGAAGCGACCGCCCGACTGGATCTTCGCGAGCCCACAGCTGTTTCGCCAGCGACTGGTTCACCAGCGCGACAGGCGGGGAGCCGCCGCGGTCTGTGGGCTGGAAATCACGGCCGCGCAGGACCGGGATACACAACGCTCTGAAATACCCGGTGCTCACCCTGGAGACACCTACCGCGACCCCGCCACCCGCTCCTTCGCTCCGCGACACGATGGCCCGGCTGATCGTCTGGCCCAAGGGCAAGGATGTGGTGAGCGCGGCGGCGTCAACGTCGGGCACCGCGCGGATCCGTTCCAGCAGACGCCCCTGCAGAGCGTGCCCGGCCTCCGGCGTTGATGCCCGTGCCTCCGTGTTGAGCTACGTGACGACCACGTTGCGGGGCTGTATCCCCGGTTCGAGGGTGAGCCCCTTGCGCACGGCACTCGCGAACGTTCCCGCGACCCCAAGGAGTACGGTGGAGATGGCCTGGACGGTCACGAAGCGAACCCGCATGCGCGTATCGGCGCGTGCCGCCGTTTGCGTGCCATTGCGGAGCACCGTCATGACGTCCGTACGCCAAGCCTGTCGCGTGGGAATAATCACGAAAACGAGGGCGGCCACACCCGCGACGGTGCACGAGAGCGCGAGAACGACCGGGTTCAGTTCAAGGTCGAGCGCTAGCGGCACGTCCACCGGAGGGCGCGCCCCGTTCAGCCAGCGCATGATCCCTGCGGACATCATAACCCCCGCCAGCGCACCGAAGGCGCCCAGGAGCAATCCTTCCGCGATGAACTGCCGGAAGAGCTTCGCCCGCGGGGCACCCACCGCAAGCCGGATGGCGATCTCCCGGCTTCGCGCGCTGGACCGTGCAAGGAGCATCCCGGACACGTTGGAGATCGCCGTCAGCAGAAGCCCCGCGGCGGCGGCCATCATGACCGCAAAGAACCCGAGGACGCCCGCGCGCGCACCCCCGCTCAGCGCGCCCGCGGTCTGAAGCACGAACAGGCGGACGCCGTGGATACCATCGTCGGGCCCGCCCGCCGCCGCGCCTTGGATGAGCTTCGCTGCGCCGACCGTCTTGGGAACGCCGCTCTGCAGGCGCCCGACGACCTGCAACCATGAAGTCGAGGTCTCGGGAGAAAGGCTGGCGTGGTTCCAACTGGAGTGCGCGGCGATCGGCACCCACAGCTCCGGTCCGAACCCGCGCATCGTTCCGGTGAAACCGCGTGGGGAGATCCCGACGACGGTGAACCCCTGCCCGTTCACCTGGATACTCCGGCCCACAATGCCGGGGTCCGCTCCGAACTCGCGGCTCCACAGCTTGTGGCTGAGAACCACGACGCGCGGATCCGGTTCGTCCGATGCGAAGTGGCGCCCCACCTCCGCATTCACGCCAAGAACCTGGAAGTAGTTGGGGGTCACGACCACTCCCCACACCTGCTTTGCGTATCCGTCGAGGGTCAGGCCCATGGCGGAGATTCCGTGAGCCGCAACCCCGTTGAACACCCCGGGGATGCCCTGCAGCCTCCGAAAGGCAGGGTACGAGAACGTATTGAAGCGCGTGCCATCCGCCGCCACGGCTCCAACTTCCACGACATCCCCGGGGGCCGCGACCCCGGGAAGCGGACGCAGGAAGAGACTGTACGCAAAGCTGAACACGACCGTCATCGTAGCGATCCCGAGCCCGACCACGAGTGCGGAAACCAGGACGAAGCCGGGAGCCCGGGTCAGCACCCGGAGCGCGTGCCGTGCATGTGACGGCAGACCGTTCACTCCGAGCCTCCTTCACTTGCCGCCTCTCGCGAGGGGTAGTTTCTCATGAAATTTCAGCGCTCCGCAACGGCCCTGGACATCAGCGCCAGTTCGATCTGCTTCGCGATCGCTTCCTCGGTGGGCGCCCCACGAAGACGCATTCCGTTCACCACGATCGTCGGCGTGCCGGGTACGCCGATGCGCATCCCGGAGCGGAGATCCTGGGCCACGCGCGGGGCGAACCGCTCGTCCCGCACACAGCGGTCGAACCCGTTCAGATCGGCCACGCCCACTCTGGATGCGATGTTCCGCCACGACACCTTCCCGATGGACTCCTGCGCGCCGAAAAGGGCGTCGTGGTATGCCTCGAACTTGCCTTGTTCGCCCGCGCACTCGGCAGCCAGCGAAGCGGGCTTGGCATACGGGTGTATGGACTCGATCGGATAATGGCGGAACACCACGGTCAACTGGTCGCCGTACTTTTCCTGCAGGCTGCGGAGGGTGGGTACGACCGTAGCGCAGAAGGGACATTGGAAGTCCGAGTACTCGACGACCGTCACGGGAGCGCCGGGCCTGCTGAGATTGGTGCCACCGCGCGAGACCTCATCCCACCCGCTGATCTTGACCGGCGAGAGCTCCGCGGCCGCGGGTGCATTGCGATCGGGCCGGGTCCACTCGTTGCGGACGACGAGGCCGGTCACTGTTAACGCGCAAACTACCAACACTACGCTGGCTACGTTCGAGAGGGTGTCTTTCACCGAAATCCCTTGTGCGGACGGGTAAGTGGAACGAAGCTGCCGAATCAGGGCGTGTACGGCCGCACGAACCGCCTTAATGTCGGCTGACGACGATCCCGTGCCGGGGACCGTCGTCAGCCGTTGATGATTCGCGTTTCCGCTAGGCATCTGGAGCAGCACTTCCGAGCGGAAGGCACCGCCTTCGGCTCAGGGCACGAGTGTGGCTTTGCAGTAGAACCATCCGGCGCTGCACTCGGGGCCGCAGCACGTTGCACCGAAGGTCGCGTCACAGCACTTGATCACCACTTCTTCCGCGTAGAGGCGTTGGGCCCCTCCGCAGATCACAGCCAACGCCGCGAGGTTCAGCGTCATGCGCTTCATAAGTGCATTCCCTGGTTCGGGTCGAGGTGGTAACCGGTGGACTACAGGTAGGCGCAGCTGAAGAGTCCCGCACTGCAGTAAGTGAAGCCACAGCAGCTGCTGCCGAACGTGGCCTCGCAGCAGACCAGCTTCGTCGGCGCTTCCGGGTCTCCCGCGTGCAGCCTGGACGCGCCCGCGATGATTGCAGCAAACGCTACCGTGTTGAGGACGATCCGCTTCATACGAACTCCATCTATGGGTGATGAACTGCCGGAAGCCTGGCCGAACGCCAGCCGTTCAGGATACCGCGCCCTCGGCGCGATGGCTTACATCGGCAGAGCTGCCGCACGTCCGAGTCGTGTCGCGGCATTCTCGGCATCCACTGGGAAATGATCCAGAGATACGATGCGATGCGAGACGGGGTCGGACCCACCGTAGGGTTCACTGAATGGTGGCCTCCGCATATAGCCGCGAAATGGTTGCTCGTTCGAGGTTAGCGGGGGCCGCTGAGTCGCACAACCGATTCCGGAATCACGTGTGCTGCGTCCCGCCACCGTGGTTTGAGCGCGATCTGATCAGCCAGGAGTGACCTCTCGATGCTTTGCCCACGGGGAGGCGCGGAGCTGAAGTCGTCTCCGTGTCTCGTTGCGAAATGATAAACACTTGCCGTCGCGCGTCGGCGCAAGCACATTGTCCATCCCCTCTTGCAGTCCCTCCCCTGAAGTCCTCCCCTCCCATGCGAGCATTTAAACCTTTCCGCGCCGGGGCGCATCCTATCCACGAACGCGGGATGCTCCACCCCTCTCCGGTCCGATTGGATGATCGCGATGCAGGCTGAGCCCACGGTACTCGCTCCCACGGCGAGCCTGGCCGTGCGGCGCGCACAGCAGGGTGACGTCGCGGCGTTCGAGCAGCTCTACCGCGAGAACCTGGGGCGGGTGTATGCCCTGTGCCTGCGCCTGTGCGGCGATCCCGGCCGTGCCGAAGAGCTCACGCAGGACGTGTTCGTCCGCGCGTGGGAGAAGCTGGACAGCTTCCAGGGGAAGAGCGCCTTCTCCACCTGGCTCCACCGGCTGGCGGTGAACGTGGTGCTGGGGGAGCGGCGCTCGGAGAAGGTGAGGGTAGGGAAGGTGATGGTGACCGACGACCTGGAGGCGTACGAGACGCCTTCGCGCCCCCACGACCCGGGGGTGGGGATCGACCTGGAGCGCGCCATCGCGGCGCTCCCTCCGGGGGCCCGGGCGGTGCTGATCCTCCACGACGTGGAGGGCTACAAGCACGAAGAGATCGCTGAGATGCAGGGGACGGCGGTGGGGACCTGCAAGGCGCAGCTCCACCGCGCGAGAAAGCTTCTGCGGGAGATGCTTGGACGATGAACCACGAATACGTGATGGAGAGGCTGGACGACTGGGCCGGGGGCGAGCTTCCCGAGGCCGAGCGCCAGTCGATAGAGTTCCACCTGGAGGTGTGCCCCGCCTGCCGTGAAGAGGCGGAAGCGCTGAGGCAGCTGCTGGACGACGTGGCGGCCCTCCCCCTGGAGGCCACCCCGTCCCGCGACCTGTGGGCCGGCATCGCCG
>DASVSA010000072.1:0-26419 GCA_036388335.1 Longimicrobium sp. | reverse complement strand
GTTTTTCGTTTTGGGGGGGCTCACACAGAGACACAGAGGCACGGAGATAACTTCTTCTCCGTGCCGCCTGTGTCTCTGTGTGCGTCAGGTATGGATGTGCCGCTCGATCCCGATGGCTTCGAGGAAGGCCGCGTCGTGGCTTACCACGACGAGCGCTCCGTCGTAGGCGCGGAGGGCGGCTTCGAGTGCCTCCAGGGCGTCGAGGTCCAGGTGGTTGGTGGGCTCGTCCAGCAGCAGGAGAGACGGGGGGCGCTCGCCGCCCAGGACGCAGGCGAGCGAGGCGCGCAGGCGCTGGCCGCCGCTGAGCGTGCCCACGGGCTGCAGCGCGGCAAGGTGCGAGAAGAGGAAGCGCGCCAGGGAGTAGCGGGCCGCCGTCGCGTCCATGCGCGGGTGGAAGGCCTGGAAGTTCTCCAGCACCGAGCGCGCCGGGTCCAGCGGCGCGCCGCGCTGGTCCAGGTACGCCACCTCGCCGTCCGGCAGGCGGCGGACGGTGCCGGTGTCCGGCGCGAGGCGGCCGAGCATCACCCGCAGCAGCGTCGTCTTGCCGCTCCCGTTGTGGCCCACCAGCGCGACGCGCTCGGGGCCGGTGATGCGCAGCGACACGTCGTCCAGCACCGGCCGGGCGGCGCCGGGAAAGCGGACCGTCACTCCATCCACCTCCAGCACGACCTTTCCCGCGGCGAGGCCGGCGCTGGGGAGGCCGAAGCGGGGGCGCTCCCGCTCCTCCACGCGCTGGCGGGCCTCCTGGGCACGGACGCGCCGCTCATCGGCGGCGCGCTCGGTGGCGGCGTTGAGGCGGGACGTGGTCGCCTGCGCCTGCCCTTTGCGGCGGTTAAGCAGGACCTTGGGCATGTTGGCGGTTACGCGGTCGCGCCGGCCCTGGGCCTCGCGATGGGCCTGGCGCTCGCGCGCCTCGCGCGCCTCCCGCTCGGCCACGCGCAGGGCGGCGCGGGCGCTGTCCAGCTCGCGCGCGGCGGCCGCGTCGTCCGCGTCGCGGCGGGCGCGGTAGAAGTCGTAGCCGCCGCCGTAGACGCGCACGCCCAGCGCGGAGAGCTCCACGATGCGGTCCATCCGCCGCAGGAGGGCGCGGTCGTGGCTCACGCACAGCAGCCCGCCCGTCCACCCCTCCACGAAGGCGTAGAGCGCCTCGCGGCTGGCCGCGTCCAGGTGGTTGGTGGGCTCGTCCAGCAGCAGGAAGTCCGGCTGGCCCAGCGCCAGGCCGGCCAATGCGACGCGCGTGGCCTCGCCGCCGCTGACGGCGCCCACGGGACGCTGGAGCGGGAGGTGAGCCAGCCCGAAGCGCGCCAGCACCGCGGCCGCGCGCTCGGGGAGGTCCCAGTCGTCGCCCACGAGGTCGAGGTCGGCGAGGGTGGCCGTCCCCGACCCGGCGCGGCGGAGGGCCGCCAGCCGCTTGTGGATGCGGAGGACGGTGGCCAGGGGGGCTTCCGGCGGCGGGCGGAAATCCTGGGGGAGCACGGCCACGGCGCCCGTGCGGTGCACGGTGCCGCGCAACGGGCTCAGCTCGCCCGCCAGCAGGCGGACGAGCGTCGTCTTGCCGGACCCGTTCGGGCCGACCAGGCCGGTACGTTCCCGGCCGAAGGATAGGGTGAGGTCTGTGAAGAGCTCGCGGCCGTCAGCCGGCGCGTACGCCAGCCGCTCGGCGACGATGCGCGCGTCGGTGGTGGTAGACATGCGGATACACTCCGGTCCCGTGGGTTCGATTGAGGTGAACACCGATCAGGACCATCCGCATGCGGACCTCTGTTCAACGGGGAGCGTTCCCGTGCCGGTCCGGCGTCCCGCGCTGGGGGCGCCGCCGGTGGGCACCCAACGTTAGTCCGGCATCTTCGGCGTGTCAATCAACTACGCGGCCCACAGAGGCACAGAGGCACAGAGATGAAGTTCTTCTCTGCGCCTCTGTGCCTCTGTGTGAGCCATGTCGGAAGGCGCTTCGGGGTGGCATACTGATGCGGCTCGGAGGTCTTCAAAACGCGGGAAGGCATCATGGAAGAAAATTCACGCGGCCCGGTCAGGAAGTACGAGGAGCTGAGCGTGGGGCGCGCGCTGCGGCTCTACGCGCGCGGACTGACGCTCCGCTGCCCGCACTGTGGGAAGGCGGTGCTGCTGCGCACGTGGTTCAAGCTGAAGACGAAATGCCCATCGTGCGGGCTGCGGACCGATCGCGGCGAGGAGGACTTCTTCCTTGGCGGGATCATGTTCAATTACGTGCTCTGCGGCCTCGCGTTCCTGGGCGTCGTGGTGGCCATCCTGGTCTTCACCTGGCCCGACGTGCCGTGGGACCTGCTGCAGTGGGGCGGGCTCGCGTTCATCGCGACGCTTCCGTTCTTCTTCTATCCCTTTTCGCTCACCGTCTGGCTCGCGTCGGACATCCTGATCAAGCCGGTGACGGACGAAGAGATGGAGTGGCACCACGCGAGCAAGGAAGGTGAGTTCCGGCGCCACGGGGACCGCTAGGCGCTCAGAGCCAGCGCTCCAGCCAGGCGAAGGCCTCGTCCTGCATGGCGGGGCGGAAGGAGTGCGGCTCGTCGTGGAAAGTGCCGCGGAAGCGCTCGGGGATGCCGGCTTTGGCGTAGATGCGCGACAGCTTGTCGACCGCGCCGATCATCCCGGTCATCGGGAAAAGCGTGTCGCGGGCGGCCTGCTGCACCAGGAGGGCGCCGGGGGCGACGAGCGCGGCCACGTCGGGGAGGTCCAGGGAGCGGCGCAGGCCGGGGGTGTACGCCATCCAGGTGTGGCGGCGGGCGTGCTCGGGGAGGAGCGCGCCCATTTCCGTCATCCACGCCGCCACGCACGCGGCGCGGATCCGCGGGTCGGCGGCGGCCAGGTGCGCGGCCCGCAGCGCGCCGCCCGAGAGGCCGATGCAGCCGATGCGGGCGGGGTCCACGTCCGGTCGGGAGACGAGGTAGTCGATGCTGCGCCGGTCGTCCCACGCGAGGAGGCCGGGCCACGACGCGCCGGAGGCGAGGAAGGTCCTGGCCACGACCGCCTCGTACGCGCCGGCGACGCGGTTCTCGGCAGCCGTGCGACCGGAGGGAGCGAGGGTGGCGAGCGAGCGGAAGGCGTCGCGCGCTTCGGCGGGGACGTCCGTGGCGTCCAGCGTCTCGGCGCGCAGGCGGCGCTCGCCGAAGTAGAAGGCGTCGATGATGATGACGACGAAGCCGCGCCGCGCCAGGTGCTCGGCGTACGGGCGGCCGTAGAGGCGCTCGCGGTACTCCACGAGCGCGGGCGGATCGTCGGGGCTGCTGACGAGCTTGCGGCTGCCCCAGGCGTACTGCCCGCCGTGGCAGTGCAGGGCGGCCACGGCGGGCATCCTTCCCCGGCGCCCGTGCGGCACCAGCACGCGCGCGGGGATGTCGTACGCCGGAGAGGCCCGGATGCGGATCGTCTCCACCGTGAAGCCGTCGCGCTCCTCCCGCGCGACGGCTTCGGCGCGCACGGGGAGCGGATCGGCGTCGAATGCGAGGTGGCGATGGAGGGCGGGGCGCGCGGCGGCCTTCCAGGATTCGAGCGAGCGCCAGCGCGGGTCCAGGAAGGAGAGCGTGGGCGCGCTCTCCCGCCCGATCCACTCAAGCGTGCCGTACAGGTTGCCGAGGTCCGGGCCCTCGACGGCGGGAGCGGGGCGGGGGAGGGGGCCGAGCGGGAGCGCCAGCGCACCCAACGCGCCGAGCGCTTCCCGCCGGGTCATCTCCCGCTTCACCGCGCGGCCGGGAGGACGGTGCCGTTGCGGCGCAGCGTGAGCCGGACCGGGTTGGCGAGGCGCGCGCCGAAGGCGTCGGCGGCGCGCCACCAGTCTTCCACGGCGCGGAAGTCGCCGCTGGCGGTCCATCCCGCGCCCACGTACTGCACGGTGGGGACGCCGGGGCGCGCCGTGGAGATGGCCAGGTAGTGGTCGTCCGTCTCGCGCGACTCCACCATGCGCGCCTTCTCCATCAGCACCGCGGTGCCGAGCTGGCCGTGGCCGCCGTTCTTGAGCTCCACCGGGCCCCAGGTGCTCACCCAGGCCCAGGGGCCGGAGCGGCTGGAGGCACCCACCAGGCCCGTGCGCTTCACCGTGCCGACCGCGTAGGGGATGGGGGCGTCGCCGGGGGCGCGGTAGGTGATCTCCTGGCGGAAGAAGTTCTGCCCCGCGTCGATGCTGATGCGCTTGCTCTCCGACACCCGCACGCCGCCCGCGTCCCACGGCTCGTACTCGAGCTGGAACACGGCGCGGATGGGCCCGTCCGCGATGATGCGGTGTGTCTTGAAGTTGCGGGCGCGGTGGAGCGTGTTGTTGCGCCACACGGCGCTGCCGCCGGCGCCCAGCGTGGTGCCCACCGAGTAGAAGTCGGCGCCCTCGCCCGTGTCGCGGTGGTACGCATCGTGGCCCTTGGCGTACCAGCGGTCCACGATCAGGTCGCGCACGCGCTTGGGCCAGATGTCGACGCCGCTGCTCACCAGCGGCTCGAACTCCTTCGCCTGCCACAGCCCCTGTCCGTAGATGCGGAAGGCGATGCGGTCGCTCTCCCACGCCACGTCGTCGCGATGGGCGTCGTAGCGCGCGTGCGCGCGGGGCTTCGCCACGGCGGGCGCGGCCGGCTCCACCACGAACTCGCGTGTCTCGTTCGGCCGGAAGCTGGCCTGGAAGAGCAGCTCGTCCGTCGTCCCGTCGCCGTCGTTGTCGAGCGGCTGGGAGACGACTTCGACGCCCGTTCCCGCATCCACCACCCGCACGCGCCCCGGCTGCGCGGCCGGGAGGGCCTGGCGCAGCGTGCTCCAAGCGAGGCTCAGGGTCTCGTCCGGGCGCTCGGCGGCCAGCGGGTTCTCGGCGCGCACCACCAGCGCGTCGCGGCGCTGCGCGTGGAGCGGGAGGGCGGCGACCGCCAGCAGTGCGGCGGCGACGTGGATGGCTTTCATCAGCGGAGATCCTCCATGGCGACTCCCTGCATGTCGGCGAACACCTGGTTCTCGCCGCCCATCGCCCAGCAGAAGGTGTAGCTGCGCGTGCCGCAGCCGGAGTGGATCGACCAGCCGGGGGAGAGCGCCACTTCGGCGTCGCGCATCACCAGGTGCCGCGTCTCGGTGGGCTCGCCCATCATGTGGAAGACCACCGCGTCCGCCGGCACGTCGAAGTACAGGTAGACCTCGGTGCGGCGCGCGTGGGTGTGCGCGGGCATCGTGTTCCACACGCTCCCCGCCTGCAGCTCCGTCACGCCCATCACCAGCTGCGCGGTGGGCACGCCGTCCGGGTGGAAGTACTTGCGGAGGCGGCGCCGGTTGGCCTGCTCCACCGTGCCCAGCTCCGTGAGGTTGGCCTCGCTCTCGGGGACGTGAGCGGCCGGGTAGCTGGCGTGCGCGGGGTAGCTGACGAGGTAGAACTTCGCCGGCGCGGAGGGATCGTCGCTGGCGAAGGTGACCTCGCGCGTGCCGCGGCCCAGGTACAGGCCGTCGCGCGCGGCCATGGCGTACTCGGTCCCGTCCGCCGTCACCCTGCCGGCGCCGCCGACGTTGAGGATGCCGGCTTCGCGCCGCTCCAGGAAGAACTCCGCGGCCATTTCGGGCGGAGCGTCGAGCCGCAGCGCGCCATCCACCGGCACGATGCCGCCGAGCACCACGCGGTCCAGCTCCACGAAGCGCAGCGTGGCCGCGCCGGGCTGGAAGAGGTCCGGCACGAGGAAGCTGTTGCGTAGCTCCTCGGTGGTCATGCGCCGCGTCTGCTCGGGCGAGGGGAGATAGTGCATCTGATTCCCAGGTTCAAGAGAACTGCGGTCTCACACAGAGGCACGGAGACACAGAGAGAAAGCCCTTCTCCGTGTCTCTGTGCCTCTGAGTGATAAGTGTTCTTTTCATCGCGCCATCCAGCCGCCGTCCACGACCAGGACGTGGCCGTTGACGTAGTCGGCGGCGGGGGAGGCGAGGAAGACGACGGCGCCGGCCAGGTCCTCGGGCTCGCCCCAGCGGCCGGCGGGGATGCGGGCGCTGATCTCGGTGGAGCGGACGGGGTCGTCCTGCAGGCGCTGCGTGTTGTCGGTGCGGAAGTAGCCGGGGGCAACGGCGTTCACCTGCACGCCGGAGCGCGCCCACTCGTTGGCGAGCGCGCGGGTGATGCCGACCACCGCGTGCTTGCTGGCGGTATAGCCGGGGACGGTGATCCCGCCGCTGAACGAGAGGAGCGAGGCGATGTTGATGACCTTGCCGGCGGCGCGCTCCACCATCTTCGCGCCCAGGCGCTGCGACAGGACGAAGGCGGAGTCCAGGTTGGTGCGCAGGACGCGGTCCCACTCCTCCAGCGGGTGGTCGAGCGCTGGGTGGCGGCTGATGGTGCCGCCGTTGTTCACCAGGATGTCGATGCGCCCGGCCAGCCGCTCCGCGTCGTCCGCCATCGCCAGGACGGCGGCGCGGTCGGCGAGGTCGCCCTCCACCTGCCACGCCTGGCGCCCCGCGGCGTGGATGTACGCCGCCGTGTCGTCGGTGCCGGAGCGGTGCGAGCTGGCGCAGACCACGTCCGCGCCGGCCTCGGCGAGGCCCACGGCGATGGCCTGGCCCAGCCCGCGGCTCGCCCCCGTCACCAGCGCGCGCTTGCCGGCCAGGGAGAAGCGCTCCATCATCGCCGCCGTCACCGGCCGAGCTCCAGCGCGGCGAGGATCAGCGGGCCGACGCCCTTGTAGTCGTCCGAGACCACGGGCTCGCTGGCGTAGTACGCGTACGAGCCGTCGCGGACGGACCCGTCGCGGCGCGGGTTGCCGCCCAGGCCGGAGACCTGCACCACGTTGACCAGCGACGAGGTGCCGTCGGGGAGGTCGCGCACGAGGTTGGTGAGCAGCCCGTCGAAGCCGCGCTCCGCCAACCGGCGGTACGAGGCGTCGATGTAGCCGAGCCGCGCCGCCCTGGCCAGCGAGTACACGAACATGCTGGAAGCGCTCCCCTCCAGGTAGTTGCCCGCGCGGTTGGGCTGGTCGAGCACGTTCCACCAGAGCCCGGTGACCGGGTCCTGCACGCGCACGATCCCCTCGGCCGCGTCGCGCAGCGCCTGGATGAGCGCGGGGCGGTCGGGATGGGTGGCGGGGAAGTGGTCCAGCGTCTCCACCAGCCCCATCATGTACCACCCCATGGCGCGGCCCCAGAAGTTGGGCGACAGTCCGGTGGCCGTGTCTGCCCAGCTCTGCGCGCGGGCGGCGTCCCAGCCGTGGTACATCAGCCCCGTGCGCGGGTCGCGCGTGTGCCTCGTCACCAGCAGGAACTGACGCGCCACGTCGTCGAACGCCGCCGGCTCGCCGAAGGCCCTGCCGTACTGCGTGTAAAAGGGCGCGCCCATGTAGAGCCCGTCCAGCCACATCTGCTGCGGGTAGATCTTCTTGTGCCAGAAGCCGCCCTCCGCCGTGCGCGGATGGGTGCGAAGCTGCGCGCGCAGATGGTCGGCCGCCTTGCGGTAGCGTGCATCGCCCGTGCGCTGGAGAAGGCCGAAGAGGAGGCGGCCCGGCGCCACTTCGTCGATGTTGTACTCCTCCAGGTCGTACCCTTCGATGGTGCCGTCCGGCTTCACGAACTGGTCGATGTTGGCCTTCACGTACGCCAGCATCGCCGGTTGGCGGCGCTCGATCCCCACGCGCTCGATCGCCCCCAGCACCACGCCCGCCGTGTAATCCCACCGCCGATGAGTTTGCGGATTGCGCTTCATCACCGACTGCGCGATCCGCACGGACCACGGCCGCCCGTCCGGCGACCGCCGCGCGCGCGGAGCGGCGTTGGGAATGGCGATGGGCGCGTCAGCCGGCTGGCGCGACCCCTCACCCAGCTGCTGCGCGGCGGGGAGGTGCGCCACCTGGGCCTCGGCCGGCGCGGCCAGCGGCGCCAGCAGGAGCGTGGCCGCGAGGATGCGGCGCAGGATGCCTGGCGAGTAAACTCGCGGCAACGACCGCACGAAGTCCGCCTTCGCGGACTGGTCCTTCGGGGTCGAGCGGCAAGCCTGTAGTCCCCGCAGGGGGACTTCGTGTAGTCGTTGCAGCGAATTCATTCGCCCGCACACCCCGCACGCGCCGCTCATCGGGGCACCGGCGCGGCCGCGGGCACCCTGCGGTCGCTGGGAAGCAGGTCGGCGGTGGACTTCTGCGGGGCCGGGTGCGAGGTGGGGGTGGCGCGGGTGCCGTTGATGAGCACCGCGTGCAGCTCCAGGTCCCTCACTCCCTCGGCCACGTTCCCCCGCGCCACGCCGTCGAAGCGGCTGTCGACGATGCTGACGTCCGAGATCTCGGAGCGGGGATAGGCGCGCATGTACAGCGCGTAGTTGCTCTTGCGGCTGGTGACGTTGCGCATCTCCACGTTCCTCACCACCGGCACGAACGGCCCCGCCTGCCCCTCCTCGTAGTGGAGATCCACGGAGAGCACCGCGTCCTTTACCTCGCCCACGGTGACGTTGCGCATGTAGACGTGCTCCAGGATGCCGCCGCGCATCGCGTTGTTCTTGAAGCGAAGCGCGCGGTCTAGGTTGGGCGAGTCCATGCGGCAGTTCTCCACGAACACGTGCCGCACCCCGCCGCTGATCTCGCTCCCCAGCGTCACGCCGCCGTGCCCGTCCTTCATCTGGCAGTCGCGGATGACGATGTTCTCGCTGGGCACGTTGATGCGCCGCCCGTCCGCGTTGCGGCCGGACTTGATGGCGATGCAGTCGTCGCCCGTGTCGAAGAGGCACCCCTCGATCAGCACGTCGCGGCACGACTCGGGGTTGCACCCGTCGTTGTTGGGTCCGTGGCTCACCACCGACACCCCGCGCACCGTCACGTTCTGGCAGAGCACGGGGTTGATCTGCCACATGGGGGCGTTGATGACCGTGACCCCTTCGATGAGGACGTTGCGGCAGCGGTAGGGCTGGATGAACTGCGGGCGCAGGTACGAACCCTCGGCGAAGACGCGCCGCTCGACCGGCGTTCCCGCCTCCATCATCTCGCCCAGGCGCGCGCGGGCGGGCTTCTGGTTGGGGACCTGGTCCCACTCCGGGTGCGTCTTCCACGCGCCCTTCCAGGGCCACCAGACCGACGTGGTCGCCTGCCCGTCCAGCGTCCCCTTGCCCGTGATGGCCACGTTCTCCTGCTCGAAGGCGTAAATGAGGGGCGAGTACCCCATCATCTCCATCCCCTCCCAGCGCGTGAACACGACCGGGAGGTACGCCTTCGGGTCCTGGCTGAAGGCGATGGTCGCCCCCTGGGACACGTGGAGGTTCACGTTGCTGCGCAGGTGGATGGGGCCGGTGAGGAAGCGCCCGGCCGGCACCACTACGCGCCCGCCGCCCGCCGCGCCGCACGCCGCGATCGCCCGCCGGAACGCGTCCGTGTTGTCGCGAGTGCCGTCGCCCACCCCGCCGAAGTCGGTCACCGGGAAGTCGCGCGCGGGGAAGGACGGGGGGCGGATGCGCGCCAGGATGGAGGGCACGCGGGCCCACCCGGTGCGCTCGCCGCCCGCGAGGCCGCCGCCGTGCGCGCACCCCGCCAGGAACGCGGGGCCCAGGAGCGCCGCCCCGGCACCGAGCGAGAGCGCGCGGATGAAGCCGCGGCGGGACAGGTCGTCGTACAGCATCGAACTCCCGGTGTGTGCGTTCAGAACGGCGTGTCTCACACAGAGGCACGGAGACACAGAGAGAAAACCGTCTACGCCACCTGCGGCGCGGCGAAGAGCGGCGCGGCGACGATGGCGGTGGCGCCGCGCAGGCGCGGGTGCGTGCTCGTCTGCTCCGGGATGATGGGCGTGTTGGCGGCGGTGCGGGTGAGGGCGCGGTCGGCCACCTCACGCCGGACGCGCTCGGCCACCAGGTCCCACGCGGCCGTGATCTCGCCGCCCAGCACGATGCGCGACGGATTGAGGGCGTTGACGATCATCGACAGCCCCAGCCCCAGGTAGCGCCCCGTCTCGCGGATGGCCTCCAGCGCGCGGTCGTCGCCCGTGCGCGCGCGGTTCACGAGGTCGGTGAAGGTCATCTCGTGCCGGCGCAGCAGCTCGCGCGACTCGGCGGGGGAGAGGTCCTTGGCGCCCAGGTAGCGGGCCAGCGTCGCCAGGTTCGAGGTGTACGCCTCGAAGCACCCGCGCGACCCGCACAGGCAGCGGGGCCCGTCGGGGTTCAGGGTGATGTGGCCGAACTCGCCCGCCGTGTTGCCGTGGCCGCGCACCACCTGCCCGTTCACCACCATCCCCGCGCCCACGCCGTCGGACACGGTGACGTACACGAAGTCGCCCGCGGCGTCGCCCTTCTCGCCCATCCACATGTGCGCGAGGGCGCAGGCGATGGGCGCGTTCTCGATCTTCACGGGCATCCCCACGGCCGCCTCCAGCGCCTCGCGGATGTCCACGTCGTGCCAGCCCAGCTGGGGGGAGTTGAGGATGCGGCCCGTCGCGCGGTCCACCATGCCGGGCACCACGAGGCCGATCCCCTCCACCTGCCAGCGCGCGGCGTACGTCTC
This sequence comes from Longimicrobium sp., assembly GCA_036388335.1. Lineage (GTDB taxonomy): Bacteria > Gemmatimonadota > Gemmatimonadetes > Longimicrobiales > Longimicrobiaceae > Longimicrobium. Next base: position 15,974 of record DASVSA010000072.1, on the reverse strand, counting down.
CACCAGCCGGTCGATGCGGCGCGCGATCTCCGCCACCAGCTCCGGCGGCGAGGTGACCGTCTCGAAGTTCTCGATGGCGATCTGCGAGCCGCTGAAGTCGCCCAGCATCACGTAGGTGCGGCTGAACCTCACGTCCACGGCGATCACCAGCCGGTCCTGCGTGCGCACGTAGAGCATGGTGGGCTTGCGGCCGCGCGCGGCCTCGCCCACGGCGCCCTCCATGATGGCGCCCTCGGCCAGCAGCTCGCTGGTGAGGGTGGTCACCATGCCGCGGCCGATCTCCATGCGGCGCGCCAGGTCGGCGCGGGAGATGGGCTGATGCTCGCGCACCAGGTTCAGCAGGATCTGCCGGTTGATGTCGCGCGAGGTGGTACGCGTGGCGCGCTTGAAGTCCAGCGTGTTGATCTTTCTCATCGTGTCCTCGGTTCAGAACAGCGGGGCTCGCACAGAGGCACAGAGACACAGAGAGGTGCCTGCTCTAAGCTGTCGTGTGAGGGCCTTCAATGCACTCCCCTTGCTTTTTGTTCTGCCTGAGAACAAATTGGGGTCAGCGCGGTCTGGACGCAAGGGCCACGGTACCGGGACGTCGCGGTTCCGCGCGCGCGGAATGTTCGCAACACAAACAAATTTTGAGATCCCGCATGGATACGCTCGTGAGGCCCGCCGCCGCCGGGAGCGAAGCCCTGGTCCTTCACCCGGACCGCTTCTTCGACGCCGATCCCGCCATCCGCAAGGTGGCGCGGGCGCTGTACGAGGAGACCCGCGATCTGCCCATCGTGGCGCCGCACGGGCACGTGGACCCGCGCCTGCTGGCGGAGAACGAGCCGTTCCCGGAGCCCACCGCGCTCCTCATCATCCCGGACCACTACATCTTCCGCATGCTGTACTCGCGCGGAATCCCCATGGAGTCGCTGGGGATCCCCACGCGCGACGGCACGGCGGTGGAGTGCGATCCGCGCAAGATCTGGCAGGTCTTCGGCGAGCACTACCACCTTTTCCGCGGCACCCCCACGGGCGTGTGGCTCAACCACGAGCTGTACGAGGTGTTCGGGGTCAGGAAGAAGCTGTCGGGCGCCACGGCGCAGGAGATCTACGACGAGATCGCCGAGAAGCTGGCCTCGCCGGAGTTCCTGCCGCGCGCGCTGTTCGACCGCTTCAACATCGAGGTGCTCACCACCACCGACGCCGCCAGCGACTCGCTGGAGCACCACCAGGCGATCCGCGCCTCCGGGTGGACGGGGCGGGTGATCCCCACCTTCCGCCCAGACGCCGTCTTCCGCATCGCCGCGCCGGCGTGGCGCGAGGAGATCGAGAAGCTCGCCAGCGCGCACGGTGCGCCGGTGCGCGACTACGCGGGGTTCATCGCGGCGCTGGAGGAGCGGCGGGCGTTCTTCCGATCCCTGGGAGCCGTGGCCACGGACCACGCGGTGCTGGAGCCGCGCACCGAGCGCCTGCCGGACGACGTTGCGGAGCGCCTTTTCGCCCGTGCGCTGGAGGGCGTGGCCACGGCGGGCGACCAGGCCCGGTTCGAGGCGCACATGCTGATGGAGATGGCCCGCATGTCGTGCGAGGACGGGATGGTGATGCAGCTGCACGCCGGTGCCCTGCGCGACCACAACGGGCGCATCTTCGAGCGCTACGGGCTGGACAGGGGCGCGGACATCCCGGTGGCCACCGAGTACACGCGCAACCTGCGCCCCCTCCTCAACGCCTACGGCAACGACCCGCGCCTCACCCTCATCCTCTTCACGCTCGACGAATCCACCTACGCGCGCGAGCTGGCGCCGCTGGCGGGGCACTACCCGGCCCTGCGCCTGGGGCCGCCCTGGTGGTTCCACGACTCCATCGAGGGGATGAAGCGCTTCCGCGAGCGCACCACCGAGACGGCCGGGATCTACAACACGGCCGGCTTCAACGACGACACGCGCGCCTTCTGCTCGATCCCGGCGCGCCACGACCTGTCCCGCCGCGTGGACGCCAACTACCTGGCTGGGCTCGTCTCGCGCCACGTGGTGGACATGGACGACGCGCGCGAGATGGCGCGGGCGCTGGCCTACGACCTGGTGCGCGAGACCTACCGCCTCGGGGCGCGCTGACATGGCCACCGTGATGGCGACCCGCCCCGCGGTGGTCCGCATCCACCCCGCCGACAACGTGGTGGTGGCGACGGTGGCGCTCCCGGCCGGCCACGAGGTAAGCGTGGAGGGTGAAACGCTGGCGCTGCGCGACGAGGTGCCGGCGGGGCACAAGATCGCCCTGCGTGCGCTGGAGGCGGGCGAGGCGGTGGTGAAGTACGGCTTCCCCATCGGCAACGTGACGGAGGCGGTGCCGGCGGGCGGGTGGATCCACTCGCACAACCTGCGCACCGGCCTCTCCGGCACGCTGGAGTACCGCTATGAGCCGGTGCCGCGCGCCGAAGTCCCGTCCGGTCCCGTGCCCACCTTCATGGGCTACCGCCGCGCCAGCGGGCGGGTGGGGACGCGCAACGAGATCTGGATCGTCAACACGGTGGGCTGCGTGAACACGGCGGCCGAGCGGATCGCGCGCGCCGCCACCGAGCGCTTCGGCGGGCGGGTGGACGGGGTGCACGCCTTCTCGCACCCGTACGGATGCAGCCAGCTGGGCGACGACCTTCACAACACGCAGCGCGTACTGGCCGGCCTCATCCGCCACCCCAACGCGGGCGGCGTGCTGGTGCTGGGGCTGGGCTGCGAGAACAACCAGATGGCCGAGCTGCTGGCCCTGGCCGGCGAGGTGGAGGGGAATCGCATCCGCTTCTTCAACACGCAGGACGTGGTGGACGAGGTGGAGGAGGGCGTGGGCGCGGTGGAGGAGCTGGTGCGCGCCATCGAGAACGACCGGCGCGTGGAGTGCCCCGCCTCCGACCTGGTGCTGGGCCACAAGTGCGGCGGCTCGGACGGCTTCAGCGGCATCTCCGCCAACCCGCTCGTGGGGCGCATCGCGGACCGGGTGACGGCGCTGGGCGGCGGGGTGATCCTCACCGAGGTCCCGGAGATGTTCGGGGCCGAGCAGGTGCTGATGAACCGCGCCGCCAGCGAGGACGTCTTCACGGACATCGCCGCGATGATCAACGACTTCAAGGAGTACTTCCTCCGCCACGACCAGCCCGTGTACGAGAACCCGTCGCCGGGCAACAAGGCGGGCGGACTCACCACGCTGGAAGAGAAGTCGCTGGGCGCCATCCAGAAGGGCGGGCAGGCGACCGTCCAGCGCGTCCTCCGCTACGGCGAGCCAGCCGCGCCGGGCGGCCTCTCGCTGCTGGAAGCGCCGGGCAACGACGGCGTCTCGTCCACGGCGATGGTGGCGAGCGGGGCGGTGATCCTCCTCTTCACCACCGGCCGCGGGACGCCTCTCGGCTTCCCGGTCCCGACCGTCAAGATCTCCTCCAACTCCGCCATCGCCGCGAAGAAGCCGCACTGGATCGACTTCAACGCCGGCGCGCTGCTGGAGGGCGAGGCCACCCTGGAAGGCCTCGCCGACGAGCTCTTCGCGCGCATCCTGGAAGTCGCATCGGGCCAGCAGACGAACAACGAGAAGCACGGCTACCGCGAGATCGCCATCTGGAAGGAAGGAGTCACCCTGTGATTCTCCTCTGTGCCTCCGTGTCTCTGTGTGAGCCCGTTGCTGGAGGGCTCGCATGACCCCCCGCCTCGACCGCGCCCTGGTCACCTCGGCCGCCTTCCAGGCGCGGCGTGACATCGGTGTGCCCGCGCCCGAGCTGCTCGACCTCCCCGAGAAAGCCGTGCAGTTCGGCACCGGCGCCTTCCTGCGCGGCTTCGTGGACGCGTTCCTGGATACGGCCAACCGCGAGGGCCGCTTCGGCGGGCGCGTGGTGATGGTGGGGTCCACGGGGAGCGGGCGCGACCAGGTGCTGAGCCAGCAGGACGGCCTCTACACGCTCGCCCTGCAGGGGATCGCGGAGGGCGTCCCGCACCGCGAGCACCGCGTCATCTCCTCCGTGAGCCGCGCGCTCTCCGCCGGCGCCGAGTGGGACGAGGTGCTCGCCTGCGCGCGCAACCCGCTGCTGGAGCTGGTCTTCAGCAACACCACCGAGGTGGGGATCACGCGGGATGATGGGGACGAGGCGGAGCTCGCGCCGCCGCGCTCCTTTCCCGGCAAGCTCACGCGCTTCCTGTACGAGCGCGCCCGCGCCTTTGAGTACGATGACGCGCGTGGCGTGGCCGTGATCCCGTGCGAGCTGATCGAGGACAACGGCGACCGGCTGCGCGAGATCGTGCTGGCCCTGGCGGAGCGCTGGGAGCTGGGCGACGACTTCGCGCGCTGGGTGCGCGAGGCGGTGCCGTTCTGCAACACGCTGGTGGACCGCATCGTCCCCGGCGCCCCGTCGGCCGAGGAGGCGGAGCGGCTGCGCGGGGAGCTGGGCTACGACGACGGGCTGGTGACCACCTCCGAGGTCTACGCGCTCTTCGCCATCGAGGCGGGCGCGAAGGCGCGCGCGCGCCTGGGCTGGGCGGAGGGGGAGCCGAGCGTCGTCATCACGGACGACGTGGCGCCCTACCGCGAGCGCAAGGTGCGGCTCCTCAACGGCGGGCACACCATCACCGTGCCCGCGGCGCTGCTGGCCGGGTGCCGCACGGTGCGCGAGGCGGTGGAGCACGAGGCGGTGGGCCGCTTCCTCCGCCGCGCGGTGCTGGAGGAGATCCTCCCCGGCGTCGATGCGCCCGGCGCGGCGCGCTTCGCCCGCGAGGTGCTGGACCGCTTCGCCAATCCCTACGTCCACCACGCCCTGTGGGACATCACGCTGCAGGGGACGATGAAGATGAGGGTGCGCGTGGTCCCCTCCATCGTCCAGTACGCGGAGCGCGTGGGAGCCGTCCCCGAGTCGCTGGCGTTCGGCTTCGCGGCGTACCTCCTCTTCATCCGCGGCGACCTGCAGGCCGCCCGCCAGGTGGAGGGCGCGCAGGTGCCGGCGGACGACCAGGCGGAGCGGCTGCGCGAGCTGTGGAGCGCGGCCGGCAGCCCCGAGGCCATGGCGCGCGCCGCGTGCGCGGACGAGGGGCTGTGGGGGACGGGCCTGGGCCGCGACTTCGCGGACGCGGTGGCGGTGCACCTGGCCCGTGCGGAGCGGGAGGGCGTGCCCGCCGCGCTGGAGGCTCACATTGCAGAAGCGGCGGGCGCCCATGTGGAATAACAGGGCTCACACGGCGGCACGGAGACACGGAGGAGAGTTTCTCCCTGTGTCTCCGTGCCTCCGTGTGAGATCGCCGTTGCCGTCACGCACGTTCACCACAGACGGGGCTCACTGATGCAGGTGATTGAATCGGTCGTCCTGCGGGACGGCACGGTCGCGCGGCTCTGCGCCGAGGGGGCGGTGGCGGTCATCCGCATGCGCTCCGCGGACGACGCGCTCCAGGCCATCCGCGCGCTTCACGAGGGCGGGGTGTCCGCGCTGGAGATCACGCTCACCACTCCAGACGCGCTCGGCCTGATCGAACGTACGTCCCGTGAGCTGGGCGACGCGGTGCTGGTGGGCGTGGGCTCCGTGCTGGACGCGGACTCGGCCCGCCGGGCGGTGGAGGCCGGGGCGCGCTACGTGGTGAGCCCGGTCTTCAAGGAAGAGGTGCTGGAAGAGGCGCACCGCCTGGGCGTCCCCGCCATCCCGGGCGCGTTCACGCCCACGGAAATCCTGCGGGCCCACGAGGCGGGCGCGGACCTGGTGAAGGTGTTCCCGGCGGACACGCTGGGGCCGGCGTTCCTCAGGGGGGTGCTCGGGCCCATGCCTTTCCTGCGCCTGGTCCCCACGGGCGGCGTGACGCCGTACAACGTGGGCGACTGGCTCCACGCGGGCGCCGTGGCGGTGGGGCTGGGGAGCGCCCTGGCCGACCCCGCGCTGGCCGCGGCCGGCGACTTCGCGGCGATCACCGAGCGCGCGCGCACCGTGTCGCGCGGCGTGGCGATGGCGCGCGCCGGGCTGGCGGGAGCGGCCCGATGAAGCGCGTCGTCTGCTTCGGCGAGATCATGCTGCGCCTCTCGCCTCCGGGCGACGAGCGGCTCTTCCAGTCGCCGGGCCTGCGCACCTACTTCGGCGGGAGCGAGGCCAACGTGGCCGTGAGCCTGGCCCACCTGGGCGTGCGCAGCGACTACGTGACGCGCCTCCCCGCCAACGCCGTGGGCGACGCGGCGCTCAGCGCCCTGCGCGCGGAAGGCGTGGGTGTGCGCGGCGTGGTGCGCGGGGGCGAGCGGCTGGGGATCTACTTCGTGGAGTCCGGCGCCGACCTGCGCGCCCTCCGCGTGGTCTACGACCGCGCCGGCTCCGCGTTCAGCGCGCTGGACCCGGCGGAGATCGACTGGGAGGGGCTGCTTCACGGCGCGGGGTGGCTCCACCTCTCCGGGATCACGCCGGCGCTGGGCGAGGGGCCGGCCGAGGCCGCCACGCAGGCCGCCGCCGCCGCGCGCTCGCTGGGCGTGCGCGTGAGCGTGGACCTCAACTACCGCCCCGCCCTGTGGAAGGGACGCGATCCCAGGCCGGTCATGCGCCCGCTCGTCACGGGGAGCAGCGTGCTGGTGGGGAACCCCGGCGCCGCGGCGGCCATGCTGGGCATCGGCGCGCCCGGCGGCGCCGAGTCGCCGGCGGACCTGCGCGCCAGCGCGGAGCGGATCGCGGAGGAGCTGGGGATCGCCACGGTGGCGCTCACCCGGCGCGAGGTCGTGTCCGCCAGCGAGCACGGGTGGAGCACGGCGATGTACGACCGGCGCTCGGCCACGCTCCACGAGAGCCGGCGCTACCAGGTGCGCGTGGTGGACCGGGTGGGCGGGGGCGACAGCTTCGCGGCCGCGCTCATCTACGCCCTCCTGTGCGGGCGCGAAGACTCGCTGGAGTTCGCCACCGCCGCCAGCGCGCTCAAGCTCACCATCCCGGGCGACTTCAACCGCGTCTCGGTGGACGAGGTCGAGCGGGTGGTGAACTCCGCGCACTGACGGACAGCGGGCTCACACAGAGGCACAGAGACACAGAAGACGGTACGAGGTCACCCCCACCTGGAAGCGAACGATGACCCCAGTTTCCACCCCCGTCCCCGAGGCGGTGAACGCCGACGCCAACTCGGTGCCGGTGGCCGACGTGCCGCCGCCGCCCGGGTTCGGCTACCGCTGGACGATCTGCGCGCTGCTCTTCGCGGCGACCACCATCAACTACATCGACCGGCAGGTGCTGGGCATCCTGGCCCCCACGCTGCAGGGCGAGATCGGGTGGACCGAGACGCAGTACGGCGACATCGTATCCTGGTTCAGCTTCGCCTACGCCCTCGGTTTCCTGGGGATGGGGAGGCTGCTGGACAAGATCGGCGTGCGGCGCGGGTTCGCCTTCGCGGTGGTGGCGTGGAGCCTCGCCGCCATGGCCCATGCCTTCGCGCGCTCGGCCAACGGGTTCGCCATCGCGCGCGGCGCGCTGGGGCTGGGCGAGTCGGGGAACTTCCCGGGCGCCATCAAGGCCACGGCCGAGTGGTTCCCCAAGAAGGAGCGCGCGTTCGCAACGGGGATCTTCAACGCAGGCAGCAACGTGGGAGCCATCGTGGCGCCGCTCACCGTGCCCTGGATCGCCCTCAACTACGGCTGGCGGATGGCGTTCATCGCCACGGGCGCACTGGGCTTCTTGTGGCTCCTCTTCTGGCTTCCGCTGTACCGCGACCCCGAGCGCCACTCGCGCGTGTCGGCCGCCGAGCTCGCCTACATCCGCAGCGACCCGGAAGAGCCCACCACCCCCGTGCGCTGGCTGAGCCTGCTGGGCCATCGCCAGGCCTGGGCGTTCATCCTGGGGAAGTTCCTCACCGACCCCATCTGGTGGTTCTATCTGTACTGGCTGCCCAAGTTCCTGGACGCCAACTACGGGGTGAAGCTGGCGGGCGTGGCCCTGCCCCTGATCGCCATCTACCTGGTGGCGGACGTGGGCTCGGTGGGTGGCGGATGGGTGTCCAGCGCCCTCATCAAGCGCGGCTGGTCGGTGAACTGGGGGCGCAAAGTGGCGCTGCTGATCCCCGCGGTCCTCATCGTCCCCACCATGCTGGCGCCGCACGCGGGCAGCCTGTGGATCGCGGTCGCCATCGTGAGCGTGGCCGCGGCGTCGCACCAGTGGTGGTCCGCCAACCTGTTCACGACGGCCAGCGACATGTTCCCGCGCCGGGCCGTGGCGAGCGTCGTCGGCCTGGGCGGCTTCGCGGGCGCCATGGGCGGCGTGCTCTTCCAGCGCGCCACGGGCCGCATCCTGGAAGCGACCGGCAACAACTACTCGCTCATCTTCATCATCTGCGGCCTGGCCTACGTCACCGCCTGGGTCATCATCCACCTCCTCGCGCCGCGCCTGGAGCCGGCGGCGGTCGACGGTTGATGATGCTCTTCTCCGTGCCTCTGTGCCTCTGTGTGAGCCTGCTGCTGGCCGGATGCGCCACGACGCGGCAGTACCGGAATCGCATCGGGCCGGAAAGAAACTGCAAGGCTCACACAGAGGCACAGAGACACTGAGACAAAGGGCTGCCATGCGATTCCTGCGCGTTCTTCCGCTCCTGCTCGTGGCCGCGTTCTCGGGCGCGCCGCCGGTGACGGTGTACCTGGCCGGCGACTCGACGATGGCGCAGAAGCTGGTCACCAGGCGCCCCGAGACCGGGTGGGGCGAGGCGTTCCAGCAGTACTTCGACGTGGACCAGGTCCGCATCGAGAACCACGCCCGCAACGGCCGCAGCACGCGCACCTTCATCGAGGAAGGGCGCTGGCAGGCCGTGGTCGACAAGCTGCGGCCGGGCGACTACGTGTTCATCCAGTTCGGCCACAACGACGCGTCCGTTGAGAAGGCGGACCGCTACACGCCGCCCGCGGACTACCGCCGCAACCTCGTCCGCTTCGTCGCCGACGCGCGCGCCAAGGGAGCGAACCCCGTGCTGCTGACGCCGGTGCGCCGGCGCCGGTTCGACGCGCAGGGGACGCTGGTGGACACGCACGGCGAGTACCCGGCGCTGGTGCGCTCCGTGGCGGCCGAGCAGCGCGTGCCGCTGCTGGACATGCACCGCAGCAGCGCCGCGGCCCTCACCCGCCACGGCGTTGAAGGGTCGCGCCGCCTCTTCCTGCAGCTCAGGGCGGGCGAGAACGCCAACTACCCGCAGGGTGTCGACGACAACACCCACTTCTCTCCGCAGGGCGCGGAGGTGATGGCCGCCCTCGCCGCCCAGGGGATCCGCGAGCTCGGGCTGGGGCTGGCCGGCTTCCTCAAGACCCCGGGCGCCCCCGCGCCCGCCACAACCCGTTGAGGCCCATGCGAAGCATCCCGATCCTCCTGGCGGCGCTCGGCGCGGCCTCGCTCGCCGCGCAGGAGCGCGAGCAGGAGCTGCTCGCCCCGGCCCGCATCGCGGCCCTGCCGGCGGCGCAGCGGGCTGCGTGGGAGCGCTACCTGGCCGAATCGAAGCGCCTGGGCGACGCGGACCGCGCGGTGATGGCGGCCGAGCTGCGCCAGGCGGGGCTGGAGAAGGCCACGCCCGCGCCGCGCGGCGACGGCTTCAACGTGGAGCCGCGCATGACGGGGGAGTACTGGTCGACCCCCGAGGCGCGCCAGGTCGCCGACGCCATCGTCTCGTTCCAGACGCCGGCCGGCGGGTGGTCGAAGCGGATGGAGTTCACCCGCCCGCGCCGGCCGGGCGAGAGCTGGGCGAGCGAGGGGAACTGGAGCTGGGTGGGGACCCTCGACAACAACTCCACCACTTCGCAGCTCAGGTTCCTGGGCGGCGTGGGCGCGGCCACGCGCGACGAACGCTACCGCGCGTCGTTCCGCAAGGGACTGGAGTACCTCTACAGGGCGCAGTTCCCCAACGGGTGCTGGCCGCAGGTGTACCCGCTGGTGGGCGGCTACCACGACGCCGTCACCTACAACGACGACGCCATCGTCAACGTGCTGCGCGTGCTGCAGGACGTGGCGCAGGGTGCACTCGGCGCGGCGGAGCCCGCGGAGCGCCAGCGCGCCGCGAACAGCTTCCGCCGAGGCGTGGAGTGCATCCTCGCCAGCCAGGTGGTGGTGGACGGCCGCCGCACGGCGTGGGGGCAGCAGCACGATCCGCTCACCCTGAAGCCCGCCCGCGCCCGCGCCTACGAGCACGCCTCGCTGGCCGGGCGCGAGAGCGCGGCGATCGTAAACCTGCTGCTCACGGTCGAAAACCCCCAGCCGCGGCTGGTGACGGCCGTGCGCGGGGCGGTGCAGTGGTTCAGGGACACGGCCGTGTACGGGTACGAGTACAGCTACCGCGGGGGGCTGACGGCCAAGCCGGGCGCCGGGCCCATCTGGGCGCGCTTCTACGAGATCGGCACCAACCGGCCCATGTTCAGCAACCGCGACGGGGTGGTGAGGTACCGCTTCGAGGAGCTGGACCCGGAGCGCAGCCGCGGCTACGCCTGGTACGGCGACGAGCCGGCCACCACCCTGCGCCGCTACGAGCGCTGGGCGCGTACGCAGCCCACCGCCCGCGCCGAGCCCGCCCGCACCCACACCGTCGTCGTGGACGCGGCGCACCGGGGCGGCGACGGCGCGGCCGTGCGCGGCGTGCAGACCTACCGCACCATCGCCGCGGCGCTGGCCGCGGCCCCGGACGACTCGGCGCCGTACATCGTCAACATCCGCGACGGGCGCTACCGCGAGAAGCTCACGGTGGACCGGCCCAACGTCCGCTTCGTCGGCCAGAGCCGCGAGCGCACGGTGCTGACCTACGACGCGGCGGCGGGCCACCTCAGCCCCGGCGGGTGGCCGTACGGCACGCGCGGCACCTTCACCCTGCGCGTGGCCGCGCCGGACTTCCGGCTGGAGCGGATGACGGTGGAGAACGCGTTCGACTACCTGGCCAACAACGCCAAGGCGGAGAGCGACTCCACGAAGATCCAGGGCTCGCAGGCGGTGGCGGTGATGCTGGACGAGGGGAGCGACCGCGCGGTGTTCCGCGAGTGCGCCATCACGGGGCACCAGGACACGCTCTTCCCCAACGCGGGGCGCAGCTACTTCAACCGCTGCACGGTGTCGGGGAGCGTGGACTTCATCTTCGGGGCGGGCGTGGCGGTGTTCGAGGACTCGGACATCATCTCGCGCGACCGGGGGAGCGCCACCAGCAACGGCTTCATCACGGCGCCCAGCACGCTGGTCTCGCAGCCGCACGGCTTCCTCTTCCTGCGCAGCCGCCTGAAGAAGGAGAAGCCGGCGATGGCCCCGGCCTCCGTCACACTGGGCCGCCCCTGGCACCCGTCCGGGAACCCGCACGCCATCGGGAGCGCGGTGTTCATCGACAGCTGGATGGACGACCACATCGCCCCGCGCGGCTGGGACCCCATGAACAGCCGGGACGCGGCGGGCAACGTCGTCGTGAACCAGCCGGCGGACGCGCGCTTCTTCGAGTCCGGCAGCACGGGCCCGGGCGCGGCCAACACCCCGGAGCGCCGCCGCCTCACGCCGGAGCAGCGAAGCGCGCACACGCTGAGCGCCGTGCTCGGCGGGTGGACGCCCAACTGAAACGGCGGGTCTCACACAGAGGCACGGAGACACAGAGAGCGGGGCCATGATGTAACGGTGGGATTGCGTTCGTGCGACACGGTGTGTACATTGGTCGAACATTCGTTCTATTAGAGAACAAATCCCATCGGTGCTCTCCGTGGCAGGCAGATCAAGGTTCGCCCGGTGGGAACACGGCGGGAATCACATGCCGTCGCGGATGCGTGCCGCTTAATTTGTTTGTTCTTGGTACAATATCGTTTGCCCGCGCCAGCCGGCGCGGAGCGAGGTCCGCGGCCGGTCCCGGCCGCGGTGTCCCACGCCGACCTTCACGGTCACCTCTTTCGGAGAGTCCAGGATGAGATGGACAGCCACACTCCTCTGCCTCCTCGCGTTCGCGCTCCTGCCCGCGGAGCTGGCGGCGCAGCCGGGCGGGCGCATCACGGGCCGCGTAACCGAGGGCGGCCAGGCGGCGCGCCCCCTCTCGGGCGCCGCGGTAACCGTCGTGGGCACGCAGGTGCGCACGGTGACCGCCCCTGACGGGACGTTCACCCTGGCCAACGTGCCCGCCGGGAGCCAGCGCGTGCGCGCCACCCGCGTGGGCTACGCGCAGCAGGAGCAGGCCGTGAGGGTCGCGGCCGGCGAGACGGCCACGGTCGACTTCACGCTGACCGCCGAGGCGGTGCAGCTGGAGGCGGTGGTGGCGGTGGGCTACGGCACGCAGCGGCGCCGCGACCTGACGGGCGCGGTGAGCTCGGTGAACACCGCGGCCATCGAGAACAAGCCGATCACCTCGGTGGACCAGATGCTGGAGGGCACCGCCCCCGGCGTGCAGGTGTCGACGGCGTCCAGCGCGCCGGGCGGCGGCATCTCGGTGCGCATCCGCGGCGGGACCTCCGTTTCCGAGGGCGTGAGCAACGAGCCGCTCTACGTGATCGACGGCTTCCCCATCGAGGTGGACTACGCCGCCGACAACAACCGGCTGGGCGGCGGGCGCGTGGCGGGGATCACCGTCCCCACCAACCCGCTCACCTCGCTGAACCCGCGCGACATCGAGTCGATCGAGGTCCTCAAGGACGCGTCGGCCACGGCCATCTACGGCTCGCGCGCAGCCAACGGCGTGGTGCTCATCACCACCCGCCGCGGGCAGGCGGGCGCTCCGCGCTTCAACTTCGAGGCGTACACGGGCACGCAGTCGGTGGGGCGCCGCTACGACCTGCTCACCGGGCCGGAGTTCGCGCAGTTCGCCAACGACTGGGCGGTCAGCCAGAACCTGGAGCCCATCTACGCCGACCCGGCGTCGGTGCAGACCACGGACTGGCAGGACCGCATCTTCCGCAACGCCCCGCTGCAGAGCTACCAGCTCTCCGTGACGGGCGGCACCAGCGGCGAGAACGCCACGCGCTACGCCATGTCCGGCGGCTACTTCGACCAGACGGGCGTGGTGATGGGCTCCGACTTCCAGCGGATGTCGGTGCGCCTCAACCTTTCGCAGGACATCCGCGGGCGCCTGCGCCTGGGGACGACGCTCACGGGCAGCCGGGTGCAGACCAACTTCGCGCCCACGGACGGCGCGGTGGGCGGCAACGACATGTCGTCGGTGGCGGCGGCGCTCCAGTCCATCCCCACGCTGCCGGTGCGGCGCGCGGACGGCACGTACAGCAACATGCTGGACGACGCGCCCATCGCGCTCACGCCGCAGGACATCATGAACCCGGTGGCGGTCCTGGAGAACATGGACGACGAGCTGGGCGACACCCGCATCCTCACCAACTCGTTCGCGGAGCTGGACCTGGCGCGCGGACTGCGCTTCCGCGCCACGCTGGGCGCCAACGTCACCGACCGCACGCGCGACACCTACTGGCCCCGCGAGACGCTGCGCGGCGAGCAGGTGGGCGGGCAGGCCATCCGCGGGCGCAACGAGTCCGTCTCGTTCCTCAACGAGAACACGCTCTCGTACGACCGCATGTTCGGCCGCAGCCACTCACTCAACACGGTGGTGGGGTACACGCGGCAGCGGCAGGAGGGCAGCAGCACCAGCATCCTCAACGAGAACTTCATCAGCGACATCCTGGACTTCGAGGACGTCGGCTCCGGCAACCGCTCCGGCGGGCCCACGGTGAGCTCGGGCGCCACGCGCACCACGATGGTGTCGTACCTGGGCCGCGTGAACTACAACCTGCTGGGCCGCTACATCTTCACCCTCACCGGCCGCTACGACGGGTCGTCGCGCTTCGGGCCGGACCGCAAGTGGGGCTTCTTCCCCTCGGGCGCCGTCGCCTGGCGCGCATCGGACGAGCCGTTCATCAGGGACAACGTCGCGGCCATCAGCGACCTGAAGCTCCGCACCTCGTACGGCGCCACGGGCAACCAGGCGATCACCCCGTACCAGTCGCTGGCCTCTCTGGGCGGCCGCACCTCCAGCTTCGGCGGCGTCATCGTGCCGGGCTACCGCCAGACGCGCCTCGCCAACACGGACCTGGGGTGGGAGACCACCAAGCAGTTCGACGCGGGCGTGGACCTTGGCCTGTTCGACCAGCTGGTGACGGTGAGCGCGGACGTGTACAACCGCCGCACCGAAGACCTGCTGATGAGGATCGAGCTTCCGTACGAGACGGGCTTCCGCAACGCCTTCCGCAACGCGGGCGCGGTGCGCAACCGCGGCTTCGAGCTGAGCGTGGGCCTCAACGCCCTGCGCGGCGACGGGCGCGAGTCGGTGCGCTGGACCAACAGCTTCAACTACTCGCGCAACCGCAACGAGGTGCTGGACCTGGGCGGGCTGGACATCCTGCGCGTGCAGGGGATCAGCGCCAACTTCAACTTCCCGGGCAGCAACATCCGCGTGGGCTACCCCATCGGCGTCTTCTTCGGCTACAAGACCGACGGGCTCTTCCGCGACTCCACCGAGGCGGCCAACTACGCGGCCACCCTCCCCAACCGCCGCTTCCAGGCGGGCGAGTCGCGCGTGCTGGACCTGAGCGGGCCGGACGGGAAGCCGGACAACGTCATCAACGAGCTGGACCTCACCTACATCGGCGACCCCAACCCGGACTACAACCTGGGGTGGAGCACCAGCGTGGGCTGGCGCGGCTTCGAGCTCTCGTCGCTCCTGAGCGGGCAGTTCGGCGCGGACGTGCTGAACCTCAACCTGATCCGGGTAGAGAGCGGCGCCCCCTCCACCAACATCACGCGCGACCGCTTCTACGACCGCTGGACGCCGGAGACCCCGGACGCCAGGTACCCGCGCATCGGCGTGGCCTCGCAGTCGATCGGCTCCAACTACGTGGACACGATGATCGAGGACGGGTCGTTCCTGCGGCTCAGCAACCTGACGCTGGCCTACAACGTCCCGAGCCGCTGGGCCTCCCGCCGCGGGCTGCGCGAGACGCGCGTGTACCTGAGCGGCAACAACCTGCACACCTGGACGAAGTACAGCGGCTACAACCCGGACGTCAGCAGCATGGGCGTGGGCAACGTCAACCGCGGCGTGGACGTGGGCGCCTACCCGCTGGCCCGCACCGTGACCATCGGCTTCAACGTCGGCTACTGAGGAGCACAGGATGATCAAGCGATACGTAGCCGCCGCGGCAGCCGCCCTGGTACTGGGGCTCGCCGCCTGCGACGACTCGGACTTCCTGACGGAAGTGCCCGAAGACTTCGTGGGGCCCGAGAACTTCTTCCGCAACACGGACGACGCGCTGGCCGCCGTCAACGGCGTGTACGCCGGCTTCGTCTCCCCGCTCAACTGCGGGAGCGACGACTACTACGGCCGCAACTTCATCATGCTGGTGGAGTACCCGGCCGAGACGGTGACATCGCGCTACGGCGCCACCCACGACCGCGGCGGCATCGACGCGCTCAACATCACCACCGAGCACCCGTACCTGGCCAGCACCTGGCTGTGCGCGTACTCGGCCATCGGCAGCGCCAACCTGGTGATCGACCGCGTGCCCACCATCACCAGCATGGAGCCGGCGCTGCGCGACCGCGTGGTGGCGGAGGCGCGCTTCCTCCGCGCCATCCACTACTTCAACCTGGTGCGCCTGTTCGGCGACGTGCCGCTGCGCCTGCAGCCGGTGGACCCCACGGGCAGCCTGAACCTGCCGCGCTCGCCGGCGGCCGAGGTGTACCGGGAGATCATCGCGGACCTGGAGTTCGCGGCGGACAAGCTGCCGCTGACGTACGCGGGAGTCACAGGCCCCAACACGGGGCGCGCCACCAGCGACGCGGCGCGTGCCGTGCTCTCCAAGGTGCACCTGCAGTACGGGGCGGTGCACGGCGGCGGCACTGCCTCGTTCAACGCGGCGGCCGAGCAGGCGCGGCGCGTGGTGGCGGGCGGGCGGCACCGGCTGCTCCCCGACTTCGCCAGCATCTTCGCGCTCAACAACGAGATGAACGCGGAGGTGATCTTCGCCGTGCAGCTCACGCGCGTGTCGGGGCTGGGCGGGCGCCTGGCGCAGCACGTGGCGCCTATCGGCTCGGG
>DASVSA010000071.1:0-2047 GCA_036388335.1 Longimicrobium sp. | reverse complement strand
GGAGAGGGTGGCAGCTGTAAGCTGCCGGGTGAGGGCTCCCTGGCCGCGCGTCCCATCCACCCCCGCACACCGCCCAATGCCCGCCCTCACCCGCTCCGCGCGGCTGGACCGACTTCCCTTTACACCACTCCACCGGCGGCTGCTGGTGATCGCCGGCGCGGGGTGGGCGATGGACGCGATGGACGTGGGGCTGATCTCGTTCATCATGGCCGCGCTGGCGCAGCAGTGGACGCTGCCGCCCGGCACGGTGGCGTGGATCGGGTCGGTGGGGTTCATCGGGATGGCGCTGGGGGCCACCCTGGGCGGCAGCGTGGCGGACCGGGTGGGGCGGCGCTTCGTGTTCGCGGCCACGCTCCTCATCTACGGCCTGGCGACGGGCGCCGCCGCCTTCTCGTGGGGCGTGGCCTCGCTCCTCGTCTTCCGCTTCCTGATCGGCTTCGGGCTGGGGGCGGAGCTCCCGGTGGCTTCCACGCTGGTCAGCGAGTTCGCGCCGGCGCGCATCCGCGGGCGGATCGTGGTGCTGCTGGAGGCGTTCTGGGCCGTGGGATGGATCCTGGCCGCGCTGATCGGCACCTACGTGATCCCGCGCTCGGAGAACGGATGGCGGTGGGCGTTCGCGCTGGGCGCGCTCCCGGCGCTCTACTCCGGCGTGGTGCGCGCCGCACTGCCCGAGTCCGTGCGGTTCCTGGAGAGCAAGGGCCGCACGGCCGAGGCGGAGGAGATCGTGCGCCGCTTCGAGGCCCAGGCCGGCGTCGCTGCGCCGGCTGAAGCAGCGCCCGCGGCTCCGCCCGCCCCCGCCGTGCGCGTGGGGCTGGCGGAGCTGTGGCGCGGGGCGCTGGCGCGGCGCACGCTGGCGCTGTGGATGGTGTGGTTCGGGATCAACTTCGCGTACTACGGCGCCTTCATCTGGATGCCGTCGCTCCTCACGGCGCGCGGCTTCTCGCTGGTGAAGTCGTTCCAGTTCACCCTCATCATCACCCTGGCGCAGCTCCCGGGCTACGCCGTATCGGCCTACCTGATCGAGAAGTGGGGGCGGCGGCCCACCCTGGCCGCCTTCCTGGCGGGCTCGGCGGGGTCGGCGCTCCTGTTCGGGATGGCGGACTCGCGCGGGGAGATCCTCTTCGCGGGGTGCCTCCTCTCGTTCTTCAACCTGGGCGCGTGGGGCGCGGTCTACGCCGCCACCCCCGAGGTGTATCCCACCGCCGTGCGCGCCACGGGAGCGGGGTGGGCCGCCGGGTTCGGCCGGATCGCCTCCATCCTGGCCCCCCTCGCCGTCCCCCCGCTCCTCGCGGCCGGCGGCTCCCCCGCCGTGTTCGGCACCTTCGCCGCCTTCTTCGGCCTCGCCATCGCCGGCTCTCTGATGCTCCCCGAGTGGCGCGGGCGCAACCTGGACGACATCAGCCCCGCTGCAGGGGCTTCTTGAAGTTGCGGAAGATGGCGCGCACGAACTCCTCGCCGTCGCGGCCGTTCTGGTAGATGGCGTGGAGGAAGGAGAGCACGCGCGCCGCGGGCCCGCCGAACTCCCACTCCACCTCTTCGAACCGGCACCCGGTCAGCGACATCTCGGTGGTCCCGCTGAACACCATCACGCAGCGCCGGAAGGTGCAGTTGACGAAGGTGTGCCCGTCCAGCTCCACCGTCTCGTTCTGGAAAGTCTGCTTCTCGAAGGTCATCAGTCCGTCCTGGATGCGTGATTGCTCGCGAATTCAACAACAGAGTAACACCGTCCGCACGGGCACCGAAAGCACCTCTCCGTGTCTCCGTGCCTCCGTGTGAGACGGTGGTTGCGGGGCACATCGCCCGCGCGAAAGTGTACGACTGCCGGGATTTGTACGGGTCCACGCACGAGGAATCATGGGAAGCATCCGGGTGATGGACGACGCCCTCGCCACGCTGATCGCGGCGGGCGAGGTCGTGGCGGGGCCCTCGTCGGTGGTCAGGGAGCTGGTGGACAACGCGCTCGACGCGGGCGCCTCCTCCATCTCCGTGAGCATCGAAGAGGGCGGCCTGCGCTCCATTCGCGTCGCCGACGACGGGGCGGGGATGG
>DASVSA010000070.1:0-18851 GCA_036388335.1 Longimicrobium sp. | reverse complement strand
CGAGAAGCCGCACGGCCTCCTCTACCTGCCGATGGCGAAGGCTCCCGGGATGCCGCAGCGCACGCTCAACGTGCGCGTGCGCGAGGGGCAGGAGGGCCCGGTCGCCGCCGCGCTCGCCGCCGAGGTGCGCCGCCTCGATCGCGAGGTCCCGCTCCCCACCTTCCGCGCGCTGCGCGACCTGATCGGCGAGTCGCTGCTGGCCCAGCGGCTGGGCGCGCTGCTGGTGGGCGCCTTCGGCGTGGCCGGGCTGCTGCTTGCCTGCGTGGGCGTGTACGGAGCGATGGCGTACACGGTGGGCCAGCGCACGCGCGAGATCGGGGTGCGGATGGCGCTGGGCGCGCAGACCACGCAGGTGCTGCGGCTGGTGCTGCGGCAGGGCGTGGTGCTGGCGGCCGTGGGGATCGGGGTGGGGCTGGCGGCGGCGCTGGCGGCCACGCGCATCGTGGGGCACCTGCTGTACGGGGTGAGCGCCACCGATCCGCTCACCTTCGCCGTCGTGTCGGTGCTGCTGGCCGCCACCACGCTCGTGGCCACGTACCTCCCCGCCCGCCGCGCCGCCCGCGTGGATCCGATGGTGGCGCTGCGCTCGGAGTAGGGCCTCTGAGCAAGCCGGCCTTCCGTTGCGGGCGAATAGAATTCGCTGCAACCACTACACGAAGTCCGCCTGCGCGGACTGGGCCTTCGGCCCGAACAGCAAACCAGTAGTCCCCGCAGGGGGACTTCGTGTAGTCGTTGCAGCGGTTTCAACCGCCCGGCTGCCGTGTGCCAACCCTTCAAATCTTCATGCCCGTGCGTATCCGACCGATTCTGCTGGTACTGCTGGGGGCGTGCGGGACGCGCGCGGCGCCCATTCCGTCGCCGGCGGTGGCGTTCACCCACGCGACCGTGGTGGACGTGGAGACGGGGCGGCTGCTCCCGGACCAGACGGTGGTGGTCACGGGGAGGGAGATCCGCGCGATGGGGCCGGGGCTGCGCGTGGGGGCGGGGACGCGGGTGGTGGACGCCACCGGGAAGTACCTGATCCCGGGGCTGTGGGACATGCACACGCACGTATACTCCAACGGGCCCGGCACGCTGCTGGTGTACGCGGCCAATGGGGTGACCAGCATCCGCGACATGGGCGCGGACGATTTCGCGCGGGTGCGCGGGTGGCGCGACAGCATCGCGGCGGGGCTGCGCGTGGGGCCGCGGATGAAAATCGCTTCCCCCGTCGTGGAGAGTCCGCGCTGGATCGCCGCAGTGCGCAGCATGGAGGAGCGCGAGGGGCTTCCCACCGAGTGGCTCAACCATCGCTTCGGTCCCTCCACCGCGGCCGAGGCCGTCGCCTTCGTGGACTCGGTGGCCGCACTCGGCGCCGACCACATCAAGGTACGCAACTACCCTGCGCCGGCGGTCCTTCGCGCGCTGATGGCGCGGGCGAAGGAGCGCGGCCTTCCCGTGGTGGCCCACACGCACGGCGGGATGTCGCCCGTGGAGGTGTCCGGGGCGGGGATGGCGAGCTTCGAGCACGGCTTCTTCCCCGCGCTCACCGAATCGCGCCGCGGCCGCGATTCCGTGTACCGCCAGCTTGCGTTCAACGGCACGCACGTAGTCCCCACTCTGGTGGCGTGGGACGGGCGCGTGCTCTCCGGCGACTCGCTCATGGTGCGAGCGAGCGACGACGGCGATCCGCGCCTGCGCTACGTGGCCCCGCGCGTCCGCCAGCGCTGGCGCGACGAGGCGAAGACGCGCAAGCACGAGACGCCCCTCGACTGGGGCGCGATGCAGCGCGCCGACGTGCGCAACCTGCGCGAGATGGTGGAGGCCGGCGTGGCGATCATGGTGGGGAGCGATGCCGGCGCGCCGCTGGTCGTCCCCGGCTTCGGCACGCACGACGAGCTGGCGCGGCTGGTGGAGCAGGGCGGCTTCACCCCGCTGCAGGCGCTGCAGGCCGCCACCCTGCGCCCCGCCCGCTTCATGGGCGCCGCCGACTCCCTGGGCGTCATCTCCGCCGGCCGCCTGGCGGACCTCGTCCTCCTGGATGCAAATCCGCTGGAGGACATCCGCAACACGCAGAAGATCCGCGCAGTGGTGCTGAACGGGCGGTACCTGGACCGGGCGGCGCTCGACCGGCTGCTGAACTGAAGGCGCACACAGAGACACGGAGGCACGGAGACTAAGTCGTATCCGTGCCTCCGTGTCTCCGTGTGAGTGTCCGTTTTTGGGACGGCGCTTTCCCAGCGATGAACATGCGAGCGTCGTTCTGGCGATCTAAGCGCTTGTGGAAAAACAGGTTGGGGCCCGGCATGGGTGTCGCTCTAAGCGATGCGTCCGGGCGATTGTCCGGCCCGCAGCAATTCCTCTCGAAAACGCGCCCACATGATCCGCCTCCGCAACGTCGAAAAGTCCTTCCCCGCGGGGACGGGGAAGAACTACGTCCTTCGCAGCGTCACCCTGGACGTCGCCCCCGGCGAGTTCGTCTCCGTGACGGGCCCCTCGGGCGCCGGCAAGTCCACCCTCCTGGCCATCCTGGGGATGTTCGACGCCGCGTGGACCGGCGAGTACTGGTTCGCGGGCGAGCCGGTGCACGCCATGAAGCCCAAGGAGCGCGCGGCGCTGGGGCGGCGCCACGTGGGCTTCGTCTTCCAGCAGTACCACCTGCTGGACGACCTCACGGTGGCCGAGAACCTCGAGGTGCCGCTCTCGTACCGCGACGTGCCGCGCAAGGAGCGCGCGGCCCGCGTGGCCGACACGCTGGACCGCTTCCAGATGGTGGGGAAGAAGGACCTCTACCCCGGCCAGCTTTCCGGCGGCCAGCAGCAGCTGGTGGGGATCGCGCGCGCCATCATCGCCGAGCCCAGCATCATCCTGGCCGACGAGCCCACGGGCAACCTCCACTCGTCGCAGGGCCGCGAGATCATGGAGCTCTTCCAGGCGCTCAACCGCGGCGGCACCACCATCATCCAGGTGACCCACTCCGAAGCCAACGCCGCCGCCGGCAACCGCGTCATCGAGCTTGCCGACGGCTGGGTGGTGAACGAGCGCGCCGCCGCGTGAGACGAAGTGCGTTAGTGCGTTAGTGCGTCAGTGCGTTTTAACTGCGGTTGAGCGCACTCACGCACTCACGCACTCACGCACTCACGCACTCACGCACTCACGCACTCACGCACTTTCCACGAAACCCTGAACCTCCACCGCCCCCATGCCCACGCTCCTCCAGGACCTCCGCTACGCCCTGCGCACCCTCGGCAGGAGCCCGGGCTTCACGCTGGTGGCCGTGCTCACGCTGGCGCTGGGGATCGGGATCAACACCACCGTGTTCAGCGTGGTCAACACCATCGCGCTGAGGCCGCCTCCCTTCATCCAGTCGGAGGGGCTGGCGGCGGTGAGGTCGTACAACGCGCGCAGCGGGGGCGAGTCGTCGCTCACCTATCCGGACTTCGAGGAGTTCCGCGAGAGCACCCGCACCTTCCAGGACGTGGGCGCCTATTACGACGACCGGCGCATCCTGGGCGCGGCCGGCAGCGAGCCCGAGCAGATCGAGGTGGAGGTCATCACCCCCAACCTCTTCACCCTGCTGGGCGCGCGCGCGGCGCTGGGCCGCGTCTTCACGGCGGCCGACGGGACGGAGGCGCGCGGCAACACCGTGATCCTGGCCCACCAGGCGTGGGAGCGCCGCTTCCAGCGCGACCCGCGCGTGGTGGGCGCCACCGTCACCCTCGACGGCGTGCCGCACACGGTGGTCGGGGTGATGCCCAGGAACTTCGGGTTCCCGGACAACCAGACGTTCTGGGTGCCGATGACGAAGCCCGCCACGGTGGAGCGCGGCTCGCGCTACCTGAGCGCGGTGGGGCGGCTGAACGACGGAGTGACGCTGCGGCAGGGGCAGGCGGAGCTCGCGGCCTTCTCGCGCGAGCAGGCGCGCCGCTTCCCCGATTACAACGACGGGATGGAGCTGCGCGCCATCGACTTCCGCGAGCACTGGGCCGGGCCGGCGGGGAGCGCGCTCTGGGTGATGCTGGGCGCCGTGGCCTTCGTGCTGCTGATCGCCTGCGCCAACGTGGCCAACCTCCTCCTGGCGCGCGCCGCCGCCCGCCGCCGCGAGATCGCCGTGCGCGTGGCGATGGGCGCCGGGCGCGGGCGCCTGGTGCGCCAGCTCCTCACCGAGAGCGTGCTGGTGGCGCTGGCGGGCGGCGCGCTGGGGATCGTCTTCGCCATGGGCGGGCTGCGGCTGATCCTTACCGCCTTCCCCTTCCAGCCGCCGCTGTGGATGGTGTTCGACATCGACCGCAACGTCCTCCTCTTCGTGCTGGGCGTGTCGCTGGGCACGGGGATCCTCTTCGGGCTGGCGCCCGCGCTGCGCGCCACCGGCGGCGACCTGCAGGCCACCCTGCGCGACGGCGGGCGGGGCTCCACCACCGGCGCGCGCCGCGCCCGCCTCCACCGCGCGCTGGTGGTGGGCGAGCTGGCGCTGGCGGTGGTGCTGCTGGTGGGCGCCACGCTCATGATCCGCTCCTTCCTGCACCTGCGCACCGCCAGCCCCGGCTTCCGCGCCGAGGGCGCCCTGGCCGCGCAGATGAGCACGGGCGGCGAACGCTACGCCCAGGGAAGCGTCCGCGCCGCTCTCTACCGGCAGGCGCTGGAGCGCACGCGCGCGCTCCCCGGCGTCAAATCGGCGGGGCTGGTGACGGCGCTGCCCATGGGTGGCGGCGTCAACACCTCGGGGGTGGATGTGGAAGGGCGCAGCGTCGCCCCCGGCGACCGCATCAACGCGGAGCGCCGCGAGGTGAGCGAAGGCTTCTTCGAGGCGATGGGGGTGCCGGTGGTCTCCGGCCGGCCTATCACGGCGGACGAGGCGGCGCGCGGCGCGGAGGTCATCGTCGTGAGCCGCACCCTGGCCGAGCGCCTCTTCCCCGGGCAGAGCGCGCTGGGGCGGCGCATCACCGTGGGCGGGCCCTGGCTCACCATCATCGGCGTGGCGGGCGACATCCACGCCCGCAACACCGGCGAGGCCCCGCGCCCCCAGATGTACCTCCCCATCGGCGAGGAGGCCGGGCACAGCGTGTCGCTGGTGGTGAGGACGTCGGGCGACCCGGCCGGCGTGGCGAAGGCCGTGCGCGAGAGCGTGCGCTCCATCGACCCCACCGTGCCCGTGGAGCTCAACACGATGGGCGAGCTGGCGTCGCGCTCGCTCTGGCAGCAGCGCCTGTTCGGGGGGATGTTCACCTCGTTCGCGCTCATCGCCCTCCTCCTGGCCGTCACGGGGGTGTACGCGATGATGGCGTACGCCGTGTCCCAGCGCACGCACGAGATCGGGGTGCGGATGGCGCTCGGGGCCCGCGCCGAAGGGGTCCTGCGCATGATCGTCGGGCAGGGGCTGGCGACGGCGGCGCTGGGCGTGGGGCTGGGGCTGGCGGGCGCCTTCGCCGTCACCCGCGTGATGGCGGGGATGCTCTCCGGCGTCACCCCCGGCGACCCGCTCTCCTTCGCCCTGGTGGCGGCGATCCTGGGCGGAGTGGCCCTGCTGGCGTCGTACATCCCCGCCCGCCGCGCGGCGCGGGTGGATCCCATGGTCGCCCTGCGCTCGGAGTGATCCCATGACGAACCTGCGCTACGCACTGCGCTCCCTGGGCAACGCCCGCGGCTTCACCGCCGCGGCGGTGCTCACCCTGGCGCTGGGGATCGGCGCCAACGCCACCGCCTTCAGCGTGGTGGACGCGCTGATGCTGCGCCCCCTCCCGGTGGAGGACCCGGGCGCGCTGGTGAGGCTCCATCCCATGACGCGCAACGTGGAGACGGGCGAGGTGAGCCGCGGGTACTCGTGGGCCATCCCCGACTTCGAGGACTACCGGGCGCGCCGCGAGGTGTTCGCCGGGCTCGCGGCGCAGGAGGGCCGCGGCTACCGGGTGGGAGCCGGCGCCATCGAGGAGGTGCCGGGCGCGGCCGTGAGCGGCGACTACTTCGGCGTGCTGGGAGTGAAGGCCATCCGCGGGCGCCCCCTCCTCCCCTCCGACGACGCGGCGGGAAGCCCGGCGGCGGTGGCCGTGGTGAGCGAGTCGTACTGGCGCTCCCGCATGGGCGCGGACCCGCGCGCGCTGGGGAAGACGATCCTCCTGGACGGGCACCCCTTCCGCGTGGTGGGGGTGGTGGGCGCGGAGCGGGTCTTCCGCGCGCTGGGGGGCGAGAACCCGGCCGAGGTGTGGATCCCGCTGCGTGCCCGCGCGGCGTTCCTCGACCGCACCGCCAACCCGCTCGACTCGCGCTCGGTCTCGTTCGCCAGGGTCTTCGGGCGGCTGCAGCCCGGGGTGACGGTGGAGCGCGCGCAGCTCGCCGCCGACCTCACCGCCCGCCGCCTGGCCGCCGCGTACCCGCGCACCAACGCCGACCGCCTGGCGCGGGTGGCGCCGGCGGGGAACATGGCCGGCCTGGCGCTGGACGAGGACACGCGCGCCAGCCAGGCCCGCGCCGCCTACCTGCTGATGGCGGTGGTGGCGATGGTGCTGCTGATCGCCTGCGCCAACGTGGCCAACCTCCTCCTGGCCCGCGCCACCGCGCGCCGCCGCGAGATCGCCATCCGCTCGGCGCTGGGGGCGGGGCGCGGCCACATCGCCCGCCAACTCCTTACCGAGAGCGTGGTGCTGGCCCTGATGGGCGGGGCCGCCGGGCTGATCCTGGCGCGGCTGGGGGTGTCGCTCGCCGCGCGCATCCCGGACGTGGCGCGGGTGTCGCCCACGCTCGACGCGCGCGTGGTGGCCTTCACGCTCGTGGTGTCCGTGCTGGCGGGGATCGCGTTCGGCCTGGTGCCCGTGGTGGGCGCCGGCGCGCGCGACCTGCTGACGTCGCTGCGCGACGGAGGGGCGCAGGGCGCCACCCGCGGCACCGTGCTGCAGGGTGCGCTCGTGGTGGGCCAGGTCTCCATCACCCTGGTGCTGGTGGTGGCGATGGGGCTCGTCCTCCGCTCCCTGGGCAAGCTCCACCAGGTGGACCCGGGCTTCCACGCCGAGAAGCTGCTCACCGCCGGGGTCAACTTCGCCGAGCCGGGGAGCCGGAGCTTCGCGCCGCCCCCCGCGGCGCGCGTGCAGGAGGTGCTCGACCGGGTGCGCGCCCTCCCCGGAGTGGAGGCGGCGACCTTCGCGACGATGGCGCCGCTCAGCGGGATGTCCATGTCGTCCACATTCGAGGTCCCCGGCTACACGCCGCCGCCGGGCGAGGAGCCCAGCGCGGGGATCATGGCCATCGACGGTGAGTACCTGGGCACCCTGGGCATCCCGGTCCTTCGCGGCCAGGGGTTCGGCGCGGACGCCGCGGCCGACGACCGGCGCGTGCTGGTGAACCGCGCGCTGGCCGCCAAGTACTGGCCAGGGCGTGACGCCGTGGGCCAGCGCATCAGGTCCGGCGACGAGGTCTTCCAGGTGGCCGGCGTGGTGGGCGACGTGCGCGCCGCCGAGATCGCCGCCGAGGCGAGCCCCACGCTCTACTACCGCTCGCCGCGCCAGACGTACTCGTACCTCACCCTCCACGTGCGCGCCGCCGGCGATCCCGCGGCGCTGGTGCTCCCGCTGGGCCGGGTGCTGGCGCGGGCCACTCCGGGCCAGCCCGCGCCCACGGTGAAGCCCATGTCCGAGAGCGTGTCCGATTCGCTGGCCCAGGCCCGCTGGATCGCCACCTTCTTCACCCTGTTCGGCGGGGTGGCGCTCACGCTGGCGGCCGTCGGCCTGTACGGCGTCGTCTCGTACTCCGTCACCCAGCGCCGCCGCGAGATCGGCATCCGCTCCGCGCTGGGTGCCGGCCCGCGCCGCCTGGTGGCGATGATGCTGCGGCAGGGCGGCGCGCTCGCCGCCCTGGGCGCGGCGCTGGGGATCGGCCTGGCCGTCGCCACCACGCGCGCCATCGGCAGCGTGCTGTACGAGGTGGAGCCGCTGGACACCGCCTCGTTCGCGCTCGCCGTCACCATCCTGGCCGGCGCCGCGCTCCTGGCGAGCTGGCTCCCCGCCCGCCGCGCCGCCCGCGTGGATCCCATGGTGGCGCTGAGGTCCGAGTGAAGAGGTCTCACACAGAGGCACAGAGACACAGAGAGACCGACCGCATCCCCCTTCTTCCGGAGCACCGCTCGTGAAAAAGCTTCCCTTTCTCGCCCTGGCCGTCATGATGGCGGCGGGCACGCAGTCCGCGGCGCAGGACCGCTACGATTGGAACGGGGCCATCCCCGCGGGCGCCACTCTGCGCGTGGCGACGGGCGGCGGGAACGTGAACGTGACGCGCGCGCAGGGGTCTACGGCGCGCGTGCGTGGGCAGGTGCGCCGCCCCAACGGCGGCGACGAGGAGATCCGCTTCGAGCTGCGCCGCGACGGGCAGGACGTCACCATCTGCGCGCTCGGTGAGGACGCTGACTGCACGCCGCAGGGCATCCGCAACGAGAACAATCGCGGGCGCCGACGCGCGGTGGCGGACTTCACGGTGGAGCTGCCGGCCGGTGTGGTGATCGGCGCCAGCAGCGGCAACGGCGACGTGGCGGTGTCGGGCGCCACGGCGGCGGTGCGCGCCGCCTCCGGCAACGGCAGCGTGCGCGTGGACGAGGGAGCCACCGAGGTCAGCGCCTCGTCGGGGAACGGCAGCGTCCGCGTGCAGGGGGCGCGCTCCGCCGTCAACGCGTCGTCGGGCAACGGGCGGATCGACGTCTCCACGGCGGCCGGACCCGTCACCGCCTCCAGCGGCAACGGCGACATCCGCGTGTCGATGGCCTCGCTGCGCTCGGAGGGCGACCTGACCTTCAGCAGCGGCAACGGCAGCGTCACCGTGGTCCTCCCCGAGAACTTCGGGGCGGAGCTGGACGCCACCACCGGCAGCGGCTCCATCGAGAGCGCCTTCGCGGTGACGACGGTAGGCCGCATCGGCTCCGGCCGCCTGCGCGGCACCATCGGCGGCGGCGGGCGCAAGCTCCGCATCTCCACCGGCAACGGCCGCATCGCGCTCCAGCGGCAGGGAAGTAGTGCGTTAGTGCGTTAGTGCGTGAGTGCGTTTTGCTGCAGTTAAGCGCACTCACGCACTTACGCACTCACGCACTCACGCACTTACGCACTCACGCACTTCCACACACTGCCGTCCGCGCCCGAGCGTGCTACAATTCAGCGGCCCGCCCTCGCGGGCCGCTCCGCCACTTTCCAAGCATCCCATGCACCCCACCGCGCCGCCGCGCATCCTGATCGCCGACGACCAGCCCGACATCATCCAGGCCCTGCGCCTCCTCCTGAAAGGGGCGGGGTACGGGATCGAGACGGCCACCTCTCCCGCGTCGGCGCTGGCCGCCGCGCGCGAGAAGGAGCTGGACGTGGTGCTGATGGACCTCAACTACGCCCGCGACACCACCTCGGGGCGCGAGGGGCTGGAGCTGATCCCGCAGATCCGCGCCTCCGATCCCAACCTCCCCATCGTGGTGATGACGGCGTGGGGGAGCGTGGAGGGGGCGGTGGAGGCCATGCGGCGCGGCGCCCGCGACTACGTGGAGAAGCCGTGGGACAACCAGCGCCTCCTGGCCACCCTGGCCGCGCAGGTGGAGCTGGGGCGCGCCCTGCGCCAGACGCAGCGGCTGGAGCAGGAGAACCGCCGCCTGCGCAGCGACGGCCTCCCGCAGATGATCGCGGAGTCGCGCGCCATGCAGCCCGTGCTGCGCATGATGGAGCGCGTGGGCCCCGCGGACGCGTCGGTGCTCATCACGGGCGAGCACGGCACGGGCAAGGACGTGGTGGCGCGCTGGCTCCACGCCTCGTCGCCGCGCGCCCCCAAGGCGCTGGTCACGGTCAACGCGGGCGCCATCGCCGAGGGAGTGTTCGAGAGCGAGCTGTTCGGCCACGTGAAGGGCGCCTTCACCGACGCCCGCTCCGACCGCGTGGGCGCCTTCGAGCTGGCCGATGGAGGCACGCTCTTCCTGGACGAGATCGGCACCATGCCGCACGACCAGCAGGCCAAGCTCCTGCGCGTCCTCCAGAGCGGCGAGTTCCAGCGCGTGGGCGCGTCGCGCACCCGCAAGGCGGACGTGCGGGTGATCTCGGCCACCAACGTGGAGGTGGAGCAGGTGGTGAAGGAGGGCCGCTTCCGCGAAGACCTCCTCTTCCGCCTCAACACCGTGGAGATCCACCTCCCCGCCCTGCGCGAGCGGCGCGAGGACGTCCCGCTCCTGGCCAACCACTTCCTGCGCCGCTCGGCCGCCCAGTACCGCAAGCCGCTGGAGGGCTTTTCGCCCGACGCCATGAAGGCGATGCTCACCTACCCCTGGCCCGGCAACGTGCGCGAGCTGGAGCACGCGGTGGAGCGCGCCGTGCTCCTGGCCGGCGGCCCGCAGGTGGACGCCGAGGACCTGGCGCTCCGCGGCCGTGTCTCCGCCTCCGTCGCCATGGAGGAGATGTCCCTGGAAGACGCCGAGCGCCTCCTCATCCGCAAGGCGCTGGAGCGCTTCGACGGCAACGTCAGCCAGGCCGCCGAGGCCCTGGGCCTCAGCCGCAGCGCCCTCTACCGCCGCCTGGAGCGCTTCGGGCTGTGACTCTCTGTGTCTCCGTGCCTCTGTGTGAGACCCTTTTTCCTCTGAGGCGTCCCCCGCGTTGAGGCTCCCGCGCCGCCGCATGCGGCACCAGACGCAGATCTTCTTCCTGGCGCTCCTGGCCGGGTTCCCGGGGATCGCGCTCTCCGCCCTCCTCCTGTGGCGCGGCGGCTACGCCGGCGACACGCTGTGGACGGCCGCCATCGGCATCGGCGGCTTCTGGGTGATCGTCGCGTGGATGGTGAGGGAGCGCGCCATCCGCCCCCTGCAGACCCTCTCCAACCTCCTCGCCGCCCTGCGCGAGGGCGACTTCTCCCTGCGCGCCCGCGGCGCCCGGCCAGACGACGCGCTGGGGCTGGCGCTGGTGGAAGCCAACGCGCTGGGCGAGACGCTCCGCGAGCAGCGCATCGGCGCCATGGAGGCCACGGCCCTGCTGCGCCGCGTGATGGCCGAGATCGACGTCGCCGTCTTCGCCATCGGTGACGACGGGCGCGTGCGGCTGGCCAACCGCGCCGGCGAGCGCCTGCTGGACCGCCCCGCCGAGCGCCTGCTGGGCTTCCCGGCCGACGAGGTGGAGCTGGAGGGGTTCCTGGAGGGGGAGTCGCCCCGTACGGTGGAGCACTCCTTCCCCGGCGGCACGGGGCGCTGGGAGGTACGGCGCGGGCCCTTCCGGCAGGGCGGGCGCTCGCACCAGCTCCTGGTGCTGGCCGACGTGAGCCGCGTGCTGCGCGAAGAAGAGCGGCAGGCGTGGCAGCGCCTCATCCGTGTGCTGAGCCACGAGATCAACAACTCGCTCGCCCCCATCCAGTCCATCGCCGGCACGCTGCAGGGGATGGTGGATGAAGATTCAGTCCCCGGCGAGCTGGGCGAGGACCTGCGCGGCGGCCTGGCCATCATCAGCGGGCGCTCGCGCTCGCTGAGCCGCTTCATGGCCGAGTACGCCCGCCTGGCGCGCCTCCCGCCCCCCTCCCTCCGCCCCATGGACGTGGGCCCCTGGGTGGCCGCCACGGCGGGGCTGGAGACGCGCCTCCCGGTGCGCGTCGTCCCCGGCGCCCCCGTGGA
The DNA here is from genome assembly GCA_036388335.1 of Longimicrobium sp. GTDB lineage: Bacteria > Gemmatimonadota > Gemmatimonadetes > Longimicrobiales > Longimicrobiaceae > Longimicrobium. The sequence continues at coordinate 7,276 of DASVSA010000070.1, read as the reverse complement.
GGTCCCCGCCGACCCGGACCAGCTCGACCAGCTCCTCATCAACCTCGTGCGCAACGCCACCGACGCGGCGCTGGAGACGGGCGGCGGCGTGCGCGTGGGCTGGACGGGCGACGCCGAGAACGTGGAGGTGTGGGTGGAGGACGACGGCCCGGGCCTGGCGAACACGGCCAACCTGTTCGTCCCCTTCTTCACCACCAAGCGCAACGGCACGGGCATCGGCCTGGCCCTCAGCCGCCAGATCGCCGAGGCCCACGGCGGCACCCTCACCCTCGAGAACCGCCCCGACGCCCGCGGGTGCATCGCGCGGCTCGTGCTTCCCAGATAAGGGGCTCACACAGAGACACAGAGGCACGGAGAACACCGCTGTTCTCTGTGCCTCCGTGCCTTTGTCACCAAGTCCAGGGGTTCACGGTCGGCACACCACGGCCCGCGAGGTCGCGCTCGTTGCGGGTGACGAGCTCCAGCCCGTGGATCGATGCGGTGGCGAGGAGTAGCCCGTCAGCCGGCGGAAGGGTCCGGCCGGTGCGGCGTCCTTCCCCGGCGAGGCGTCCCCATTCCCTCGCGATCACCACGTTCACCGGCAGTACGCGGTCGCCAAATCGCTCGGGCAACTCGTCCTCCAGCCAGCGGGTCAGGGCAGTGCGCTTAGCGCCGGCATCCAGCCGGATGATTCCTTCCTGGATCTCACCGAACGTAACTGCGCTGAGCGCGAGATAGTCGTCGAGCCATGCTGCGACGCGCCGATCCTCACGTGCCCGCCGGGCCTCGGAAATGACGTTCGTGTCGACGAGGAAGCGCACGGTTGCAACGCCTGCCCAGGTCAGAAGGTGATTTCGCGGCCCGGCTCTTTCGATCGAACTACCTCAAACTCACCTTCCTCGAGCTGGGTGAGCGGCGAGTCCATGAGGAACTCGGCGAACGACTTCCGCCGCATGCCGGTCTCATCCCACCCTGCGGCGAGATGCGCGTAGTCCGCAGAGCTCATCACCACCACGGCCTCTCCGTTCTCGCCCCAGACGCGCTGCGGTTCCTCGGTCAGCGCGCGACGCACGACTTCGGCGAAGCGGCTCTCGGCGTCGCTCATTTTCCATAGACACATTGGCGTTCCCCCGCTCAGGTGTACGTACCTCGAAATCGAAGGTAATCGAGCCGTTCGCGGGCAGGCACTGGGGGCATAAATACCGGATCTGCTGGCGGCACAAGGAGATCCGCTCGTTTGCGCCACCGGGCGGATCGAGTGATCACACATAGAGACACAGAGGCACGGAGAAGAAGGTTCTCTGTGCCTCTGTGCCTCTGTGTGAGCCCAGCTTTTTCTTACTTCGTCTTCCAGTCGATCGGGAGGGTGACCTTCACGGCGACGGGGCGGTCGTCCACGCGGGCCGGGCGGAAGCGCATGCGCTCGGCGATGCGCAGGGTGGCGGCCGTGAACTCCTCGTGCGAGGCCGAGACCACGCGGATGCTGCCGGGGCGCACCCGGCCGTTCTCGTCGACGACGAGCTCGAGCATCACCTGGCCCGTGACGCCGGCCTCCGAGAGGGCCGACGGGTAGTTGCGGTCCAGCAGGCGCGCCACGTCCCGCGCATTGTCCAGCACCGGCTTCTCCTCCACCGTCTCGTACACGTAGTCGCCGAAGCTCGGCAGGGGCGCGGGCGGGGCGTCGCTGCCCGTGGGCGGCGTGGGGGCCGGCGGGGGCGTGCCGATGTAGTCGCCCGGGCGCCCGTCGCCCGTGACGTCCGCGGGGGTGAGCGGCTTCTCGTTCGGGTCTACCTCCGGCAGCCCGTCCGGCACCGTGGTGGGCGCGGGGATCTCCACCGTCTCGCCCGGCACGGGGGGCGGCGGCGTGTCCGGCTGCTCCGGCTCGTCGGGCGGCGGCGGCGGGGTTTCGGGCTCCGATTCAGGGAACACGAACTCCCGGTCCACGGTCTCGACCGGAGCCACCGGGGTGGCCGTGGAGTGGGCCACCACCAGCGCGACCAGGAGGAGGTGGACGCCCACGGAGAGGGCGATGGTGCGCGTGGACGAGAGCCCGCGCTTGCGCTTCCTGGTGAGGACTCGGAACATGATCGCCTCCTGCTGCGGTGGTATCGCGGCACGGCCCGTCCGTCCATGCCCCGTTCATCGAACGGACCTGCCGCGCTGTTTCTGACACCACGGTGCATCGGAAAGTGCCACGTGCCGCTCCGGCGGACCTGTGTGGGCGCCGGGGGCGCCGTTACTTTGGATGGCGAGGGTGGACGCGATCCGGCACCGGGAGGGAGCATGTCCGTAGACAACGAGCGGGACTGGGAAGGGCTGCGCGCGGTGGGGAAGGTCGTCCGCGAGGTGCTGCGGGAGATGCGCAGGGCGGTGAAGCCGGGCGTGACCACCGCCGGGCTGGACGCGGTGGCCGCGCGCGTGCTGGCCGCCCACGGCGCCCGCCACGCCCCGCGCCTGGACTACAACTTCCCGGGCGACAGCTGCATCAGCATCAACGACGAGGCCGTGCACGGCATCCCCGGCCCGCGGGTGGTGCGCGCCGGCGACCTGGTGAAGCTGGACGTGGTGGCCGAGAAGGACGGCTACTTCGCCGACGCCGCCATCACGGTGCCCGTGCCGCCCGTGACCGACGAGAAGCGCCGTCTGGCGGCGTGCGCCCGCGCGGCGTTCGAGAAGGCGATGGAGGTGGCGCGCGTGGGGAACCGCGTGTCCGACATCGGGCGCGCGGTGGAGAACGAGGTGAAGCGCCACGGCTTCGCGGTGGTGCGCGACCTGGCCGGCCACGGCATCGGCCGCAAGATCCACGAGGAGCCCAGCGTCCCCAACCACTGGGACTGGCGCGCCCGCCAGGTGCTGACCGACGGGCTGGTCATCACCGTGGAGCCCATCGTCGCCGCCCGCTCCGGCCGCGTCGTCGAAGACCCCGACGGCTGGACCCTCCGCACCGCTGACGGCGGCCTCGCCGCCCACTTCGAGCACACCCTCGTCATCACCCGCGGCCGCCCGGTGCTGCTCACCGCGGCCTGAATTCTCTGTGCCTCCGTGCCTCTGTGTGAGGCCCGCTGTTCAGATCTCGGGCAGGCACCAGTCCAGCGGTGCCTGCCCGCTCTCCTTCAGTGCCTTGTTCACGGCCGAGAACGGCCGGCTCCCAAAGAACCCCCGGTCCGCCGAGTAGGGCGACGGATGGGCGGAGCGCAGGATGACGTGCCGGTCTTCATCGATCAGCTCCGCCTTCTTCCCCGCGTACGCGCCCCAGAGCACGAACACCACGCGGTTCTCCCGCTCGTTCACCGCGCGTATGATGGCGTCGGTGAAGCGCTCCCACCCCTTGTTCTTGTGCGAGTTGGGCTCGCGGCGGCGCACGGTGAGCACCGCGTTCAGCAGCAGCACACCCTGCTCCGCCCAGTGCGCCAGGTGGCCGTGTTTGGGGATGGCGCACCCCTGGTCGTCGTGGAGCTCCTTGAACACGTTGGCCAGCGACGGCGGCGGCCTCACCCCCGGGCGCACGGAGAAGGCAAGGCCGTGCGCCTGCTTGGGCCCGTGATACGGGTCCTGGCCCAGGATCAGCACCTTCACCCGGTCGTACGGCGTGAGCTCCAGCTGCGAGAAGACCTCGTCCTCCGGAGGGAAGACGGTCTTCGCGCGGCGCTCCTCCTCCAGGAAGCGGCGCAGCTCCGCGAAGTAGGGCTGCTCCACTTCGGCGGCCAGCGCGCGCCGCCACGACGGGGGAATGCGGTCCAGCTCCATCCGGCGCTCCGGTGCGGGGGATTTTCCGTGTTTCGCGGGCGGATGCAAGCGCGGGACCGGCGGCACTCCGGTTGCACGACAGGCGTTCCATGGGCGCCACGGGAACACCGCGGGCGTGGCGCGTGGTAGAATGGTGGAGACCCATCCTCGTGGAGGAGCGCCATGATCAAGCCAAACGTGCGGGCATCGTTCGGACGGCGGGAGGCGGAGCTGCTGCTTTCGCTGGTGGGGCCGGGCGGGGAGGAGCGCCTGCGGGAGCAGGGGCTGGACGCGCTGCTGGACGACCCTGCCGTGCTGCGCGCGCTGGTGCACCGGGGGCAGGTGAGCCCCGCGCCGGCGCCGCTCTTCTTCTACATCCTGGCCCGCCACGCCCTGCTGCAGCGCGAGATCGCCGACCGGCAGATGGCGGACTACACCGCGGCCCTCCTGCTGGAGTTCGGCACGGCGGGGATGGCCCACCGGGTGGACGGCGGCCAGGGCGAGCCCTTCTACTACCTGGCCGACATCGTGGCCGCGCTGGAGCAGGCGCACGGCGAGCGCGAGTTCCTGCTGCGCGTGCACCTGGGGAACTTCGCGCTCTGGCTGGCGGGCGTCTTCCCGGAGTACATCACCCACCGCGTGCAGCGCCGCGGCGCGCCCGGCATCGCCTACTACGACGAGATGGGCGCCGCCGGCTTCCGCTCCGCCGCCTCCAGCGGCCTGGCCCTCCGCCACGGCGTGGGCGACGTCTTCCTGCGCGTGGCCGACCGCTTCCGCGACGTGCGCTCGGCGCTCAACTCGCTCTCGGACACCGTCTTCTTCCCCCACGCCCCCGACCAGGTGGAGCGCATCCTCCGCCAGGTGACGGACGATTTCAACCGGCACTCACGGGGCTAGGGCTCACACGGAGACACAGAGGCACGGAGATCACTTCAGCGCGATTCCCCGTGGCAGTGTGGCGGCGTTTACCGCGAGGCCGGCGGCGGTCACGGGGATGCGCGCCTCCCGGCCATCCGAGAAGCGCATCCAGACGGTGTTCACGGGGCGCCGCCCACCGGAAGTGACCATCACGCCGAGGAGGGGCGCGTCCATCTCCATGGCCGGCTCCGTGGTGGTGACGAGCACGCGCTGGCGGATGGAGTCGTTCACGATGAGCTGCAGGATGCCCATGGCGCCCCGCACGCCACGGAACGCGGGCGACTGCACGGTGCCGCTCGCGCTCAGGAACGCGACGCGGCGGCGCGGCTCGTCCATGTCGCTCGCGAGGTCGGCGACGGCGCTGGTGGCGTGGAAGAGGGGGCGGCCCGTGCGCAGGCTGAAGTAGCGGCGCGTGGGCTGGGTGGCGCAGCACGCCGGCTCCTGTACCCAGTAAAGATCGTCCGCCACCCCCGCCTCGCTCCCGGCCGCATCCACCGTCCAGAGCACCCGTCCGTAGCCGCGGCCGGTGCGCGCGTACGCCGTGGTGCGCACCCGCCCATCCACCCCCTCGCGGTCGTTGCGCACCGTCGCGCGGATCTCCTGCGCCAGCAGCATGGGCACCGTGCCCCGCGTGGCGAAGGCGAAGGTGCGGCTCACGGTGCCGTGCCGCGTCTCCTCGCCCGCCGCATTGTAAGTAGCTTCCCAGCTGGAGGTTGCCGCCGCGGGCGCCGCGCGGTTCTGCGCGGAGGCCGCGGCGGCGAGCAGCAGGAGGACGAGGAGGGCGCGCATGCTTTCTCTGTGCCTCTGTGTCTCTGTGTGAGCCCTCTTTTTACGGTGACCCGGGGTCGGCCTTCCTGCAGAGCTTCTCCAGGCCCGCGTCGCTGTCGTGCGCCCACCCCTGCGGGATGGGGTGAAGGCGGAGCCGCGCCTCGTCCGATTCGAAGCAGAGCCACCCCGTCTCCGTGGGCGGGAAGTAGAGGCGGCTGCGCTGCAGGTCGATGCGCCGCGTGGGGAGGACGCGCCGGTCCGCGTGGAAGATCCTCGCCATGCGCAGCCGCCGCGCGGCGATACGGCGGTCGATCAGGGAGGGCACCACGTCCCACACGCGCCAGGGCCTGCCCCGGGAATCCACGAATCTGCGGTACGGCATAAGCTTCCGGATCGTTGGCGTGGCGCCGGGCGGAAACTCCGCCGCCCGCGCCGGATGAGATGTGAGCACCGCACGATCCGCGTATTTTCAAATGTCGGGCCAGCGGGCCCGCAGCTTGACACCAGCGCGGGCGGCGGGGTACACTCGCTCCCCATGCGCCCATCCGCTCCGCATCCGCCGCACGAGTTCGAGGTCGTCCGCGACCCCCTGTGGAACACCATCCGCGTGGACCCCACGGCGCTGCGGATCATCGACACGCCCGATTTCCAGCGCCTCCGCTACATCCGCCAGCTGGGGCTGGCGTACCTGGTGTACCCGGGCGCCAACCACACGCGCTTCGACCACGCCCTGGGCGTGTACCACCTGGCGCGCTGGGCGCTCGCCATCCTGGGCGAGCGCGGCGAGCTGCGCGAGGTGGACCCGGTGGACTGCACGCTGGTCCCGTTCGCGGGGCTCCTCCACGACATCGGCCACTACCCCTTCTCGCACGCCCTGGAGGAGCTGGACGAGGGGCGCGTGCCCGGCCACCACGAGGCGCTCACCGCGCGCTTCCTGGCCGCGCCGGGGATCCGCGAGGCGCTGGAGGCGCTGGCCCCCGACGCCCCGGCGCGCATCGAGGCGCTGATCCGCGCGCGCTCGGAGTCGCCGCTGCAGGGGCTGGTCTCCGGGTCGCTGGACCTGGACAAGATCGAGTACCTGCGCCGCGACGCGCGCTTCACGGGCGTGCCGTACGGCGAGGTGGACGTGGACCGCCTCCTCCACGCCCTCACCCTGCTGCGCGACCCGGAGACGGGGCAGCTGCAGGTGGGGGTTCACGAGAAGGGGCTCTCGGCGCTGGAGTCGCTCCTCTTCGCCAAGTACCAGATGTTCCGCAACGTGTATTGGCACCACGCGGTGCGCGCTGCCACGGCGCTCTACAAGCGGCTGGTGCAGGACGCGGTGGATGGCGGCGTGGTGCGCCCGGACGAGCTGGTGGGCCAGTCCGACGAGCGGCTGCTGGCCCTTCTGGAGGTGCGCGCCGGCCTCTCGGAAGATCCCGCGGCGCGGCGCGTGGCGGAGCGGTGGATCCCCGGGGTGCGCGAGCGGCGCCTTCCCAAGCGCGCGCTGGAGCTTCCCGGGGAGGCGCTGCGCGGCCTTCCCGCCGAGGAGTGGCTCTACGACGACGGCGCGCTCCGCCAGGCGCTGGAGCTGCGCCTGGCCGAAGAGCTGGACCTTCCCCACGGCGGCGTGTTCGTGGACTACCCGGAGAAGCCGCGCATGCTGGGGCTTGAGCTGCTCCTGCTGCGCCGCGACGGCGCGGTGCAGCGGCTGGAGGACGAGGGCCGCTCGGGCCTCATCGACCTCCCGCGCGTGGCCGACGAGCTGTACTACACGGCGCGCGCGTTCCGCATCTTCACCACCGAGCGCCGCCAGATCGCCGCGGACTCCATCCTCCCCCTCCTGGCGCTGGGCGCCGGCGCGCTCCGCGAGCGCCTCGCCGGGCCGGTGCCACTGCTGACGTAG